>NZ_VCKW01000508.1 GCF_005889715.1 Actinomadura soli
CCCCACGCCCCGGGGCGGGTGCGCCATCCGCCCGCCCCCCCGCCGTTCCGCAGACCACACCTCAAGGAGCCATGTCATGACCACTGTTCCCACCACCTCGACCACGACGCCGACCACCGCCCCGACGAGCGCCACCGCGCCGACCGCCGCACCCGCGCCGGGTGGAACCGGTCGCCTCGGGCAGGGCGAGCTGCGTCGCAAGGTCGCTACCGTCCTGGCCGCCTACCCCGCAGCCGCGTTCACGCCGGGTGAGATCGCCCGAACCCTGGACCGATCCGCCGGGGCGGTGGGGAACGCACTGACGACGCTGGTGGACCGTGGGCAGGCCGAACTGGTGTTTACCGGGCCGCGCCGCTACCGCAGCACTGCCACCACCGCCGACGCCCTCAAGAGCGGCGGCGCGACCAGCACGCGGACAACACGCCGCGCCCCCGCACCCGTCAAGAAGACGAAAACCAAGCCCGCGCGTGCACCGGGCGCGTCTGGTACGTCCGGGAAGGCAACCGCCAACGGCGGGAAAACGAACAGCGGGACGGCCGAGGTCGGGCCGGTGGTGCGTCCGAACGGTCAGACCTACCACCCGCGCCGGTTGGCTGACCTGCCGGACGTGGCGGCGCTGCGGCGGCTGCGGGAGGCGTCCATCCCGGCGATGTTGTACGGACCGCCCGGGACCGGGAAAACGTCCCTGGTCGAGGCCGCGTTCGGTGACCTGATCACGGTGGCTGGGGACGGGGACACCGCCGTGGCCGATTTCGTCGGCGAGTACACCCAGGCCCCGGGCGGCGGCTACGAGTTCGTCTACGGGCCGCTGGTGACGGCGATGACCGAGGGCCGCGCGCTGCTCATCGATGACGCCACCCTCATCTCGCCGAAGGTGCTGGCGGTGGTATACCCGGCGATGGACAAGCGCAGGCAGATCACCGTCAAGGCCCACAAGGGCGAGACGATCACCGCCAAAGACGGCTTCTACGTGGTCGCCGGGCACAACCCCGGCGTGCACGGAGCCGTGCTCACCGAGGCCCTGGCGTCCCGGTTCGCCGCGCAGATCCAGGTGTCCACCGACTACGAACTGGCCACCAAGCTCGACATCCACCCGCGCGCGGTGCGCGTCGCGCGGAACCTGGCCCGCCGCCAATCCTCCGGCGAGATCGGCTGGTCCCCGCAACTGCGCGAACTGATCAACTTCCAGAAGATCGCCGGTGTCCTCGGCCCCGAAGCGGCGGTGGCCAACCTTCTCGGCGTCGCGCCCGAAGAAGACCGCGACGTCGTCGCCGAGGTCGTATCCGCCGTCTACGGGCGCACCGTCACCCCACTCGCCCTCGGCCAGCAGATCTAACCCGCACACCACCACACCACGTCACCGCACCTACGACGGGCCACGCACGCCCGTTCACGCACGGAGGATTCCATGGCAACCCACGTCATCCCCGCACCCACCGCACCGCCGACCGCACGGCCGACCACCGCGCCGACCGCTGCGCCGTCCGGCACCGGGACGGGCACCGCACCCACCGCCCCAGCATCCGCCCCAGGACCCGCCTACGGGGCCGTGCCGGTGACCGGGGCGTGGCTGCCGTTGTCGGCGGCGTTCACCGATGCGGTGACCGATCTGACCGACCGGGAAGACCTCACCGTGCGGTGCGCGCCCGGGCTCGGGCGCGGCGCGCCCGGCTGCTACGTCCCGTCGCTGGCCGCCATCGAGCTCGACGGCATCCACCTCGGCCAGCAACCCGGCACCTGTGACCCGACCCGCCCGGCCGACCGGGAACGCTACCCGGCCCTGTGGGGCGTGCTGACGCACGAGGCCGCGCACGCCACCCACACCCGCTGGACCATCCCGGGCGATGCGTCCGCCGCCGCAGCCCAAGCCGCCCTCGCGCTGGAAGAGTCCCGGATCGAGGTGGCCCAGATCCGCCGCCGTCCCGCCGACCGCCGCTGGATTCGGGCCTGTGTGACGCGTCTGGTGTTCGCCGAGTTCACCTCACCCACGGCCCCGCCTGCCGCGACATCCGCCACCACGCCGCCCGCCGCCTCGTCCGGCACTCCGCCGGTCACGACGCCGAACACGGCGATGACGCCGTGGAACGCCGGGTACGCCGCCGCGCTGCTGCTGGCCCGCACCGACGCAGGAATCCTCAAACCCGCCGAAACCGGAAAGCTGGCCGCCGCTGTCCTCGGCGTTCTCGGACCGACCCGGTTGAGCGCCCTGTCCGCGCTGTGGCACCTCGCGCACGCCACCCGCGACGACGACGCCGACACCATGATGGACCTGGCGCGGCGCTGGTGCCGCATCCTGGACGTCAACCCCGACCGCCCCGCCC
>NZ_VCKW01000509.1 GCF_005889715.1 Actinomadura soli
AGATGGGTATAAGAGACAGACCCTACCGCGCGGGCGCCCGCCATGATCGAAGCTACGATCGGACAGGTCAGGCGAGGAGCACCGGATGGGCATTGACGTCATCCCGTTCGAGGAACGTTTCGTCGCACCTGCGGCCGAGCTACTCGCCGCCGACCACGCCCCCGCGGGCAAGGCCAGACTGGAACTGTGCGATGTGGACGTTGCCAGTCGCCTGGTGTCGGCGTGGCACGACACCGGACCGGCCATCGCCGTAGTGGACGACGGCACCCTCCTCGGCTTCGTGGCGGCCACGCCCGCAGACCGCCACGACGACCAGCACTCATCGATCCGCCTCCACCAACACGCCTCGGCGCCGCGCGGGAAACGCGAGATCTACCGCCGGCTTTACCGGGCCCTCGCCGGCCAGCTCATCGACTTGGGCGGCTTCGAGCACGCCATCGCCCTCTCCGCGTCCCACCACGATGTCGTCACCTCCTTGTTCGAGCTCGGTTTCGGCATCGACCAGATCAAGGGCCTGCGCGCGACGTCGTCCCCGATCCAGACCGTGCAGGCCACGCAGGACGCGCAGGACGCGCGGGACGTCCAAGTGCGCCAGGCCAATGCCAATGACCTGAAGGACCTGCTCAGCCTCACCGTGGAACTACAGAAGTTCCACGCCGGGCCACCGGCCCTGCGCCCTGCGCTCTTCAACCTCCGCTCCAGGCGGGCCCGGACAGTCAGCACCTGTCCACAGCAACGATCGGCATGGCTGCCGTGACCGCGTCCGTCCGGTCCAAGGGAACTGGCACCGCCGCTGCTGTCCGGCGTAGTGGGCTGGGCCACCGACCAAGCCTTCGACGCCTGCGGTGCCGAATGGACATCGGCGAACTTGTGAGCGATGCCTTCTGGCGCCGCCACGGCTTCACCCCCACGGGCTACAAACTCACCCGCTTGGTCGACCCGCGCATCTCCTGGGCCAACACCCGCCTGGACTACCGGTACCTGTCCCCGACGCCATAGCAATGCCTGGCCTGACCTGCGGGTAGTTGACTTCCTGGGTTACGTGTCGAATTCGGCCCCGTGCCAATCGTCTACCGCGTAGGGACAGATGTAGCAGGGCGGCATGTAAGAGAAGCGGAGGCGGCGTGCCGGACGAGGACAAGAAGCAAGCAGCGCACCGAGCCCTGGTGGATCGCGTGCTGACCGGAGAGGGCAGGGCATCAGCCGAGCAGCGAGCGCGGGCGTTTGCCAACGACGGCCTCTCCTCACCGCTGGCCGCACTGATCGGCAAGGTCGCCGACGCACCGGCTCAGGTGACCGAAGCGGACCTGGACGCGGCGAAGGCGTCCGGCTGCACCGAGGACCAGCTCTTCGAACTGGTGATATGCGCGGCGGTCGGCCAGTCCGCCCGGCTGTACGAAGCCGGATTGGCGGCCCTGGCCGAAGCCACTGCCGAGGGGAGCCCGGACAATGCGACTTGAAATCCTCAACAACGGCTACGCCGCCGGAACCAAGCTGCTGTTCGCACTCATCCGGC
Source organism: Actinomadura soli (assembly GCF_005889715.1). GTDB lineage: Bacteria > Actinomycetota > Actinomycetes > Streptosporangiales > Streptosporangiaceae > Spirillospora > Spirillospora soli. Next base: position 1,517 of record NZ_VCKW01000509.1, read on the forward strand.
TGGTCTCCAGGCACCCTGTGCCGGACGCCGCCAAGCTGGTCTTCTACCGGCCCGATTTCTACGGTGCCCGGGCCAAGGAGTTCACCCACGAGGCGATGCGCGGACCGTCCGCCTGGTCGGTGGGCGACCGGGAGCTAATGGCGGCCTACGTGTCGAAAGTGAACGAGACCGCGTTCTGCATCGCCGCGCACACCGCGACCGCAGCGCAGGCCTACCAGGACGGGCCGCGAGTCGCGGCGGTGCTGGCCGACCTGGAATCGGCACCCATCGAGGAGCCGCTGCGCGCCACGCTGCGAATGCTCGGCAAGCTGACGCGGGAGGGATCCGTCAGCGCCCAGGACATGCGGGGCCTGCTGGCCGCCGGCGTCTCACCTCAGCAGGTCCAGGACGCACTGGCGGTCTGCGCCGCCTTCAACATCACCGACCGTCTCGCGGACGCTTTCGGGTTCGATCTGCTCAGCCCCGAGGACTTCGAGGCAGGAGCCAAATACCTACTCAAACGTGGTTACCGATAGCTGGGTGTCGGAATGCTGTGTGTTTGTCCGCCGGATTCAGATCAGCAGAATTCAGGTTCGGGGGTGGGGGCGGCGCTGCGTACGGGGCCGCCCCTCCAAAGTCAAGGGCGCTTCGCGTCGCTTCGCGATGGGACTCCGTCCCACCCTTGACTTCGGAGCCTCTACGGCCCCTGGTGCAGCTT
>NZ_VCKW01000510.1 GCF_005889715.1 Actinomadura soli
GGTCTAACCGGTCCTCTTAACGTTCCGGCACCGGGCAGGCGTCAGTCCGTATACCGCGTCTTACGACTTCGCACGGACCTGTGTTTTTAGTAAACAGTCGCTTCCCCCTGGCCTCTGCGACCCCACCCAGCTCCCCGTGCAAGACGGCTCACCGGGCGAGGTCCCCCTTCTCCCAAAGTTACGGGGGCAATTTGCCGAGTTCCTTAACCACAGTTCACCCGATCGCCTTGGTATTCTCTACCTGACCACCTGAGTCGGTTTAGGGTACGGGCCGCCAGTACACTCGCTAGAGGCTTTTCTCGACAGCATGGGATCACTCACTTCACCTAAAACGGCTCGGCATCAGCTCTCAGGAACATGAGAGACGGATTTACCTATCTCTCTCCCTACAGCCTTACCCCGGGACAACCACCGCCCGGGCTGAGCTACCCTCCTGCGTCACCCCATCACTCACCTACTACCCCCTCGGGCCGACCAATCCACACCAGAGCACAGCCCGAAGGCCCCACCCCAGGCTTCACGGTCTTAGCATCAGAGGGTTCAGCGTTGGCGCATACCAGCGGGTACGGGAATATCAACCCGTTGTCCATCGACTACGCCTGTCGGCCTCGCCTTAGGTCCCGACTTACCCTGGGCGGATTAGCCTGCCCCAGGAACCCTTGGTCATCCGGCGCACACGTTTCTCACGTGTGACTCGCTACTCATGCCTGCATTCTCACTCCCACAGCCTCCACCCCTCGATCACTCGGAGGCTTCACCGGCTGCAGGACGCTCCCCTACCCACCCACACCCTACGGCGTGAGTGCCACGGCTTCGGCGGTGTGCTTGAGCCCCGCTACATTGTCGGCGCGGAATCACTTGACCAGTGAGCTATTACGCACTCTTTCAAGGATGGCTGCTTCTAAGCCAACCTCCTGGTTGTCACGGCAACTCCACATCCTTTCCCACTTAGCACACGCTTAGGGGCCTTAGCCGATGATCTGGGCTGTTTCCCTCTCGACTACGAAGCTTATCCCCCGCAGTCTCACTGCCACGCTAACTTACCGGCATTCGGAGTTTGGCTGACGTCAGTAACCTTGTCGGGCCCATCAGCCATCCAGTAGCTCTACCTCCGGCAAGCACCACGCAACGCTGCACCTAAATGCATTTCGGGGAGAACCAGCTATCACGGAGTTTGATTGGCCTTTCACCCCTAACCACAGGTCATCCCCCAGGTTTTCAACCCTGGTGGGTTCGGGCCTCCACACCGTCTTACCGGCGCTTCACCCTGCCCATGGCTAGATCACCCCGCTTCGGGTCTACAGCATGCGACTAAAAACGCCCTATTCAGACTCGCTTTCGCTACGGCTACCCGCCACCGGTTAACCTCGCCACACACCATAACTCGCAGGCTCATTCTTCAAAAGGCACGCCATCACCAACAACACCCCGAAAGACGTTGAGGAGGCTCTGACGGCTTGTAGGCACACGGTTTCAGGTACTCTTTCACGACCCCTCACCGGGGCACTTTTCACCTTTCCCTCACGGTACTTGTCCGCTATCGGTCACCAGGAAGTATTCAGCCTTACCACGTGGTCGTGGCAGATTCACACGGGATTTCACGGGCCCCGTGCTACTCGGGAACACACCCAGAAGCCACTCGAATTTCGTCTACCGGACTCTCACCGTCTACGGTCGGCCTTCCCATGCCATTCGACTACCCGAGCAGTTTGTAACTTCTCGACCCAGCGGCAGCTGGACCAGGATGGTCCCACAACCCCGCACACGCAACGCCTGCCGGCTATCACACGCGCACGGTTTAGGCTCCTCCGCTTTCGCTCACCACTACTCACGGAATCACAATTGTTTTCTCTTCCTGCGGGTACTGAGATGTTTCACTTCCCCGCGTTCCCACCAACCGCCCTATACATTCAGACGGCGGCGACACCCCATGACGGGTGCCAGGTTTCCCCATTCGGAAATCCCCGGATCAAAGTCTGGTTGCCGACTCCCCGAGGCATATCGCAGGCTCCCACGTCCTTCATCGGCTCCTGATGCCAAGGCATCCACCGTATGCCCTAAAAAACTTGAACACACAAAACGATCAAAACAAATCGCAGATAAACGAGCAACACCACCACGACGGCGAACCATCGCAACAGCATCGTCATTCACCAGAGATGCTCGCGTCCACTGTGCAGTTCTCAAAAAACAACCGGGCCCACCAGAACCGCCCCACCCCCAAGGGATGAAGCGGTACCTGGTCCCGCGATCCGAGGCCACC
>NZ_VCKW01000511.1 GCF_005889715.1 Actinomadura soli
CCCGACGACAACGCCACCCCCACATCCAGCACCGACGCATCGAAACCGAACGAGGCGAACTGCAACACCCCAACACCCGGGCCCGCACCCATCACCGGCCCAAACACCGACACCACATTCGCCAAACCACCATGGGTAACCGCCACCCCCTTCGGCCGCCCCGTCGACCCAGAGGTGTAAATCACATACGCCAACCCCGCACGATCCCGTTCGACCAGCAACCGGGTATCGGGGTGCTCCACCGACGCGGCGAGGTCATCCTCGGTCAAGATCAGGGCCGCGCCGCTGTCGGCGGCCATGAACGCCATGCGCTCGGCCGGAACCCCCGGATCCACCGGCAGATACGCGCCACCCGCCTTCCACACCCCCACAATCGCCACGACCATCTCGATACCGCGCGGCAGCCGCACCGCCACCACCGACTCCGCGCCCACACCCCGGTCAGCCAGATAATGCGCCACCCGGTTCGCGCGAACGTCCAACTCCCCGTAGGTCAGTTCGGTGCCCTCGAAGACCACTGCGACCGCGTCCGGGGTCCGGCGCGCCTGGGCCTCGAACAGCTCCACCACCAGCCCTGCCGGGGCATCCACCGCCGTGTCGTTCCATCCCGACACCACGAGGTCCCGCTCCTGCTGGTCGAGGACATCCAGCGTGTTGAGAGCTGTGTCCGGAGCGCCGTCGAGCGTTGCAGCGAGTGCGGTGACCACGTTCTCGATCGCGGTGCACACCAGTCGGCCGACCGCAGCCGCATCAATAGTGCTGAACGCCTCCACGCTGAGCGTCAGCTCTTCATGGCCCAGGTCGTCCACCGCCACGGTCAGCGGGTAGTTGGTCTGCTCCTGGGTGAGGACGCTATGGATGCCCTCCAGCCCGCGCTGTCCGGTGTTGTCGGCCCCTCGCCACACGTGGCGATAGTTGAAGAGCGAGGTGAACACAGGGGCGTTGCCCACGATCCCGCTGGCCCGCTGGGCGATCGCCAAGGGGGCGTGCTCGTGCTCAAGCAAAGCCGCCAACTGCGACCGCATCGCCTCGACAGCCGCCCGGACGCCTGTGCGACCGGTCTGCGCCCGCACCGGGAGGGTGTTGATGAAAGGCCCAAGGACCCGGTCTGCGCTATCGCCGGCGTTCATTCGCCCGAACATCACCGTGCCGAACACGACGTCGTCGCGGCCGGACAGCACGCTCAGCACCCGCGCCCACGCCACATGCAGCACCGTCGCGGGGCTGACGCCCAGCTGTTGCGCCACATTTCGCAGCCGGATCACGGACTCCCCGGGGACCGGGGTCAGTGCGGAGACGATTTCGGTGTCGGCGCTGTGCACGTCGAGCAGTCCGAACGGTGCGGTCGGTTCGGTCACGTCGCCGAGCAGGTCCGCGAAGAACCGCTCGTGCTGGGACCGGTCGATTCCCCGGGTGTGGGCCACGAAGTCGCGGAACGGCGCCGCGGGCGCCAAGGCCGCGCCCTGCCCGGACAGGACCGTCCTCAACTCGTGCAGCAGCACGTCGAGGCCGAAGCGGTCCTGCACCATGTGGTGCATCCGCACCAGCCCGAGCCATCGGTTCTCCGGTGCCTCGACCACATGGAGGTCCATCAACGGGGCCTGGACGAGGTCCATCACCGACCCCACCTTGGCCAGCAGTGCGGCCGCCGGGTCGGTCTCGGCCGGGTCCCCGGCGTACTCGACGACCGGCAGCCGTGCGTGACGCCACACCACCTGGACGGGCTCGCGCAGTCCTTCCCAGACCACGCCCGTGCGGTAGATGTCGTGGCGGTCCACGACCTGCTGCAACGCCTGGACGACCGCATGGAGCCGTGCCCGCGAGTCGAACTCCACGACTTGTGCGGTGACGTACACGTCCGCGCCGTCATCGGCGAGCAGATGATGGAAGAGCATCCCTTCCTGCAGCGGAGTCAGCGGATACACGTCCGCCACGTTGGTGGCGCCGCCGTCCACGGTGGCGACCACCCGGTCGATTTCGGTCTGGGTCAGCTCCACCAGGGGCAGCATGTCGGGGGTGATGTGCTGGGCGCCTGGCGGGATCAGGTTGGCCGGGACCACGACCGGATCGGCCGCCGCCGCCCGCGCCAACCCCGCCGGAGTCGGAGACTCAAACAACGCCCGCACCGCGACATGAACCCCGCGTGCCCGCAGCCGCTCCACCAGCGACACCGCCAGCAGCGAATGCCCGCCCAGGCGGAAGAAATCATCGTCCATCGACACCGCGTCCACGCCCAGCACCTGCGCGAACACCTCAC
>NZ_VCKW01000512.1 GCF_005889715.1 Actinomadura soli
CAACCGTCTCAAGCGGCACCGGGCCGTGGCCACCAGATACGACAAGCTCTGTGTCCGTTACCAGGCCGTCCTTGAGATCACTGCCATCAACGAATGGCTCCACCTACTTCGGCACACGGCCTAGTGCGAAACCTGAAGTGAGCTGGGCACACTGGGCCGCCCTGCAGCTCGGCCTGGCCAGGTGCCACCGCCGTACCAGTGATGACACTCAAGCCGCACGCAACGCTGGTGCTGCGTTCACCACGGCCGCCCTGGCCGCCGAAAGCGGCGACCTCGATGCCGCCGAGGCGGCCGTGCAGATCGGTGCGGTGCTGGTGGAAGTGTTCACCGATACCGGCGAGGTGGTGACCGGCGGCAGGACCGGCCATGGCCTTGCCGGGGAAGAGCCGATGGGTGCCACAGCGCGTGCCATGGAACCGTGGCGGCCTCCTTGGCCGTCTACTAGTTGAGCTCGCTGGGATCCCTCCGGCGGGAGAATCGAGGGGGCATCATGGCCTCTCAGATCGAGTCCTTCATTCTCTTGGGCGTCGTCCTGCTCGGCACGGGACTGGCCCTCGCCACGGCAGGTTTGGGCACGTGGCTCTGGGACAAAGCCTGCGTCTGGCTCAATCCCGCTGCATGGCGAACCCGCCGTCCGCCTCCGCGACGCACTGCGCCACAATCTGCGCCACAACCCGCGGTTGACGAGCGGCACGTCCCTGCCCGTGTTGAAAGGCGCCAGAGCCCGATCTCGTTAACCGAGGGCGTGAGCCCCAGGGCCGTTCCGCCGGATCCCGCCTCCGCGCCACCTCTCGTGGCTGCGGCTCGCATCCAGATCCTCAACGTCATCGACCGCCCGGGAGGGCGGATCCATTTCATGACGGTGCTGCGAGACGGCGAATGCGTCGGAGTCAAGTTCCGCAAGCCACTCAACCTGAACCAGGTGGTGGCCGCTCTCGGCAAGAAGAACAAGAGACGGCAGGCTAAGAAGATCCGCCGCGTGGTCAAGGCCGCGCGGCCGTCTATCGTGCGTTTCCCCACCAGGAGCGAGGCCGAGCGCGAGGCTGAGGAGATCCGGGCCCGCGAGCAGCGGGCCGAGGTGGTCGTCGCCGAAGCGTCCAAGATCATGCCGAAGTCCACGCAGGAGGGCTTCCTTCTCCTCCGCTTGGGGATCGACATCGTCACCGCCGAGGACGATCGAGCCGCTTTGGAGGCGCTGCTGACCTTCGCCGTCCGGGGTGCGATCGGCGCGATGTTCGCGCCGGATTATGCGCTGATCATGCCACTGATCAATATGGTGATCGACGGCATCCTGGACTGCATCAGCCCCGCGTCTGAGCTCGGGAAAGTGGTGACGACGCGGGACATCCCCAGGGTGTCGCGCGAAACCAGTGCCATGACCAGACCCAGCCCGGCGGCCGAGGCTCGTCCAGTGAACCGCGAGCCTCAATCGGCACCGAACGGGACCCGAGACGAAGAGTCCACTCGACGCGATCACCAAGCCACCACCCGGCCTGGCTCTGCAAGTCACAGCCAACCCACCGACCGGGAACCGCCTGCTGCGTCGACAGGACCCCGACCCTCCTCGCCCCGCACGCCACAGACCGAGGCCACTGGCCAGCCTGAACCTGCCGTGCCCGATCGTTCCCCACGAGCACAGACCCAGGCCGCCGGGTCCGAGGAGCCCGCGCCAAAGCTGCCGCCCGCCGTTCGGGCGCGAGCCCAGGCCGCCGGGTCCGAGGAGCCCGCGCCAAAGCTGCCGCCCGCCGTTCGGGCGCGAGCCCAGGCCGCCGGGTCCGAGGAGCCTGCACAGCCACTCGACCCTCGACCGAACGTCATCGATCCGCCCAGTCGGCCTGCCCGGGGCCGCGGCAGCCTGTATTAACTGAACACCGCTTGGGACGGCCGGATGAGGATGCGTTCTCCCGAACGCCTCCTCATGGGCCGATCTGGGACAAACCCGCCGTCAGCGGGTCGCATTGTCGATGCGGACACGGTTCAGCGACCCCGTCGGCTATCACCAGGTACTGGCGCTGCTGGAGAGCGGGCCGGTCGACGGCCGCGACAGGCGAGTCCAGGCGATCATGCTCGGCAACCCCAGTGCCTGCGAGCTGCTCGACGAGCTCGCCGACCTACCCCGCATCCGGCACTAGGCCGTGTGCCGAAGTAGGTGGAGCCATTCGTTGATGGCAGTGATCTCAAGGACGGCCTGGTAACGGACACAGAGCTTGTCGTATCTGGTGGCCACGGCCCGGTGCCGCTTGAGACGGTTG
>NZ_VCKW01000513.1 GCF_005889715.1 Actinomadura soli
CGCCGCAGGCGCCCCTCGGCGCCGGGCGCGAGGTCGTCCACACGGCGCGGCTCCGGGTCAGGGCCGGTGACGTGGACGCCTCGGCCACCAAGGCCAAGCAGCTGGTCACGGCGGCGGGCGGCTACGTCGAGCGGGAGTCGACGTCGAGCGACCCGGCCCGCTCCGAGATCGCCCTGAAGATCCCCGCCCCCCGCTACACCGACCTGCTGAACCAGCTCAGCACGCAGCTCGGGACCAAGCTCTCGCTGACCCAGGAGGCCGAGGACGTCACGGGCGAGGTCGCGGACGTGGAGGCCCGGGTCCGCTCCGCCGAGGCGACGCTCGTGTCGTTCCGCAAGCTGCTCGAACGGGCGAACTCCGTCAGCGAGATCATCAACATCGAGCAGGAGATCGCGCAGCGGGAGTCGGACCTGGAGGCGCTGCAGGCGCGCGAGAAGTCGCTCAAGAACCGCACCCGGTTCGCGACCGTGACCGTCACGCTGGTGACCGATCCCGCGCCGCCGAAGGAGAAGGACGACGACGGCGGCTTCGTGGACGCGCTCGGCGACGGCTGGAACGCCTTCGCCGCGTTCGTCGGCGGCGCCGCGGTCCTGTTCGCCTGGCTCCTGCCGTTCCTCGTGCTTGCCGCGGTGATCGCCCTGCCCGTGGTCGCGTTCCGGCACCGCCTGCGCGAGCGGTTCGGGATCGGCTCCCGCCCGTCGGCGCCCCGCAGGCCGGGCCCGCCGCCCATGCCGGAGAACGTCGCTACCGGTTCCAGGCAGTCAGGGCCGGAGTCCCCGGAGGGGCCTCCGCCGCCCGTCTAGAGCGTGTCGTCGGTGCTCGCCTCGTGGACGAGGTCCGCGAGGCGGGCCAGCACGTCCGGGTCCGTGGACGGCAGCACGCCGTGCCCCAGGTTGAAGATGTGGCCCTCGGCGGTGCGGCCGCGGGCGAGCACGTCCCGGGCCCGGTGCTCCACGGTCTCCCACGGGGCGAACAGGATCGCCGGGTCGAGGTTGCCCTGCAGGGCCTTGCCGTGCGGGACGCGGCTGACGGCCTCGTCCAGCGGCACCCGCCAGTCGACGCCGACGACGTCCGCGCCCGCCTCGCCCATCGGGCCGAGCAGCTCGCCCGTCCCGACGCCGAAGTGGATGCGCGGGACGCCGAGCGGCCCGATCTCGGCGAAGATGCGGCGGGTGTGCGGCAGCACGGACTCGCGGTAGTCGTGCGCGGCGACCGCGCCCACCCACGAGTCGAACAGCTGCACGGCGCTCGCCCCGGCCGCGACCTGCACCTTCAGGAACGCGATCGTGAGGTCGGCGAGCCGGGCCATCAGGTCGGCCCACAGCTCGGGCTCGCCGTACATCAGGGCCTTGGTGCGCTCGTGGTTCTTGGACGGCCCGCCCTCGATCAGGTACGAGGCGAGCGTGAACGGGCCTCCGGCGAAGCCGATCAGCGGGGTGGACCCGAGCTCCCCGACCAGGCCCTCGACGGCCTCGGTCACGTACGGGACGTCGTCCGGCACGAGCGGCCGCAGCGCCGCCACGCCGGACGCGTCCCGGATCGGGTCGGCGATGACCGGGCCCACGCCCGGCTTGATGTCGAGGTCCACGCCGATCGCCTTGAGCGGCACCATGATGTCGCTGAAGAAGATCGCCGCGTCGACCGCGTACCGGCGCACCGGCTGCAGGGTGATCTCGACGATCATGTCGGGGCGGGCGCAGGACTCCAGCATCGGGACGCCCTCGCGGACGCGCAGGTACTCGGGCAGCGAACGTCCGGCCTGCCGCATGAACCACACGGGCGTGTGCGGCACCGGACGCCGGCGGCATGCCAGCAGGAAGGGGCTCTCGGTCACGGTGCTGTCGGTCACCGTGCGATCGTCCCATGAAAAAACGGTGAGAAAGCACGGGAACGGCCCCGGGACCGGCACGAACTTCCGGACACGCCGAGCGAAGTCCCGCATTCTGTCACCCGCGCGTGCGAACGTGATGCGTGTCATAGCCGAGGGAGGTCCCCCTTGTACTGCTCCACCTGCGGTGATGAACGTATGTTCGAGCAGCCGCCGTGTCCGGACGGTCATGGCGAGGAGTGCCCCGAGCGGGCCTGCGTGGAGTGCGGCGCGGCCGTGCTGGTCGGCTCGCCGCTGACCGCGCCCGGCGCCGCCGGGTTCCCCGCCGCCCCCGCGCCCGGCCTGGCAGCCCTGGCGTCCGGCGCGCACGCCGGCCGCCCCGCCACCGTGCGGGCCGTGGCCTGACCGGCCCGCAC
>NZ_VCKW01000514.1 GCF_005889715.1 Actinomadura soli
CTCGTGGCCACCACGCGGTCCCGCACGACCCCCTGGCGATCCTTCGGCGGCGTACGCATCGACGGCCTGCTGTCACACGCCTTCCTCAAGGCCTACGCATGGACGCTGGACTTCGACAGGGGACAGTTCGTGTTCCGAGACCGCTGACCCCCAGGCCTTCGTCGCGCCGGGCAGAAGTCTCCACCGATCGTCCCCGGTGACGACACCGCGTCATCGTCGCGGCCGGTACGGCAGCCGGGTGCCCAGGAACTCCGGGTGAGTGGCGGCGAGGTCGGCCAGGAGCTCGCGCGTCTGGGCGGAGGTCTTGCACACGGTCAGGCCGTGCCGGATGGTTTCGGTGTACAGGTCCTGGTACCGGCGGAACGCCCGCCACCTCGCCCACTCCATTACGACACCGCTCACCGTGCTGATCAGCAGCCGCGCGGCCGCCAGGACGGACGAGCCGCCCGACAGCGCCGTCACGGCGGCGCCGCTCACCCCGGTCGCCGAGATCACCGCCCGCCTCGCCGTCGGGCCCATCAATCGCCCTTGCAGGGCGCGCGAACGCGGCGTCATCCAGTTCCTCTTCCTTTAGCCAAGGTCCGTTCGCCCCTTCGGCGGGTTCGGTGGCTTGCGGACAGCAGGAGGATGGACGACGCGACCCCTTTAGGTCCATGACGGACGTCCGGGCCGGGGGAGGAGACCGCCCGCGGGCCTCGCGAAGGGCCACGAGGAAGGCTCCCGAGCCCGTGGTGGGTCGATGACGCGCCCCGTCGAAATGGCTTATGCGCGCAGCTGGCGCGGTCACACCAAGCGTCCGAGAAACGATGGTTCGGTCAGGACGGCAGGTAGGCCACGTGGTGGGTACGGCGCGCCGCCAGTGCACGTTGCAGTCGGTGGGCGGTGGCGGATGCCATGCGGGCGGCCGCGCTGTCGGGCGGTAGGAAGGCGTAGGCGGTGATCTCGTCTTCCTGGACGGTGATGGCGGGGGCGTCGGCGAGGGTTCCGCCATCGAAGATCAGGTAGATCATCGAGCGGAGCCGGTCACCGTCGGCGGCGGCGAAGTCGACGGCCAGCAGCGGGCCGGCGGGGCGGTCCAGGCCGAGTTCTTCACCGATTTCCCGGCGGCAGGCAAGGTGCGGGGGTTCGCCTTCTTCGGCGACGCCGCCGGGCAGCCCCCAGTCCTCGCGGTAGTGGGTCTTGACCAGCAGCACGCGGCCCTGGGGATCGGTGAGCAGCATGCCGGTCGCCAGGTAGCAGGCGGGCAACTGCGCGTACCAGGTCGCCGGGTCGATCCAGGCCACCGGGCGATACTAACCACACCCGTCCGATGGAGGCGGATGCAAGGGAGAGGCGAGGGAGAACGGCCGGATGTGGCGCTTTGCCAGCGGAGGCCGATTCGGACGCCGTTGACTGGTCTGCCGTGAATCGGATGAGGCGCGTTCAGCGCAGGGCACAGTACGAACTCGCCAAGCCGACCGCGCGGGTCGCAGGTGTCACGCTGACCGGGCTCGGCCTGGCCGTGCTGGTGGCGGTGTACGCGGTCGCATTGTGGAGGATGCCCGGCTGGATGAATGCGACAGATCCGCGTGATCGGTAATACGCGCGGGTGCTGGTGGTGTCGGTCGGTGGCGCGATCGTGGTGGCGATCTCGCTGCTGTACACCGCCCGCAACTACCGGCTCTCCCACCGCGGCCAGGTCACTGACCGGTTCACCAAGGCGCTGGAACGCCTCAGCACCGAGGACATCGACGCCCGCCTCGGCGGTTGACCTGGATGGCGGACGCGGGCGTCCCCGTGCACGTCCTCCGGAAGATCGCCGGTCATGGCTCGTTGAGCACGACACAGCGGTACCTGCATCCGGACGCCCAGTCGATCAACGCGGCGGGGGATGCGCTGAGTACTCATCTCAAGGACCGGCGGTCCCCAGGTGGTCCCCGGCTCCGGGTCGTCTAGATCATGGCTGCGGCGGCGGGTGGCAACGCGAAAGCCCTGCTGACCTCGGTTTACTCCGTGGTCGACAGGGCTGCTCGTGCTGTCGGGACGGCGGGATTTGAACCCACGACCCCTTGACCCCCAGTCAAGTGCGCTGCCAAACTGCGCTACGTCCCGGTGCCCGCTGGAGCGGGCTTGATTACTGTAGCGCAGTCCGCGGGGTCTTGCGTAACGAGATACGGGGCCTGTGGGGCTCTGGTAAGCAGGCCGGATGGTGTCTTTGCGGGCGGGGCTGGCCGGGGTGGTCTGCCTGGGGCTTGTGTG
>NZ_VCKW01000515.1 GCF_005889715.1 Actinomadura soli
AAATGGTGTTCCCTGAGAACGCGCTGTACCGGGTGGCGGACGAGCTGGCCGACCGGTTCTACGGGACTTTCTCCCGGGAGACCATCGACCGCTACCTGATCGAGTCCTACGACCTGCTGCGGATGACCGCCAGAGTCGGCATCCACCTGCCGGTGCTGGCCGCCAAGTTCGCCCGCGAACGCCTCACCGCGCTCGCCGAGATCGAAGGCCGCCAGGTCAAGCAATCGCCCACGGTGCTGTTCGTGTGCGTCCACAACGCCGGACGCTCCCAACTCGCCGCCGCCCTGCTCCACCGCCGGATCGGCACCGCGGTGCAGATACGGTCGGCCGGCTCCTCACCCGGCCGCGCCCTCGACCCCGCGGTGCTGAACGTGGCCGCCGAACTCGGGCTCGACCTCAGCCGAGAGATCCCCAAACCCCTCACCGACGAGATCGTCCGCGCCGCCGACGTCGTGGTCACCCTCGGCTGCGGCGACGCCTGCCCCGTCTACCCGGGCAAGCGCTACCTCGACTGGCGCGTCGCCGACCCCGAAGGCGCCGACCCCGACACCGTCCGCACCATCGCCGCCGACATCGACGACCGCCTCGCTCACCTGATCAAGGACCTGTTCCCGGACGGCAACCGGCCATTCGACCTCTAAGGGAGATCCCATGGACACCAAGCCCAGCGTCCTATTCGTCTGCGTCCACAACGCCGGACGCTCCCAAATGGCCGCCGCCTACCTCACCCACCTCGCCGGCGACAAGGTAGAGGTCCGCTCCGCCGGATCGGCCCCCGCAGACCAGATCAACCCCGCCGTCGTCGAAGCGATGGCCGAAGAAGGCATCGACATCTCCGCCGAAATCCCCAAAGTCCTCACCACCGACGCCGTCCAGGCCTCCGACGTCGTCATCACCATGGGCTGCGGCGACACCTGCCCCGTCTTCCCCGGCAAACGCTACGAGGACTGGCAACTCGACGACCCTGCCGGCCAGGGCGTCGAAGCCGTCCGCCCCATCCGCGACGAAATCCGCACCCGCATCCAGAAACTCGCCGCCGAGCTAACCACCTGACGGACAGCCCGCCATGCTCTTCAGGCTGCAGCGACTGCGTCACCTGAAGGCGTCGGACCTGGGAGGCGGCGCCCGGTCAGCTTCAGGGCGCATGCCGAGACCTTACCCATCCCCTCCATGAAACTGGGCGGGCATGATCTGTGCCGGAAAAGGTGGACACTGCAGGATCCATTCCAGCGGCGCTCCCACGATGAGCCTCGGGCGTGGTGGTCATCGGGTGAGAATGGTGCAGATGGCGGTGTCGTCGCAGTTGGCGGGGTCGGTGGAGGCGGCGCGGTGTTTGAGGTCGGTGAGGGCGGCGCGTGCTTGGGCGAGTTCGAGGATGCGTTCCTCGACCTGGGTCAGGTGCCGGTCGATGAGTTCGGCGACGTGGCGGCAGGGGGGCTGACCGGAGTCGCGGATGGTCAGAATGCTGCGGATCTCACTCAGGGTGAGCCCGGCTGATTGGGCGTCTCGTATGAATGCGAGCCGCGCCAGGGCCTCGGGCGGGTAGTCGCGGTAGCCCGAGCTCGTACGGGGCGGGGCCGGCAGCAGCCCGGCCTGTTCGTAGAACCGGATGGTCTTGGCGGTCAGCCCAGCTTGTGCGGCGAAGACACCGATACGCATACGACTCAGGCTACGCGCTTGACCTTCCAGTGCGCTGGAAGCTTTACCGTCGACGGTGACGGCGACAAGCGACGCGACAGGGTGGCGTCTGGACGCTGTGGAGGTCCACGTGGAGTTGACGGTGTTGACGGTGCTGGACTGTCCGCATGGGCCGGTGCTGCAGCAACGGCTGGCCGAAGTATTGGCTGATCACGAGCAGATCTCGGTGACATGGCGCGTGATCAGCGTGGAGGGCGAAGCGGTCCGTTGGGGGATGCGGGGATCACCGACCCTGCTGATGGACGGGATCGATCCGTTCGCCGATCCGTCCGGCCCGCCGAGTCTGTCGTGCCGGATGTTCCGCGAGTCCGGTGGCCGGCTGGAGGGAGCGCCGTCAGTGGCTGCTCTGCGCCGAGCCCTGCGTGCGAGTGTCGCAGACCGGGCTGGTGTGGAGGCGTGGACCACCCCGGGTCGGCTGGAGGCTCCGATACCTGGAAGGGTGAGGGGCTATGGCACCCCCGAGGAAGTACTCCCCTGAGCTGCGGGAACGCGCGGTTCGGATGGTTTTTGATGTTCGTGAGCAG
>NZ_VCKW01000516.1 GCF_005889715.1 Actinomadura soli
GCCCGCGCCCGTCCGAGCCCGTCCGCCCGCCGCAGAACGATCCCCAGCCGCCCGGACGGCTCCCTCCGGCCGCCGAGCCCGTGCCGGTCGCCCAGTCCGCCATGTCCAACTGACCGCCCCGCCCCCGGCTCCTCACCCCGCCGACGCGGGCGCTCCTCACCCCGCTCCTGTTGTCACCAGTTCGTGGACGACCTCGCATCCCTTGCGGAGCTCGGCCGGCCCGGCCGCCGAGCCGTAGCCGATGACCAGCCCGGATGCCCGCCGCGAGCCCGTGTGGTGGCGTTCCAGCGTTTCCACGAGGACGCCACGTTTCGCCGCCTCGCGGACGACCCGTCCGGCCAGGGGCGCCGGGACGTCCACGACGAGGTGCAGCCCGGCCGTGTCGCCGCGCAGGGGCAGCCCGTCCAGCGTCCGGACGACCACGTCCCGCCGCCGCGCGTACTCCCCGCGCATCCGCCGGACGTGGCGGTCCAGATCGCCGCGTTCGAGCAGCAGCCGGAGCGCGTCCTGCGGGACGACGGCCGTCCGGTCGTTCAGCTCCTCGCGGCGCAGCGCGATCTCCTCGACCAGGTCGGGACGGCCCACCAGCCAGCCGACCCCCATGTCCGCGGTGAGGATCTTGGCCGTCGTGCCTAGGTAGACGACGACGTCCGGGGCGAGCCCGTAGAGCGCGGGCAGCGGCGCGACGTCGTACCGGAACTCGCCGTCGTAGTCGTCCTCCGCGACGAGCGCGCCCGTGCGCCGCGCCCACGCGAGCAGCGCCTGGCGCCGCGGCACCGGCAGGACACCGCCCATCGGGAACTGGTGCGACGGCGTCGTGTACACGATGCGCAGATCATCGGGGAGGCCGTCGACGATGAGGCCGTGCTCGTCGACCGGGCACGGCACCAGCTCGGCGCCGCGTCCCGCCAGGACCGCGCGGGCGCGCCGGTAGCCGGGCTCCTCCACCCCGACCCGGTCGCCGGGACGCAGGACGGTCGCGGCCAGCAGATCGAGCCCGTTCGTCGCCCCTCTCGTGATCAGCAGCCCGTCCACCGGACACGCCACGCCGCGGCTGCGCCTGATGTAGTCGGCCAGCGCGACGCGCAGCCCCGGCAGGCCGTGCGGGTCCTGGCGCTGCTGGGGCGGCATACCGGACGCCAGCCGCCACGCGCGCCGCCACGCGGGGGTGTCGAGCGCACCGACCCACGCCAGCCCCGGCCGCAGGTCGATCTCGTGGGGGGCCGCCGTCGGGTACACCGTTCTCGTCGTCGGCGGCTGCGGCTTCACGGGACGCGGAGCGGCGACGCCGTCGGTCACATAGGTGCCCGAACCGTGGCGGCCCTCCAGCCAGCCCTCCGCGTACAGCTGCTCGTACGCCTCGGTGACCACCGTCCGGCTCACCCCGAGCAGCCCGGCCAGCGCCCTGCTCGCGGGAAGCCGCTCGCCGGCGGCGAGCCGTCCCTCGCCCATCGCCGCGCGCAGCTGGCCGACCAGCTGGGCGCTCATGGGCTCGCCCTTGTCCCGGTCGACGACGAGGGGCAAGTCGATCGACAAAGTGGTCTCCCGCTATTCGCCTGGAGTGGCCCTACCGACCAGGCCACTCTCTTTCTAGAGTAGCGTCCATGACGCCACTCTCACCGACCGCCCGCACCCGCGTCGCCAGGCTCCCCGAACGCGCCGCCCGCGACCGCTCGGCCCTCTACCGCATCCTCGACGACGGCATGATCTGCCATCTCGGGCTCATCGTGGACGGCTCGCCGCGCGTCATCCCCACCGGTTACGGCCGCCTGGACGACACCCTCTACGTCCACGGCTCCACCGGGGCGAGCAGCCTCAGGGCCGGGCCGTCCCAGGAGGTCTGCGTCACCGTCACCCACCTCGACGGAATCGTCATCGCCCGGTCCCTTTTCCACCACTCCGTCAACTACCGCAGCGCCGTCGTCTACGGCACTCCCCGCCTCGTCGACGACCCGGACGAGAAACTCGCCGGCCTCCGCGCCGTCACCGAGAACCTCAGCCCCGGCCAATGGGACGTGGCGCGCCAGCCCACCCGCAAGGAAATGGCCGCCGTCTCCGTACTGGCCCTCTCCCTGGACGAGGCGTCCGTCAAAATCCGCCAGGGCGACCCCACCGACGACGACGAGGACTACGCGCTCGACGTATGGGCGGGCGTCGTGCCCGTCCACCAGACGTTCGGCGAACCGTCCCCCGACCCCGCCCTGCGCC
>NZ_VCKW01000517.1 GCF_005889715.1 Actinomadura soli
GGCGGGCAGCGGCAGCGGCTGCTGCTGGCGCGGGCGCTGCTGGCCGACCCGCCGGTGCTGGTGCTGGACGAGCCGGCCGAGGCGCTGGACCCGGTCATGGCGGACGCGGTCACCCGTGACCTGCTGTCGCGTCCGGGCGGGGGAACGCTGCTGCTGGTGACGCACCGGCTCGCGGCCCTGGACGCGGCCGACGAGGTGGTCGTGCTGGACCGGGGCCGGGTGGTGCAGCGCGGCCGGCACAGCGAGCTGCTGGCGGTGCCGGGCCCGTACCGGGACCTGTGGGACGCCGAGGCCCTCGCCGCCTAGCCTCCTAGCCTCCTAGCCTCAGAGAATGGTCCAGTGAGGCGCGCAGAGATTGGACCTGTTCGCCGGGCCAATGTGGGGCCAGGGTGGCGTCCATGGGAACTTCGACGACGGTGACCGGCCCCGGGAACGACCCGGCGGACGGCTATGTGCACGGCTATTCGGGACGGGAGGCGCGGCGGCTCGGCGACCAGGCCGACGCGCTGGCCGACCTGCTGCACGACGGCACGTCCCACCCGCCGGGGAGCCGGGTGCTGGAGGTCGGCTGCGGCGTCGGGGCGCAGACGGTGCATCTGCTGGCCCGCTCCCCCGGCGCGCACCTGACCGCCGTCGACGTGTCCTCCGCGTCGCTGGACCAGGCCCGCGCCCGGGTGGCGGCGTCCCGTCCGGGCGCGCGGGTGCGGTGGCGGCGCGGCGACCTGCACGACCTGCCGTTCCCCGACGACGCGTTCGACCATCTGTTCGTGTGCTTCGTGCTGGAGCACCTGCCGGACCCGCGGGCGGCGCTGGCGGGGCTGCGCCGCGTGCTGCGGCCCGGCGGGACGGTCACGGTGATCGAGGGCGATCACGGGTCGGCGTTCTTCCACCCCGACAGCGCGCACGCCCGCGCCGTGATCGCGCACCTGGTCGCGCTGCAGGCGGCCGCGGGCGGGGACGCGCTGGTCGGACGGCGGCTGGCGCCGCTGCTGTCGGGCGCCGGGTACGAGCGGGTCGAGGTGGGCCCGCGGACGGTGTACGCCGACGGGAGCCGTCCCGCGCTGGCGCGGGCGTTCACCCGCGACACCTTCACCGCGATGGTCGAGGCGGTCCGTGACGAGGCGGTCGCCGCCGGGCTGGCGACGCCCGCCGACTGGGACCGCGGCATCGCCGACCTGAACCGCACCGCCGCCCCGGACGGCACCTTCCACTACACCTTCTTCAAGGGCACGGCGGTGAACCCGGGTCCCTGACCCGCCGCGTCCTCTCTCGCACATCGTGCGAACGCACCTGGAGCGCACCCTGTACAAGTTCGGCGGCCTCGTCGAGGATCATGTGCTGCCGGCCACGTCCACCTCCCGATGGGGCCTCCTATGCCGACCGATCCGGTGCCCGCGAATCCGGGCGGCCGTCCCATGGTGTTCTACTCGCCGCACCAGGACGACGAGACCCTGTGGATGGGGCAGGTCATCGCACGTCATGCGCTCGCCGGCCGTGAGGTCCACGTGGTGCTGTGCTCCAACGGAGCCTCGTCGGGGGCGAGGGCGATGCTCAACGGCTCGACGTCCAGTAGCTGGTGGGGCGGCTACCACTACCCGCCGCGGGAGGGATACGGCGAACTGAGTCTTGAGGACTTCGCCGCGGCCCGGACGCGGGAGCTGGTGGCGGCGTGCGCGCAGCTCGGTGTCCCCGCCGGGCGGGTCCATCTCGGCCGCGCCGATGCCCCCGCCACGACGACGGCGGACCTGCCGGGCAGCGTCACCACCGCCTGGGCTGCCGATGTGCTGCAGTCGTGGGCGGCGCGTTTCGCGGCGGAGTGGCCCAGCGTCGGCCACTACACCACGTGGTGGGGTGATGATCACTCGGACCATGCCGCGCTGGGGAACGCGCTGCGGACCCTCAACGCGCAGGCCCCGGCCTTCGCTGACGCGCGCTGGCTGGTGAAACCGGCACAGCGGACGGCCGCCGGCGCGGGCGCGTACGGCCTGCCGTCCGGCGAGGCGGCGATGATCGGGCAGATGGCCCGCCGTGCCGGCTGGTGCTACCGGGCGTGGCAGCCCGACGCCGGGTGCTACGCGATCGGGTACCACTCGGTGTCTTTCACCGGACCGGAGAGCGGGACCCCGAACTACATCGTGGGTGCGTAGAGACTGAATGAGGGTGGCGGTCGGCGCGGGCGGGCCGGGGGTGGTCAGTCCTCTGGGA
>NZ_VCKW01000051.1 GCF_005889715.1 Actinomadura soli
TCCTGCGATCTCGTCGTCGATCTTCACATACAGTGCCGTCAAGAGGGTGTTCAGGTCGGTCGTCACAAACTGATCTTGAACACCCTCGCCACGTCACCGGGCCCAAACTTCGGAACTACTCGTCTAGTCGAGCGCGGCGAGTTCGGCCAGCAGGCCGGCCAGCTCGCGCGGCCTGGAGAACATCGGCCAGTGGCCGGTGGGCAGTTCCCGGTAGGTCCAGCCGGGGCCGGTCATCCCGGCGAAGACCGGGTGCCCGCCCTCGCCCATCTGCCGCACCGCCTCCAGCGGGATCGTGGTGGCGATCAGCGTGCGGGGCGTGTCCGGCAGCGGGTCGGGACGCGCGGCGGGCTGGCGGGCCGTGGCGAACGGCTGCGGAGTGCCGCGCTCGCGCATCGCCGCCAGGTGCTCCCCGGTCAGGCCGGCGAGGTTGACCGGGTCGGCGGCCGGGTCGAACGGCGGGACCGGGATCAGCCATCCCTCGCCCTCGTCGGCGACCTGCTTCTCCAGCGCCGCGCGCGCCTCGGGGTCGTGGAAGTCGATCCCGGCCAGGCCCGTCGGCATCGGGCCGGTGTCGACGTAGACGACGCGCGCGATCCGCTCCGGGATCCGGTCGGACGCGGCGGTCGCGGCCATGTTCGCGCCACTGTGGGCGACCAGGACCACCCCGGTCAGACCGCCGCCCTCGATCACCTCGACGATGTCGGCGGTGTGGGCGTCGACGTCCACGCCGGGCGACGCCTCCCCGGCCCGCTCCGCCATCCCCGCCAGTGTCACCGCGTGGACGTCGTGGCCGGCGGCGCGCAGCGGCCCGGCCACCTCGTCCCACGCCCACGCGCCGAGCCAGTACCCGGGGACCAGTACGAACGTCGCCATGTCAGCCGTCCTTTCTCGGTGATGTCCTCACACGCTACGGTCGATACCGGACAGAAACCGCCCGGATTAGGTGAGCGACCTGTGTCACATCCCGTGCCGTCCGGGGCGTCGCACCCGACGACCCGTGTCCTGGCCATGCTCGAACTTCTGCAGGCCAACCACCGCATGCGCGGCGGGGAGCTGGCCCGGCGGCTCGGCGTGGACGAGCGCACCGTCCGCCGGTACGCGGCACGGCTGGAGGACCTCGGCGTCCCCGTCGTCGCCGAACGCGGCCGCCACGGCGGCTACCGCCTCATGCCCGGATACAAGCTGCCACCGCTCATGCTCACCGACGACGAGGCCACCGCCGTCGTCCTCGGGCTGCTGGCCGGGCGGCGGATCGGGCTGCCCGCCCAGGCCACCGAAAGCGCCCTGGCCAAGGTCCAGCGCGTGCTGCCCACCGCGCTGCGCGACCGCGTCCAGGCGCTGCGCGACACGCTCGGGTTCACCGCGTCGGCCCCCGGCGCCGGACGCGACGCCGCCGCGCCCGACACCGGCGCCGTCCTCACCCTGGCCGCCGCCGCGCGGGAACGGCGCCGCGTCCGGCTGCGGTACCGGTCGTGGCGGGACGCCGAGACCGAACGGGACCTGGACCCCTACGGGCTGGTGTTCCACTCCGGGCGCTGGTACGTCACCGGCCACGACCACCGCAGCGGCGAGATCCGCACCTTCCGGGTCGACCGGGTCATTTCCGCCGAACCCGGCACCGCCCGCTACGAGATCCCCGGCGGCGTCGACCCCGTCCAGCACGTCATCCGGTCACTGGCGCGCGTCCCGTACGCGCACGAGGTCGAGGTGCTGCTGGAGACCACCCTCGCCGAGGCGCGCCGCCGCATCCCCGCCACGACCGCCTCGCTCACCGAGGAGGACGGGGGAGTGGTGATGAACGCGCGGGCGGAGCGGCTGGACGGGATGGCGCGGATGCTGGCCGGGCTCGGGTTCCCGTTCGTCGTCCGGCGCCCCGCCGAGCTGCGCGGCCACGTCCTCGACCTGGCGCGGACGCTGCAGGAGCAGGCCGGACGGTGACGCGCCCCGCCCTCCGGAAGCCGGGTCAGCCCCCCGGGGTTCAGGTGGTGGTGCGGGCGTCCCACTCGCGCCGCAGCATCGCGTACACGACCTCGTCGCTCCACTCGCCCTTGACGATCTCGTTCTGCACCAGGTGCGCCTCGCGGCGCATCCCGAGCCGCTCCAGCACCCGGGCGGACGCGGCGTTGCGGCCGTCCAGCCGCCCGCACACCCGGTGCAGGTCCAGGCCCTCGAAACCCAGCCGCAGCACGACCTCGGCGGCCTCGGTCGCGAACCCCTTGCCGTGGAAGGCGGGGTTGAAGATGTAGCCGATCTCGCCCTGC
Source organism: Actinomadura soli (assembly GCF_005889715.1). Lineage (GTDB taxonomy): Bacteria > Actinomycetota > Actinomycetes > Streptosporangiales > Streptosporangiaceae > Spirillospora > Spirillospora soli. The sequence goes on from NZ_VCKW01000051.1 coordinate 2,262, forward strand.
CGGTGCTCCCTGCTGCGCCACTGCAGGTTGACCTCGCCGATCAGGTCGCCGGTCTCGCGCCACACCACCGCCAGGACGAGCCAGTCGCCCTCCTTCTCCACGGTGGACGCGCTCATCTTCTGCTTCAGGAACTCCCGCGACTCCTCCCGGTCCCGCGGCTCCCAGTACAGGAACCGCGCCACCTCGGGCAGCGACTGGTAGGCGTACAGGCCCTCAAGGTCGCCCTCGCGGAACGGCCGCAGGGTCAGCCGCTCGGTCTCGATCGGGTAAGCCGGACGCAGCATGCGCTGATCCTATGCACCGTGTCCGGTCTTGTGCGACCCGTGATCTCCGCAGACTAGGCCCGGCTGGCGCCGCCGGTGCCGGCCCCGGTACGGGGCTCCCCGGCCAGGCCCGCCGCGCGGCGCTCGTCGTCGTCGAACCCGCGGGTGTCGCGGAACTCCACGTAGGGCTCCTCGCCCGGACGGTGCCCGGCCGCGATGGCGCGGCCGCGTTCCAGCTCGGCGTTCAGCTCGGCGCCCAGCAGGATCGCCAGGTTCGTGATCCACAGCCACACCAGGAACACGATGATCCCCGCGAGGCTGCCATAGGTCTTGTTGTAGGAGGAGAACCCCGCCACGTACAGCGCGAACAGGCCCGACGCCGCCAGCCACAGCACGATCGCCAGGACGCCGCCCGGCGTCACCCACCGGAAGCGGCGCTTGGCGTTGGGCGCCGCCCAGTACAGCAGCGAGAACAGGAACGCGATCACCACCAGCAGCACCGGCCACTTGGCGATGTTCCAGACCGTGACCGCCTGCGAGCCGAGCCCGAGCAGGTCCCCGGCCTCGCGGGCCAGCGGCCCCGACACCACCACGGCGATCACCGACGCCGACAGCAGCACCAGCGTGACCAGGGTGATCATGACGCGGAGCGGGACGGTCTTCCAGAACGGCCGCCCCTCCGGGATGTCGTAGACGACGTTGGACGCGCGCATGAACGCGCCCACGTACCCCGACGCCGACCAGATCGCCGCGCCCAGGCTCACCAGGGCGATGATCCCGGCGCCGGCGCGGTTGCCCTGCAGCTGGGTGATCGAGGTGATCAGCAGCTGCTTCACCGACCCGGGCGCCATCTCGCCGGCGCTCGCGACGAGGTCCTGCGTCACCGACGTGCCCGCCAGCCCCACCAGCGACACCACCACCAGCATCGCCGGGAAGATCGACAGCACGGAGTAGTAGGTGAGCGCGGCGGCCCAGTCGGACAGGTTGTCGTTCCGGTACTCGCCGGCCGTGCGTTTCAGGGCCCGCCCCCAGGAGGCGGCGGGCAGATCGGTGGGTGCGCCGGGTGCGCTCATGGCCGGGCTCCCTCCGCTCAGAACATCGAGCGGCGCCGGCGCCGCACCTGGACGATCCGCCGCTGACCGGGACGGAACCGGACCTGGACCGGCATGCGGCGGCCACGCCGTCCCATAAGGCCCCGCTGTCCCATGGGCATGAGGCCGCGCCGTCCCATGGGCATGGGCGAGCGCCGTCCCATGGGGGAGCGCCCTGCCATGGGGGAGCGCCAGGAGCGGCCCCGCGTCCCGGACGAGCGGCGCCGCCGCACCAACACCACGGCCAGCGCGACGGCCCCGGCCGACGCGACGACGGCACCGCCGCGTTTGGCCTGCTCGGCGGCACCCGCCTCGCGGGCCCGCCCGGCGGTCTCCCGCCACCGGTCCTTCGCCTGCGCGACCTTGTCCCTGGCCATGGCCTTCACATCGGCCTTGGCCGCCAGCAGCTCCACCGTCTCGCCGAGGTCGTGGCGCGCCCGGTCGACCTCCTGGCGCAGCTCCTCGGTCCCGGCGGCGGCGCCGTGCCTGCCCTTCGCGGGCTTCTGCGCGGTCGCGTGCTTGTCCTGCGTCGTCATCGGTGCGTCGCCCTCTCCTTCAGCTCGGCCACGGTCTGCCGGGCCCCGTCCATCGCCTGCTCCGGCTTGGGCGGCGTGGCCTTCCTGGTCTGCGACCGGCCCAGCATCGCCAGGACGCCCGCGACCAGCATGAGGAACCCGCCGACGATGAGCGCCGCCGCCCACACCGGCAGCGCCACCGCGATCGCGGCGACCACCGCCGCGAGCAGCACCCCCACCCCGTACAGCGCCACCAGCGCGGCGCCGCCGAACATCCCGGCGCCGGTCCCGGCGTGGCGGCCCTTGTCCTTCAGCTCCGCCACCGCCAGGCGCAGCTCGGCGCGCATCAGCTCCGACACCTGCTGCGTGGCCTGCCTGACCAGTTCACCGGTTCCCGGTTCGCGGCGCCGGCCGTCGAACCCGGGGGCACTTCCCTGGTCGTGCCGGTGGGCGCCCGCAGTGACGGGCCCGGCCTCGGTTTCGCCGTCATGTGCCGGCCGCACGATGCTCATAGCCTCCGGCCCCCTCCGCGTGTCAGCTCGTCTGGAAGGCTGTCGTCTAGAAGCCTGAGGTAACCCGTTCCCCCTGCTCGCCGCCTAAACTCACGCGGTGGTCAGCCAGTGCACACGGTGGGCTTCGGTCGGGTCCGGGGTCTCCCACCGGCCGACGAGCCGGTCGATCACCTCGTCGGGCACGGGCGAGGACCGTCCCCGGTTGCGGTCGCGGACCACGCGCGGCGGCGCCTCCAGCGCGACGACCTCCACACGCCCCCGGTAACCGGCGATGAGCCCGGTGCACGCCTCGCGCTGCGTCCGCGACACGTTGGTGGCGTTCCACACGAACGACCGCCCGGCGCGCAGGTGCTCGCGGGCCAGCTCGTGCGCGGCGGCCGCCACGGCGCGCTGGTCCCCGGCCGGGGACACGCCCAGCTCGGCGCGCAGCCGGTCCAGGCTCACGACCGGCACGTCCGGGCGGTTCGCGGCGATCCAGTGATCCTTGCCGACGCCCGGCAGCCCCGACAGGACAGTCGCGGTCAGGCGCGTGTCGTCGTAGGCGGCGTAGCCGGGGTCGCGTCCAGGCTTGCGGAAGTACCAGAACCGGGCGTGGTCGGACGAGAACGCGCGCGGACCGTCCAGGCAGCCCTGCTCGGCGCAGTACTCCCCGTACAGCCCGACGTTCTCCAGCAGCTCGGCGGTGTCGGGGCAGACGCGGCCGAGGATGTCGGCCGACGCCAGCAGCACCAGGTCGTCGTTGCGGGCCAGCAGGCTGACACGGAACGCGATCTGCTGCAGGTCGGGGCGCTCCAGCGCCCAGAACGGCACCTGGTGGTGGCGGATCAGCGCGGCGACGTGCTCGCGCCACGCCACCGGCGCGTCCAGCTCCCACAGGATGCGGCGCACCATCAGGTCGCCGCGCCGCGAGTGGCCGCGCGCGGTGATCCGGCCGTCGCCGTCGATGGCGGTGCAGTGCGGCTTGGCGATGTCGTGCATCAGGACGGTCGCGAACAGCCGCACCCGCTCGGCGTGCGGACGCGCCCGCCACCGCGGCAGCTCCGCCAGCGCCTCGCACGCCATCCGGGTGTGGGTCTCCACGTCGCCCTCGCCGTGGAACACCGCGTCCTGCGGGACGCCGGCCATGTCGCGGACCCAGCCGAACGCGTCCCGGATCCGCGCCCAGTCGAGGCCCCAGTGCGGCGGCGCGGGGCACAGCTCATCGAACACCCGCATACAGCACCTCCGGGTCGGCGAGGCCGTTGGCGACGATGGGACGCTCCTGCCAGTGGGTCCCCGAGTCCAGGATCGCGGTCAGGAAGCTCGGCCGGACCCACTTGTAGCGGTCGACGGTCCTCCCGCCCTCCTCCACCTTGATGTAGAGGCCCTCCATCTCCTCGGCCGCGTCGCTCTCCTCGGCGACGCGGGCCGGGTCGGCGCCGCCCGCCTCCGCCGCCGCGCGCAGCGCGTCCCGCCAGGCCGGGGTGCGGCAGGTGGACGGGCCCGCGAACGCGGTCAGCGCCCGCACGTCCGGCAGCGGGCCCTCGTGCAGGACCGGCACCGGCACCACCGGCGTCCCGTCGAGCAGCTCACGGCGCGCCGCCGTGGACAGGAACGTCCCGTCGGACTGGTCCAGGACGTCGAACTCGCAGAAGTAGTGGGGGAGCGCGTCGTAGAAGACGGTGTGCTTGGCGTACAGCCACTCCCCGTACAGCACGTACCGGTCGCCCAGCCGCCCGCGCAGGACGTGCTGCACGGACGCGGCCCACGCCTTCAACGGCCCGAACTGGCGCTCGCGCGGCCCGCCGGTCAGGTAGTGGCCGCGGCTCTGCAGCCGCAGCTCGCCCTCCGCGGTGAAGCTGATCCCGGCGTTGGCGCCGTCGAGCTTCTCCTCCACCACCAGGTACCGCCCGGCGATCGCGGCGAACGGCACCGAGGCGAGGTCGTGGTCGCCCGGCTGGAACCGGGAGCCCTCGATGTGCCGGGTCCGGGGGTACTTGCGGAGCATGCCGACCGTTCTAACGAACGCCGCCGGTCGTGCCAACCGGTTTTCGCCCCCCAGGCCGCGGCGGGCGGCAGGTGGCGGGGCGGTGCGGGTCAGCTGACGGTGACGCGGGCGAGCGCGCCGGTCTCCAGCGCCACCCACAGCGCACCGTCCGGGCCGAGCGCGATGCCGTGCGGCTCGCAGCCGGGGGCCGGCAGCGGGTGCTCGTCCATGCGGCCCTCGGGCGTGATGCGCGCGACGTGCGCGGTGCCCCACTCGGTGAACCACAGGTCCCCGCCGGGACCGGCGACGATCGCGTGCGGGCGGGCGGCGGGATCGGGCAGCGGGAACTCGGTCACCTTCCCGTCGGTGGTGATCCGCCCGATGTGCCCGGTGCCGATCTCGGTGAACCACAGCGCCCCGTCCGGGCCCGCGCAGATGCCCACCGGCGCGGACCCCTCGGTGGGCAGCGGATGGACGGCGACGTCCCCGTCCATCGTGATCCTGCCGACCGCGTTGCCCTGGTTGAGGGTGAACCACATCGCCTCGTCCGGGCCCTGCGCGATCATCGAAGGCAGCGCGTCCCGGACGGGCAGCGGATGGTCGGTGACGTGCCCGCCGACGGTGATCCGGCCGATGCTTCCGGCCTGCATCCGGGTGAACCACAGCGCGCCGTCGGGCCCGGCGGCGATCCCGCACGGGCCGCCGCCGCCCGGGACCGCGAACTCCGCGGCCTCGCCGCCGGGGGCGATCCGGCCGATCGCGCCGCCGCCGAACGCGGTGAACCACACCGCGCCGTCCGGGCCCGCCGTGATGGCCGTCGGCCCGGCGGGGACCGGCCCGTGCACGGTGAGGCCCCCGTCCGGCGCCATCCGCCCCACCCGGCCCGCGTGGACGAGCGTGAACCACACCGCGCCGTCCGGCCCGGCGGCGATCCCGTACGGGCCCGCGTCCGGGCCGGAGACCGTGAACTCCCTGATCGTGGCGTGTGAACCCTGCGGCATGGATCGTCCCCCCTCGTCCCTCATCTGCTGTTTCCGTCCGACGGCGAGGTTAACGGCCCGGTGACCTGCCGGCCATCGCGCGGCTCGTCCTGACCGGGTTCACCGACCCCCGGCAGGGGCCGCTCACGCGGGCGTTCGTGGCGGCCGCCGTGCAGAGCACCGAGGCCGCCCGCGCCCTGCACGCCTTCTCCGCGCGGTGGCACGAGCAGGCCGCGGTCGTGGTGCGGCGCGCCGCCGAGCGGGGCGAGGTCCCCGCCGGGACCGACGCCGTCGCCGCCGCCCGCGCCGGCGTCTTCCGCGAGCCCGCCCCTGCGGGCGTCACGGAGCCAGGCGCGCCGCCCGCGCGTTGAGATAGCGCTGCTCGGGGACGCTGTGCGTGCGCGCCGCCGCCGCCAGGTAGGACTCGCGCGCGCCCGCCGCGTCGCCCGACATCTCCAGCAGGTGCGCGCGGACCGCGTGCAGCCGGTGGTGCCCCGAGATCCGCCGGTCCGGCGCCAGCTCCTCCAGCAGGGCGAGCCCGGCGGCCGGGCCGCGCGCCATCGCCACCGCGACCGCGTGGTTCAGCGCGGCCATCGGGTTGTCGGACATGCGCAGCAGCACCTCGTACAGCGCGGCGATCTGCGGCCAGTCCGTCTCCTCGGCCGAGGCGGCCTCGTCGTGCAGCGCCGCGATCGCCGCCTGCACCTGGTAGGGGCCCGCCGGGCCGTGGGGGAGCGTCGCTGCGACCAGTTCCAGGCCCTCGGCGATGTCGCCCGCCCGCCACAGGCCCCGGTCCTGCTCGGCGAGCGGGACCAGGGCGCCGTCCGGTGCCGTCCGGGCGGGACGGCGCGCGTCGGTGAGCAGCATCAGCGCCAGCAGCCCGGCCGCCTCGCCGTCGCCGGGCAGCAGCCGGTGCACGATCCGCGCCAGCCGGATCGCCTCCGCCGACAGGTCCGGGCGGAACAGGCTCGGGCCCGCCGTGCTCGCATACCCCTCGGTGAAGATCAGGTAGAGGACGTGCAGGACGGCGGCGACCCGCTCCGCGCGCTCGTCCGGCGCCGGCGGCCGGAACGGGACGCCGCTGTCCCTGATGCGCCGCTTGGCGCGGCTGATCCGCTGGCCCATGGTCGGCTCGGGGACGAAGAACGCGCGGGCGATCTCCCCGGTGGTGAGCCCGCCCACCGACCGGAGCGTCAGCGCGATCCGCAGGTCAGGCGACAGCACCGGATGGCAGCACAGGAACAGCAGGATCAGCGTGTCGTCGGCGTCGCGCGGCGCGCTGTCGGCGGCGGGCGACAGCCACTCCTGCGGCAGCCGGAACGCGGCGGCGGCGTCCTCGCGGCGGCGGCGCGCCTGCTCGGCCCGCAGCAGGTCGGTCAGCCGCCGCGACGCGACCTTGATCAGCCAGGCGCGCGGGTCGTCGGGGACGCCGCCGTCCGGCCACTGCGCGGCGGCGGCGATCAGCGCCTCCTGGACGGCGTCCTCCGCGGCGTCGAAATGCCCGTACCGGCGGACCAGCGCGCCGAGGACCTGCGGCGCGGGCGCAGCAGGTCCCCGTACCCGGCGGCGCGCCGGTCACCGGTCACGGCGCGGTCATCCCTCCAGGTCGGCGCGGCCGTCGACGATCGGCCGCAGGTCGGCGTAGGCGCCCGCCCGCGCCCCCTCGGGCGCCGGGCACTCGCCCAGCCGCGCGGTGATCTGCGACGCGCGGTCGAGGCCGTCGCACTCGATGATCGTGTACCCGGCGAGGACCTCGGCGGTCTCGGGGTAGGGGCCGTCGGTGACGACGGGCACGCCGTCCCTGGTGTGGAACCTGCGGGTGTGGACGGGCGCGGCCAGGCCGTGGGCGTCCACGAACTCGCCGGACTCGACGAGATCCTGGTTGAACTTCTCCATGAACGCGCCCATCGCGGCCAGGTCCCCGGCCGTCCAGACCGCCTCGCCCGCGGGCACCGTGCCCGCCATCTCGTCGTAGTCCCGCTGCGACGCGTACAGCATGATCATGTACTTCATGGCCGTTCTCCCTCTCGTTGCGGCGTTCTGCCTGCGCCTCTCACCGGAGACGTCGGAGCCGCCGCGCCCCGTTCGACACCTTCCCAGGGTGCCCGCCCGGCCGGCGGAACCGGTCAGGCGAGGCCGGCGTCGTGGGCCAGCAGGGCGATCTGGGTGCGGTTGTCCAGGCCGAGCTTGGTCAGGACGCTGGAGACGTGCGCCTTGACGGTCGCGACGCCCATGAACAGCTCGGCGGCGATCTCCGCGTTGGAGCGCCCCCGGGCGATGGCGAGGACGACGTCGTTCTCGCGCGGCGTGAGCCGGTCGAGCGCCGCGCGGGCCCGCTGGTGCGCGCCCGCCTCGACGGCCGCGCGGTCCATGAGCCGGCGGGTGATCCGCGGCGACAGGATCGGGTCCCCGGCCGCGACCCGCAGGACCGCCTGGACGATCTCGTCCGGCGGGGTGTCCTTGAGCAGGAACCCGCTGGCCCCGGCGCGCAGCGCACGCAGGATGTTCTCGTCGGAGTCGAACGTCGTCAGCACGACGACCTCGGGCGGGTTCGTCCGGGCCCGGAGCCTGCGGGTGGCGGTGATGCCGTCCACGCGCGGCATCCGCAGGTCCATGAGGACGACGTCGGGCGCGTGCGCGTCGGCCGCGGCGGAGACCTCGTCGCCGTCGGCGGCCTCGCCCGCCACGGCGATGCCCGCCGTCCCGTCCAGCATCAACGACAGCCCGGCGCGGACGAGGGCGTCGTCGTCCACGATCAGGACGCGCAGGGGGCGGGTCACGCGGGCCATGGTAGCCAGGCGTGCAGCCGGAACTCGCCCGCGGTGGCCTGGTGGTCCAGGCGCCCGCCGGCGAGCCGGACCCGCTCGGTCAGCCCGACCAGGCCCGTCCCGCTGCCGGGCGCGGCGGGCGCGGCGCCCGGGTCCCCGGCCAGCGGGTTGCGGACGTCGATGACCAGCCGCGCCCCCGGCCGCCCCCGCAGCTCGACCCGGACGGGACGGCCCGCCGCGTGCTTGCGCGCGTTGGTCAGCGCCTCCTGGACGATCCGGTACGCGGTCCGCCCGGCCGCGGCGGGCAGCGCGCCGGGATCGACGACCTCATCGCGCAGGTCCACCGTCCCGCCGGCGTCGCGGGACTCCTCCACCAGGCGGGACACGTCGTCCAGCACGGGCTGCGGGCGGCCCTCCTCCGCCTCGTCCTCGCGCAGCAGGACGATCACGTCGCGGAGTTCCTCGAGCGCCTGGTGCACCCCCGCGCGCACCACCCCCGCGGCGTGCGCGAGCTTCTCCGGCGGCGCGTCGGGCCGGTACTCCAGCGCGCCCGCGTAGGTGGCCAGCAGCGACAGCCGGTGCGCCAGCACGTCGTGCATCTCCCGCGCGATCCGGGTGCGCTCGGCCACGCGCGCCTCGGCGACCCGGCGGCCCTGCTCGGCCTCGGCGCGGCGGGCGCGCTCGCGCAGCGACTCCAGCAGCGCCCGGCGCGCCCGCGCCAGCGCGCCCCAGCCGATCAGCGCGCCGTACCCGAGCGCGATCAGCAGCAGCCACCAGCCGAACGAGATCCCGCCCGCGGGCTGCCACAGCCCCTGCACGACGTGCGCGCCGACGCCCGCCGCGGCGATCCCGGCGGCGACCGGGAACGGGCGGCGCTGCGCGACGTGCAGCGCCGCCAGCGTCGCCGCGGGAGTCGCGGCCGGCGACATCGCCGCCAGGACCGTCAGCGCGGCGGCGACCGCGACCGGGCGCCACAGCAGCGCCGGGGACAGCAGGCACGCCGCCGCCCCGAGCGCGATGTCCAGGGCGAGCCGCCCGTCCGGCGCGTCCGCGGTGTGGCGGCCGATGATCGTCGCGGTGGCCAGCGCGCCGGTGACGGCGAGCATGATCGCGGCCGATGCCGCCCGGCGCCGCCGGCACGGGTCGGCGGGTCCGGGTCCGTAGGTCTCCTTGTTCACCGGCGAAGGCTAACCCCGCAGGTCACGCCGCCGACACCGACCAAAGTCGGGGCCTGTCCCGCCCGTGGGCGGATCTCCCGCCCGTGGACCGATCCGCCGCCCGCCTCGCCCGGCCCCCGCGCGGGCGTGGCGGCGCCGTCCGGCTACCGGGGCTCCATGCGCAGCACGGCCGTCCCCCCGGCCGCCGCGACCACGGTGATGACGACCCCGTTGGCCTTGATCCGCGCGCCGGGATGCGCGGTGATCTTCGCGTTCCCGGCGGAGCCGAACGCGGGACCGGCGACCATGGTCTGGCAGCGGGGGTCGCCCTCGCAGTTGAGGTCGAACGCGCCCGAGGAGGGGAGGGCGACGTCGAAGGAGACCTCGCCGCCCTTCAGCGACGTCACCTTGATCGCGCTGACTTCGAGCTTGTCCTCGTCCATGGCGATGGTGACCCGCCGCGCCACCTTGACCTCGCAGGTGCCGTCCTTGCAGGCGCGCAGGTTCGTGCCGTCCGCCGCCCGCGGCGGTGCCGGCGCCGCGGGCGGCGTGCTCGCCGCCGGAGCCGGTGACCCGGCCGGTGTCCGCGCGGAGGGGGATCCGCTCGCGGACGCGGCCCCGTTCTCCTCGCCCCCGCATCCGGCCGCGCCCAGGGCGGCGGTGACCGCCACCAGCCCGGCGGCGGCGCGACGACGGAGACCAGCGCGTGGACGGGCCATGACGGGGACTCCTTCGGTCTGCGCGCACGTCCGGTCGTGCGGGGCGGGGGTCCTGACGATAGGCACCGGGCACGGGGACGGGTCCCGCCAACCGTCCGATAGGCCCGGCCTGCGGTTTGGCGGCAGCGGGAAATTCATGTGCGTGAGCGGCGGGGCGTTCGTCATCATGCGGCGCATGGACTCCGCGCGAATCAGGCTCATGTCGCAGGACGATCTGCCGGCCGCCGAACGCGTCTCGGCGGTGACGTTCCTGGACGCGGACCGCCTCGGCAGGCGGGTCGGCGAGCCGGAGCCTGAACCGCCCTCCGCCGCCGTCTCGCAGCGCTGGATCGACCGGATGGGGTTCTTCCTCACCGCCGACCCGGAAGGCTGCTGGGTGGCCGAGGACGCGCGGGGGATCGCCGGTTTCGCCATCTCCCAGAACCGGGGCCCGCTGTGGTACCTGGCGACCTACGGTGTCCTGCCCGACCGGCAGGGCAAGGGCATCGGCAGGAGGCTGATGGACGCCGCCCTCGCGCACGCCGGCGGCCGTCCGGGACTGTTCTCGGCGACCGCGCATCCCGGGGCGACCCGCCGCTACCGGCTGGCCGGCTTCACCCTGCACCCGCAAATGCGGATGGTTGGCCGCGTCGACCGGTCCGCGCTCCCGGCCGTCCGCGGGCTGCGCGACGGCCGCGACGGCGACCTGGAATGGATGGACGACCTGGACCGGAGCCTGCGCGGCGCGGGCCACGGCCCCGACCACCGGTACATGCTCGGCTCTCTGCGGCTGGTGGTCTGCGACGACCGCGGCCGCCCCGGCTACGTCTACATCGACGACGACGCGGGACGGCCCGTGCTCCTGGCCGCCGCCCACCCGGAGACGGCCCGGCTCCTGCTGTGGGAAGCGCTCGCGTCCGCTGACGGCGAGACCCTCGTCAACTGCATCACCACCGCCAACCATTGGGCCGTGGACGCCGGTCTGGCCGCCCGTCTCCACCTCGACCAGGAGGGCTTCCTGGCGGTGCGCGGCATGATCCCGCCCGCGCCCTACCTGGCCAGCGGACACTTCCTGTGACCCTCGCCCCGGGCCCGGTCAGACGTTCTGACGTTCCGCGGCACCGGGCGTGGGCGCGTCCCTGCCCGGCGAGGTCCGCGCGCGCCGGACGACCTGGGCGAGGGCGGCGGTGAGCAACGCGGCCGCCACCAGCCGCGCGCTGATCCACAGCGGCGACCGGTGGCCGTGCCCCGGCGGCGATGGCGGCGCCGCCGAGGGCAGGCCCGGCGGCCGCGCCCACGTTGAGCGCCGCGGTCGCGAAGGCGCCGCCGAGCGAGGGCGCCCCCGCCGCCGCGTACAGGATCCGCGCGATCAGCGTCGACCCGACGGCGAACGACAGAGTCCCCTGGACGAAGACGAGCAGGACCGCGGCGACCTGATCGTCGGCCATGACCGTGAACAGCGTCCACCCGGCGAGCAGATGTAGATGGCCAAGGGCATAGGAGGAACTCCACAGTCGCGTCGAGAGGCATCGAAGGAGGGCGCGGACGCACCACCGCGACGTCCCGGACCGGCCATGTCAGGCATGCCTGGCGGGACGTGCGAGCGCGATCGCGTGAAGGAGCCCGGACCTCGCCAGCCGACGGCAGGCAGCGGAAGGCGGCGGAACTCCGTGAAGGATTCAGCCCGAGCGACGGCCGGGTGACGCTGATCAGATGACAAAGGCGAGCAGGGGATGCACCACTTGCTCTTCAGCGGCGGTGCCGCTGCCGCGTCGCGTCACATGTGGCCACCGGGGGAACCGGTGGCTAGCGCCTTGATGCCTCAGGACTGGACACGGGCCACACGATAGACAAGCGCCACGAAACTCGTCCACCGCGTTTCCAGCGACCGGGTCGCCCTTTTGCCGCCTTGGCAAAGAGGTTTGCCTTTCGGTGCCCCGGGTTCGCATAGTCGTGGTGGAGGTGGTCACAGTGACCGATCGGTTGAGAGACGGCTATGACGTGGTGGTGGTAGGCGGCGGCGCCGCGGGCTTGAACGGGGCGCTGATGCTGGCCCGCGCCCGGCGGTCCGTCGTGGTGGTCGACGCGGGCCAGCCGCGCAACGCCCCCGCCGCCGGTGTGCACGGGCTGCTGGCCAGGGAGGGGATCAGCCCGGCCGAACTGCTGGAACGCGGCCGGGCCGAGGTCCGCTACTACGGCGGCCACGTGGTGACGGGAGAGGTCGCCGGGGCGGTCCGCGACGGCGACGAGTTCGTTGTGACGCTGGCGGGGGGCGCGTCCGTCCGCGCGCGGCGGCTGCTGGTGACGACCGGGGTGGTGGACGAGCTGCCGGATGTGCCCGGCCTGCGGGACCGGTGGGGACGCGACGTCGTGCACTGCCCGTACTGCCACGGCTGGGAGATCCGCGACCAGGCCATCGGCGTGCTCGCCACCGGGCCGATGGCGGTGCATCAGGCGCTGCTGTTCCGCCAGCTGAGCGACGACGTCACCCTCTTCTCCCACACCACGCCGCCGGCCGGCGAGGAGGCCGCGCAGCTCGCCGCCCGCGGCGTCCGCGTGATCGACGGCGAGGTGGCGGCCCTGGTGATCGCCGAGGACCGCATCGCGGGCGTGCGGCTGACCGACGGGACGGTGGTCGGCCGCGAGGCGCTGGTGGTCGCGCCGCGGATGACCGTGCGCGCCGCCTTCCTCGACGGGCTCGGGCTGCGGCCGGCCGAGCATCCCGCCGGGGTCGGTGAGCACATCCCGTCCGACGCGACCGGCCGGACCGACGTGCCGGGAGTGTGGGTCGCGGGCAACGCCACCGACCTGATGGCCCAGGTCGGCGCCTCCGCCGCCGGGGGCGCCGCCGCGGGCGCCCAGATCAACGCCGACCTGATCGCCGAGGAGACCCGCCAGGCGGTGGCCGCCCACAGCGGTGTGAACGCGTGACGGACGACCGCCGCCAGGGTCCGCGCCTTGGCGGCGGTCCCCGGCGGCCGGGAGCCGACAGGCTCGATCAGCCGATCGGTGGTGCGAGGTAGTCCAGCGCATAACCGTCGCCGGAGGCGGTGACGCGGGCGATGCCGGGGGAGTCGAGGTGGGCACCGGCGACGAAGTGGTGCGGCCGGGTCAGCTGCTTGAGGAGCGCCGCTCGCGCGGCGCGGGCCTGGGACTGGTCGCCGTCGAGCTCCCAGGACACGTCCGGCTGATCGAACTGGAGCGTGGGAACGTGAACGGTGTCGCCCCACGCGAGAAGGCGGCCGGTGCCGCTTGTGACCTCGTAGACGGTGTGACCGGGCGTGTGGCCCGGTGCCGGGATCGCGGTGGTCCAGTCATTGATCGCGACCTTCTCCGAGACGGGTACGACCCGGTCGCGGATCGGTTCGAGCCGCCCCGTGAACACCGAGGTGTCGCCCGCCCCGATCCACACGCGCTCGAGTCCGGTGAACGCCTCTGAGCCGTCCGGCGTGATCAGGCCGCTCACGTGGTCCTGGTGCCTGTGGGTGATGGCCACATCGGTGACATGCGCGCGGTCGATTCCCGCTTCGCCGAGCGCGTCGTAGATCAATCCCATGGTGGGCTCGTGCCAGACGTCGGACGCGCCGGTGTCGATGAGAACCGACCGCGTGCCGTCGGTGACGAAGAAGGCGTTGACCGACAGCCGCAGGTTGCCGCCGGCCAGCGGGACGGCGGCCGGCAGTTCATCGAGCGGGCGCCCGTCCTCGTCGCGGAGCCGTGTCGGCGGCATGTCGATGTACCCGTCCCGCAGCGAGATCACCCGCAGGTCGCCGAATTCGAACGTGGCATGGTGCCGGCCACTCGAGATCAAACGCATGGAACCTCCGTCGCGTCGGGCGCACCCCGCGTCTCCGATAGAAGACTCAATCTACTTTGGGAGAAACTCTACACTGTGGGCGGCGACGTACCCATCGATCGAGGAGCACGGTGGCCGAGCGAGACGCGAACGCGGCCGGGCCGCAGCACGGTGACGACCTGGCCGGCGCGTTCGGCGGCAAGGTGCGGCGACGCCGCGAGGAGGCGGGCCTGACGCTGGAGCAGCTGTCCACACGCTCGTCGGTCAGCCGGGCGATGCTGTCCAAGGTCGAACGCGGTGAGAAGAGCCCGACGATCGGCGTCGCGTCCAGGATCGCCCACGCGCTCGGCGCGTCGCTCTCGGACCTGATCGGCGCGCCGGCCGCCGCCGCCTCTGGTGTGGCCGTCGTCATGCGCAAGAGCGATCGCCCTGTTTTCCGTGACCCCGAAACCGGCTTCGAGCGGCACATGGTGTCAGCGGCCCCGGGCGCGGGAGGGCCCGAGATGGTCGTCCACCACCTGCCCGCGCAGGTCTCCACCGGGCTGCTGCCCGCCTATCCGCCGGACACGGAGAAGCAACTGGTGGTGCTCGAAGGCACCCTCACCGTCGCGATCGGCGGGATCAGCGAGACCTTGAACACCGGCGACTCCCTGTTCTTCCAGGCCGACGCGGACCACGGCTTCGCCAACCGAACGAACGCCCCTTGCGAGTACATCATGGTCATCTCACGCAGAACCTGACCGCCTGCGGGCGCGGTCCCGGCGGTCCGCCGGTCACCTTCCGGGGATCGATGCCCGGGTCTTGCGACGCTTGCGGCTCCATCCGACCTCGGCCGCCAGTTCGTCCACACGGACCCGTCCGTGACCGCCGACGATCCGGTTCCAGGCCCAGGCCACCTCCGGGCGCAACGGGGGCCCCGTCTCACTTCGCCGGGCGAGGAACGCGTCCACCAACGCGAAGCGCTCCTCCCACGAGGCGGCCTCGCTCAGCCGCTCGCCGATCCGGGCGGGCTCCCGGCCCCACAGCGCGTCGAGCGCGACGACGGCGCCGTCCAGCTCGGCGGGGGAGACACCCAGGATCGCATGCGCGACCAGCGGCGACAGGCGCACCTGCACGGCCTCGAAGTTCTCGCCCCGCACCCACATCGCGCCGGAACCGAACCCGGGCCCGGCGACGACGCTGCCCCGCTGCCCGCGTCCGGCGGCATCGGCCACGATGAGCGGGCCGGCGCCTAACTCCAGAGCCAGCGAGACGGCCGGGTGCGGGACCACGCGGTGACCGGATGCGGGCCCGCCTCGGTCGCGGAACCCGGCCATGCTGACACCGTCCACCCGGCTGGGCCGCCGGGGCCGTGTGACGTCCCACACGGCCGCGCCGGTGCGCTTGTGCACGGTGGGCCGCATCGTCCCATGGTAAGCGGGCCGCCCGGCGGGAACATTCGTTCAAGCCACCGGCCCGCCCGGACGGCGACAGTGGGTCCCATGACCAAGAAACACGCCAAAAGCGGACGCAGACGCCGCCGCATCATCGCCTCGGCCGTCCCCCTCGCCGTCGCCGGGCTGCTGCTCCTGGCGAACGCGGTCGCGGTGTCGGGGCAAGAAGCCGAGGCCACCGGGACCTCGATCCTCCCGCTGGACGGTGGGAGCGTTCACGTGCGGCGGGACGGCCCCCGCGATGCCCCGGCCCTCGTGCTGATCCACGGGCTGGCCGGGTCGACCCGCTGGTGGGACTCGCTGGTCCCGATGCTGGCGAAGTCCGCCCACGTCATCCGGATCGACCTGCTCGGGCACGGCCGGTCGGCCAAACCGTCCGGCGGCGGCTACGCGGTCCCGGAGCAGGGGCGGCGGGTCGGCGAGGCGCTGGACCGGCTCGGCGTGCGGCACGCCACCGTGGTCTGCCATTCCACCGGCGGCTCGGTCGCCACCGCGCTGGCCGAGCAGCGCCGCGACCTGGTGACGGCGCTGGCGCTCATCGATTCCGGGCCTCGCCTGGACGCCTTCATCTCCGACGGGTTCGTCGGCCGCCTGCTGTTCGTCCCCGCCGCCGGGCACCTGCTGTGGCGGCTCCGGACCGACAAGATCATCCGCCGGGGTCTGGACACCGCGTTCAGCCGCCGCGGCTACGAGGTCCCGCAGCAGCTCGTCGACGACGTGCGCGGCGTCACCTACCACGCCCTCACCGCGACATCGGAGGCGGTCGACGACTATCTGCGGCAGCGCGCGCTCCCCGAGCGGCTGACGGCGGTCGGCAAGCCGCTGCTGGTGATCTTCGGCGAGGACGACCGGAGATGGCGGTCGTCCTCGGCCGCCGACTACCGCGCCGTCCCGGGCGCGAGGGTCGAGGTACTGCCTGGCCTCGGACACTCGCCCATGCTCGAGGACCCTCCCAGGACCGCCGCACCCCTCCTGACCTTCACCGCGACCCACGCCCCCCGGTGAACCCCCGGCACCCGATTCGGGACGCCGGGGAGTCACCCGGTCCACGCAAATGACCCCGTACGGGGAGATTCGGCCGCGTAACGACCGGCGCTTGGAACTGACCGACTTGCCGACGACATGACCCCTCTGCATGGCGCGCGGCGCGCTTCACCGTGAGGTCACCTGCTGACGACGTCGGCGCCGGTGACGGTCTCGCCGCGAACGGCCGACCTCGCGCCGATGGTGGCACCGGGCAGGAGGCGGTGTAGTCGGCTTCGCTGTTGCCCAAGCCGCTCATGGCGTAGGTGGTGATGGGATGGTCTTGCCGGTGAAGCCGAGCTTCTCGGTGACGACCAGCAAGACGACCCGATAAGGGGCAAGATCGGGGAGAGCGCCGGTGACGGCGGGGAGAGCGTCGGCGTTCCGCTCTTGGACGTTGCGGCCGACGGTCCGCTCGTGGTCATGGGGTTTCAACACGATCGATACCGGCACCGGCTCTTACCGCCTCGCCCAGATCCGCGCCCGAGCCCGAACGACGAGAGCTTCCTATGAGGGCGATCGCTTCGATCTCGACAAGTTGGTCGGGGTATCCAAGGGCAGCGACTCCGAGCAGAGTGCTTGGTGCATCATGCTCTCCGAATGCCGTCCTGATCGCTTCCCAGGCGGTTACGAGGTCGCTGCGGTCACTCGACGCGACGTAGATCGTCGTTTTCAGAACCTCCGTCAGAGCGGTCCCTGCGTGCGCCAACGTCTCGACCAGATTCGCCATGGCTTGCTGGGCTTGGGCTTCAACGTCACCGACACCGACTGTTGCCCCATTCTTATCCAAGGGACATGCCCCGGCGGTGTAGACCACAGCTCCGGGTTGAGCGATCGAGGCGTACGCGTATGGAACACCGCCGAACAGGCGGTCAGGACGGAGGAGTTGCACAGGCATTCACTGAGCGTGCCCGATCGGACCGTGGCAGAACAACTGAGTTAACCACCCGACACGAAGTGGTTCTCACCGGCAATCTCGGCTCGCCGACCTCGTCCGCCACGTCGTCGCGACCTGGCAAGGGCACGCCGCCAACGGCTCCCGGCGGCCAGCCCGGCCGCCCGATCAGCTCCCACCGACGTCAGCCGACGCCCCGAAACTGAGCCATCGCGAAGGATGCGATCCGAATGCGACCTGAACGACATGGCAAGACCTTCGACGTCGCCGCGCTGCCGGCGCGGCTCGGGCACGTCTACTGGATTGGCGGCGGGAGCGGTGCAGGCAAGTCGACCATCGCCCGTCGCATAGCGGCCCGGCACGGTCTGCATCTCTACGCGACCGACGAGGCGATGTCGGACCACGCCAGCCGGAGCGCCCCCGAAGACAGCCCATTGCTGGGCGAGTTCAAGGCCATGGACATGGACGAGCGATGGGTGAACCGATCTGCGGAAACGATGCTTGAGACGTTCCACTGGTTCCGGGGCGAGGGCTTCGGCCTGATCGTCGAAGACCTCCTCCGCCTCCCCAGGGAGCCGAGTGTGATCGTCGAGGGGTTTCGACTGTTGCCCCACCTGGTCAAACCTCTCCTCGTCGTGCCTGGTCACGCCGTCTGGCTGCTCCCGACACCCGAGTTCCGCCGGGCCGCGTTCGAGCACCGCGGCTCGCTGTGGGAGATCGCCCGCAAGACCAGTAATCCGGAGACGGCCCTGCGCAACCTGCTCGCGCGTGACCGGATGTTCACCGAACGGCTCTCCGAGGAAACGAAACGTCTCGAACTGCCGGTCATCGAGGTCGACACCACGATGGCCGAGGATGAGCTGGCCGAGCGAGTGACCAAAGCGTTCGGACTCTGAGCCGGGACAGCGCACGCCGCCACCAGCCCGTCTTGTCGTCGAGCGGCGTGGGCGATGTTCTTGGGCGCGACCCACGATCGAGCCATTGAAGACAGGCGTTCAAGCAGTTGCGATATCTGACTCCGCCAGCGGAAACCCGCTGAGCTGGGCTAACGCAATCGCTTGTGCCGGGTGACGGCGGTCTTACCGGCACCCCGGTTCGCGAGGTTCGTGGTGTGTCTCGGCGCCGGGCGCGCCGATCGGATGGACGCCAACGCGCGTTCTTCGCCTTCTTCGTCGCGGCCCGGATCGTGCGTCAGTCGGTCGCGGGGGTGCCTGGCGGCGGCCGGGTGGCGCGGTGGCCGGCGAGGATACGGGTGAGGTCGGTGACCGGGGAGGCCGCCAGCTTGTGGTTGGTGTCGTCGTAGCCCCGGGTCGTGCGGGGGTCGGCGTGCCCGGCCAGGTCCTGGACCTTGGCGAGCGGGACGTCGTTGCCGAGCAGGGTGGTGATAACGGTACGGCGCCCGCTGTGCGGGGACAGCCGGTGGGCGGCGGGCAGCCCGGCCCGTTCCGCCTGCCGGCGCAGGATGTTGGTGACGTCGCGCTGGGTGAGGCGCTTGCCGCCGGGCTTGGCGGGATCGTGGGGGTGCGGGGCGGTGACCAGCAGCGGGCCCGGCGGGCAGGAGCCGTCCGGATGGCGGCGGGCGCGGACGGCGAGATAGGCGTCCAGGACGCGGCACAGCTCGCCGTCCAGGCGCACGAGGTCACGGCCTCCGGGGCCCTTGCCCTTCACGCGATGACGCAGGACCCGGTAGCCCGCCTCGATGTCCAGGTCGGCCAGGTCGGCCTGGGTGAACGCCGACACCCGGAGCGCGGTGTAGAACAGCAGCCCGATGACGGCCGCGTCGCGCCAGGCGGTCTCGGTCCCGCGGTCCGCGGCGCGGGCCTCGGCGGTGTCGAGGAGGCGGGCCGTCTCGGGGACGCTCAGCGTGGGCGCCTTGCGCGCGGACGCCGCGATCTCCGCGGTGGAGGGGCGTTTGACCAGCAGGGTCGGGTTGCGGTCGGCGACGTCGTTGGACTGCAGGTAGGTGTACCAGGACGACACCGCCGCCAGCCTCCGGGCCCGGGTCGCGGCACTGGGCGGACGGACCGCGCCGCCGACGCTGACGGTCATCGACGCCGACCAGTCGTCCACGTCCGCGCGGCGCGCCGTCCTCGGGTCCAGGCTGGTGCGGGCGCAGTAGTCCAGCCAGGCCGCGAGGTCGCGGTAGTAGGCGCGGCGGGTGGCGTCGCTGTTCTGTCCGCGCAGCCAGGCCGCGGTCAACGACCTGGCGCCGTAGCGGTCGCCGGGCTCGTCGGCGGGCTGCGACTCTGCGTTGTTCTGCCAGTAGCGATTCGTCATCGAGTGTCAGGCGGCAGGTCACAGGCATCCTCGTCCAGGTAGCTCCCCTCGAGGAACGCGCGCCGGTAAACCACATTGCTCCGAACGAAGGCTCAAGGCTTCGGCTCCCGACTGCGTGGTCGGAGACAAGGCAGGGCTGCGCGTTCGGAGTGATTGCCCCTCTCCAGGAAGTGCACGATGGCGACAGCGACCCTTGCCGTGATAGCGGCGCCGATAGTGCCCGGACCGGTGAACGATGCATGACTCCGGGCGAATTCACCTATCTGCGTGTGTTGGCCACATAAATTCCCCATGGATGCCTGTGTGACGTTTGCCCGATTTATGGAGCGCTGCCCACGCTGACGCTGGTGCCGAAAAACCACTGGCATCGCGTAACGAATCTACTGGTGAAGGTTGACGAAAGGGCAAGTCAGAGGCGATCTGCATGCTACTGCCAACGTATGTATCGTCACGTCATGCCAGTCGTTGCGGGTATAAAATGATCTTCTTTTGTGATCTTGGCCGAATGGTTTGGCGATTGGAGGTGCGTTTTTTATTGCCTTCTGGTAACTGGCCTGTGTGGCCGGTTGTCCTGATCGTGGAGTTGCTTGTGCTTCGAGGGAGTCGCTGAAACCCAGCAGGAGAGGTCGATGGGTGACTTGGAACAAGGTGCCCCTGAGGTGATCGAGCGGCTGGGTTCCTTGGCTCAGGTGCGTCGCGCTGCAGTGCGGCGTTTGCTGGTGCTGGATCAGCGCGGCGATCTGAGTACCGAGCATGTGAGGGTCGTGGCGTCGTGTGTCGCGGTGCACGAGCGCACGGTTTGGCGGTGGCTGGAGCAAGCGCATGCCGATGGCCGCTGTGAGCGACTGCCGATCGCCCGATTCACCCTGACCGAAGAGCTTCGTGCTCGGCTGGCCTTTTGGGGCGGGAACGCTTCGGCGCTGCATCGTGAGCTGGTCGCTGAGCAGGAGACTGGCGGGGTGAAGGCGCCTAGCCTGGCGACCTTGCATCGGGCGATCCGCCGGGATGTGTCCCAAGGGATACGTGCCGGGATCCGGGATGGTGAACAGGCCAGACGGGCATTCGACATCCGGTTGCGGCGGCCGGACAAGAGCGAGGGCCACCGTAACCAGGTATGGGAGGCCGATCATGTCCAAGCGCCGGTCTGGGTGGAGGTCGATGGGAGACCGGTTCGGCCGTGGATCACCTGGTTCATCGATTGCTACTGCTGCGCCGTGTGCGGGCTGGCCGTCACGGCGGGGTCTCCCAGCCGTGAGTCGATCTTGGCGGCGGCGAGGGCGTCGATCCTGTGCAGCGACCGCTATGGAGAGTTCGGTGGCCTCCCTGAGGCAGTGCGGATCGACCAGGGCAAGGACTTCTTGAGCGGGTCGGTGCGGGCGGCGCTGGGTCGATTCGCGATCCCGGTCGGTGTGCTGCCCGGATACTGCCCTTGGCTAAAGGGCACGGTGGAGATGGTCAACGGCGCCGTGGAAAAGATGTTCTTTGCCTCACTGCCGGGCTTCGCGCACGGTGCCAAGCGGCTCGGCGGTAAACCGGTCGATCCGAGCGAGCCGCTCCTAACGTTCTCGGGGTTCGTTGAGTTGCTGTTGGAGTGGGTCGCCGAGTGGAATCAGCGGATTCCCAAAGCGGTGCTGGACGACCGCACTCCCCAGCAGATGTGGCGTGATGACCCAACTCCGTTGGAGCACGTTGAGGCCGAGGATCTGTGCCTGATGCTGCTGGAGGATGATGGGCGTCCGCGCAAGGTGTCCAACCAGGGCGTGAAGTGGAAGCGCCGGCACTATGTCAGCGAAGACCCCTGGATAGGCGATTATGTCGGTAAGTGGGTCAGGATCCGCTACATGCCTCACCACGATCATGAGATCGAGGTGTTCGATGCCTCCACGGGTGAGCATTTGGGGCGGGCGTTCCTGTGCGATCAGGCGTCTGCGGAACAGGTCCGCCAGATCCTGCGCGCGCGTCGCGAGGCCGCCGCCGAGCTGGAGCGGACATTGAAGGCCGCCGCGCGGCTGCGCCGTGAACGCTTCGCCGCTCTCACTGCTCCTGGCCCGGCCAAACGGTTGGGTGCGTTGACGTCGGCCGAGGCCGACGCCGAGGTGCGGTCGCGCGATGCCGGCCACGGCCGGCCACGGAAAGTGGCACGTCCGCAGGGGGTCGCGCTGCCCGAGCCCGCAGCTGGCTGGGTGTTGCCGGTCCAGCGCGCGGCCGAGCCCGAATCCGGCGAGAGGCCCATGCTTGCGGCCGCCGGCCAAGCCGACGAGCAGGATCCGGGGCGTGAGACCTGATGAGAGGAGCCGTCGATGAGGCCGGGGCATGTGACCTCGCTGCGCGCGGCGGGGAGAAACCACTATCTGAAGCTTGCGGGCGCGAACGTGGTCGCCACCGATGCCCTGCTGGTCACTAAGGAGAACCTTGCGAGAGTGATCGAGAAGCAGGCGATGATGTGCGTCTACGGCGAGTCTGGTGTGGGCAAGACTCTGTCGGTCAACGAATGCCTGGCTGACATCGCTCCGGATCTGACCTTGCGGATGGCGTTCGGCGCCTACCCGCGTCCACGGGATGTACGCGAAACTCTTTTCGAGGCACTGGAGTTGCCAGGTCGCGCGCCCCGTCGCCCGTATGAGTTCACCCGGCTGCTGAAGGAAGAATTGTCGCGGCAGTTCCGTGTCCTGGTTTGCGATGAGGCGCAATGGCTCTCCCGGGAATGTTTCGAGTTGTACCGGCATCTTTGGGATCACGAGAGCACTCAGATCGCGATCGTGTTCGTCGGCGGCGCCGGCTGCTATCAGGTCCTGAGGAACGAGCCGATGCTGTCCTCCCGGATCTACATCTGGCAGGAGTTCACCCGCCTGTCGCGCGAGCAGGTGAGAAGCGTCATCCCGGCCTTTCATCCATTGTGGGAAAATGTCTCGGCCGCTGATATCGACGAGATCGACAAACAGGCCGCGCATGGCCGCTTCCGCGACTGGGTCAAGATCACTTCCCTGGCGGTCGACGAAATGGAGGCCCGGGATAGCGGCATTCTCGATGAGGGTGTACTGGAGTGGGTGTTCAGTAAGAATAGGGCCTAACCTCCGTTCTCGATTACTGCTGGGTGAGCGCCCAGGGTTGGTGACCGAGGGAGGGGTCGGCTGCCGGGCTCCGACCGGCTGCCAGGACGACGGGAGGTTCACCGTGGTGGAGCATGCGGTCTACCCAGCGGCTGTCGCCCAGGCCGGGGCAAGGCCGACACCGCAGGCCGACCCCGACAGGCCGCAGGCGCCGGCCGCCTCGAGGCCGACAGCCGACCCGCCGGTGGTGACGATCGCCTTGGACGTCGACGACGAGTACAGCAATGTCCAAGCGATCATGAGCCTGCACGATCCCGCTGCGGGACGGATTGTGGTGCACCCGACTCCAGCGGTGGGGGGCAGGCTCACCCTGGCCCACGATCTCATGGGCGCGTTGGGAAAGTCGGCCACTGCGCGCAACGCTGGGCGCGGCGTGACGGAGATCTGGCTGCAGGCCGCAGCCTGGATCTGCGGGTCGGGCATCAGCGAGATCGTGGTCTTGCGGGCGCATCTGCTGCCCCGGCCGGCATTGGCGCGGCTGGTGCAACTGGCCGCCGACACCGGCGCCGCATTGATCTTGGTGTGGCATGAACGGCCGCCTGCTGACTGGCGCCAGGTTCTGCCCGCCGCCACACTGGCGGTGCTTGAGGACGCGCAGGAAGCCTTCGTGAAAGCCCGCGATCGTTTTCGGTCTCGGCCGGCGCCAGCCGAGGCCGTGCCGCTGTACTGCAGCCCGCAGCTGCCTGCGGACGCCGGTCCGGCGCTGGCGCACGCACTGCAGGCGCCGCTGCCCGCCCTGCCCGCGGCACCGCTGGCTGGTTTCCGTGCCCAGTTGAGCAGATTCCTTGGACCCGATGAGTTCACCCAGGCTGACCTGCTGTACGCGGCCGCGATGGACGCGGTGTGCGGTTTCTTGACCGGCAGCCAGTGGTATGACCGCGACCACGTCCGGCCCTCTGTATGGCACTCAGGCGCCCCGCCTTCTCACCACCCCGCTGGTGGTGGCGATCCGGTGAGACGCCAGCCCGACGCCGATTCAGTGGCCGAGGCGGTCAACGCTCAGGAGGGGAAAGCCGAGAGCGGATCGGAGGCCGGGTCGTGCCCTGAGCCGCCGGGCGAGAGGGAGGGGCACGCCGAACCAGACAGCGTGGTGCAGGGTCAGGGGTGTCAGGAGGCGTTCGCCGCCGCGGCCGACGAAACCGATCATGCGTGGGGTGCGGACGACGACGCGGACCGGTTTGAGGATCGGCGGGGGCACGGCGGGCTGGCGGTGTTTCCGATGCCCTGGCCAGACTCCAACGCGCTGGATGAATTCCTGCTGGCGCTGCTGAGCATCAGCAGTTCTCCCGCACACAGCCTGGTGCTGCTGCGCGGGGCGCAGGCGGGGTTCCTGCTGCACGGCCTGCTGCTGACTGTACCCGCCGATCCGGGGCGCCTGGGCGGCCCGGGGTTCGGCGGGCTTCCGCTCAGCGTGCAGGTGGCCGAGCAGATCCGGGCCAGTACGCTGGATCCGCTCCGGGCTGCCGCGCTGGCCCTGACATTGGCGACCGGCCTTGATCCGGCGGATCTGGGCTCCAGCCGGGCTCAGGACCTGGCCGATGACGCCTCCAGCATCGTGCTAGGGCCCTACCCATGGCGCTCAACCAGTACCGTGCTGCGCTTTCCGGTCCCCCCGCATGCTCGGGACCTGCTGGCCGCGGCCCGCGCCTACACCGTCCTAAGCGGGGGCGGTCCCGCCGAACCGCTGCTGTCGGCCGGGCTGGGGTATTACGAGCAAGAGGTGTGGGCGACCGCTGCAGCATGCGGGCTGGGGTTCCGCAGATCGCATCGGTGGGGGTCGCCCTTAGGTGAGCGTGCCGAACGGCCCGACTACTGGCATCTGCACCTGCGCTGCGTCTGGGTCGCCGCTCCGTTGCACGATAATCTCCATGGCTCCCCGGGAAGGCAGGTGGGAACCTATGCGCCGCCAGCTTGACCTGCTCCGGGTACAGCGGATCATGGACCAGCGTCACCTCGACCCCAACATGGTCGCCGACCGGACCCGTCTTCCCCTCAACCAAGGCGGACCCGCCTGGTCCAACCTCGCCGACCTCTTCGGGGTGAGCGCCGGACAGTTGGTCCGCCTTGCCGAGGTGCTCGAGGTCGCCGTCGATGAACTCCTCACCCCGCCGCTGGATGCCTGGGCTGTGGAGCAGCAGGGCCAGGACCGTGACTTTCCCAGCCTGGACGCAGACGCGCTGCACGCCGTCCTGGTCCAGTTCGGGAGCCTCAGCGATCACGCATTGTGCAGGGTGTTCAACTGGACGCCGCAGCGGCTGGAGGACACCATCACCGTGCTGGCGCGGCGGCTGGGTGACAAAGGCGTCACCCCGGTACGGCAGGGAGACCGGGTCATCCTGGAACCCGCCTTCGAGGCCCTTCCCTCGGACGCCCAATGGCGGGTGACTGATCTGGCCGACGACAGTGTCACCTTGGCCGAGGAGCATGCGCCTTACCTGGTGACCGCGGTCCGTGCGCACGCCCTGGGGCCCTATCCCGGGCCGCCGATGGTCCCACGCCCCGTTATCGACACACTGGCCCGGCAAGGAGCTGCCCGGCCGCCCGACGCCCATGCACCGCCTGGGCGGCCGGCGCGGCTGTTCCCCCACGACGACCTGATGTTCGCGCTCCGGCTGCACCAGACGCCACCCGACCGCGTCCGGGCACCATGACAGTACTGCACGACGGCACCGCTGGCGGTGCGCCGCACCGCCAGCGGTATGGCGGCTGCCACCGGATGCTCGAGTCAAATCTGCGCTGTGCCCGCGCTGCGATGCCCCGCCCTCGGTAACGCCCCGCCCGCGTCGACAAGAAGGTCACCATGCCGGCTCAATCGCCTGCGCCTGGCGCCCTGCCTGACCCGTCATCGGACCTTGAGCAGCGGGTGCGCCAGCAGATCCAAGTGGTGCTGGGTGCCCGGCTCATCGAACTCGATCGCGCGGTCCCCGGGCAGGTCGCCTCGTCTGCCCGTGATCACCTACCGGGTGCGGAGTCCGGACCGTGCCAGCAGACGCCCTCGCTGCTGATCGAGCTCACCACTCGCTGGGCGCTGTCCAGGAGGATCGAGGACCGCCCCGAGTTGCTGCGGGACCTGGCCGCGTGGTTCGACCACTGCGAGCATCCGCTATCGGCCACCCCCGCAGAGATCCTGGATTGGCTGCACGCCACCACCCGCCCTGGCACCTACGACAGGGGTGCGCCGCTGTACGTGGTCGAGCGGAGACGGCGGGTCGTGACCTCGTGGTACCGGATCTTGCACGAACACCGCTTGTGCCGACGCAATCCGGCCGCCGGGCTGTGCGGCCCCCACCCTCCGAGCACCGGGTGGGAGCCGCACAGCGTCCGCAGCTTCACCGCTTACCGGCCGGTGTCCCTGGAGCCCGTAGCCTTCGCCGTCGTCGTCGAGTACGCGTTGCAAGAAGCGCATGAAAACGGCTACGAGTCCAACTGGCGTGACGCGGCTGTGCTGGCCGCATCCTTCTATCTGAGGCGGTCGGTCGCGGACCTGGTGAAGTTGGGCATAAAGCATCTGACCGGCGTGGGCGCGTCTGTCGACGCCGACGATCCGATGACCCTGTGGCTTGACGATCCGAAGACCGCCCCCCAGTTGTTGCCGGTGCCAGCCGCAGTCAGCGCCCCGCTGCGGCGTTATCTGTTCCTGCGCGCCGCCCGACACGGCACCGACCCGCGGCTGCTGAACGGGCCACTGTTTGCAGCTGATCCCGCAGAGACCCGCCCGGACCGGAGTGACCCCACCACGGAGGAACCTAGAGGCGATACGCCGTGGGCGGACTGCGCCCAGCGAATCGACCGTCTGCTGGCGCGCGCCTCGCGAGCAACGGGGGTCAGCAACGGCATCGCAAGCGGCAACCTCACCGCCGATTCAGCTGAGCCGTACCCCCGGCGCACGCCGACGCTGCCCCCGATCCAACCAGCGAGCACATTGTTGTGCTCGCATCTTGCCTGTCGTGCTGACGCGGACTGCTGAGGAAACCACCTGGTTTCATCGGCCTCTAGCGGATCTGGCTCATATTCCGTGCAGTTGTGACAGTCCTTGAGGGGCACTTGGGGGCGGAGGTGTGGCGGTGAGGACGCGGACCATGCTGCCGTCGCCGTCGTCGTAGGCGCGGGCCTCGGTTTTGTAGATCTCGTGTCCTTAAGTTGCACTGTTACGGGCCCGTCAATCACCGCCCGCATCTGAGCCATGCGCACCCCCTGTCCCCGTGTTCCCGAACAGACCGGGTGATACCCGCGCGCATCACTCAGCAGGTGGCGACCGCAGTTCGAAGCCGCTTAGGCCCCTACACACGCGGCGTCGACCCGGAAGACGCCTGGTACCAGGACCGCGACCACGTTGCCGCAGCCACACGTAGATGGTCTGGCTGGGCATGTCCAGGTCCGCTGCGACCTGCCGGACCGGCCGCCCGGCCTTCACCAGATCCAGCACCTTGCGCCGGAACTCAGGGGGATAGCCAAGGGGCATCGATTGCCTCTCCTCGTGATCAACGGCACGAGGATTCCAGCAAGCCGACACCACGGAAGCCGGGGCACATCAAGGACTTCACCAAACCCGGTGGGCTTCACCTCGCGCTTCGCGACAGCGGCTACGACACGCAGCTCCGCATCGAGGACGTCGAGACCCACGAAGGAGGCTCCTTGCCCGTGTGGACCCCGGACACCGGCAAGGCGTAAAGACCTCCGCGGGTTTCACCGACCTGTTCCGGGCCCGCAGGCACCCCGGCCAGCGCGCCGAGGACGCGCCGACCAGGAACGCGCCGAACGAAACGCCCGGCGCGACCGGCCGACGGAATGACCCGCCTGCACGCCCCGGTCGCCCCATCCTGGGGGGTTGGTCTCTGGCTAGCGAGTCAGTTTCCGACGTATTGGCTGTCGCCCGTGACATGTGCGTCATACCAGTAAAATCCGGCCGGGCAAGGTTGATTATCGGTGCGGTGTACAGTGAGGACGATGGTCGGTGGCCGGGGGGCGAGTCGCTGGTCGAGTTCTCGGCTGGGCTTTTCTTTACTTAGGGCGCCGGTCGCCTTGGTCCCACTGAAGGACAGTTCCCAGGTGAAATGGGCCTGGGGACATTTGTTCGAGGTGGCGGCTGTGGCGAGCTTCCCACGCAGAGTACGAGGGCTGAAGGAGTTTTGGGTCTTGAGGGTGGTGGTGATCTGTTGCTGCGGCTCGAGAGTCCACTTATAGTCCGGAGAGAAACCGTTGCAAACACCCCGACGGGTGGAGCAGTCGCGAGGTAGCATCTCTGGTTTGGCGCCGGAGGCGTAGGCGAGATAGCTATCGTTGGGGAAGATGTTCGGGAACATGATCCAGACTACGATAGTCGTCGCGCCGACACACATCGCGAAGCATGCGAGAATTCTGGGCAGAGCCTTGCCCGTAGTGGCAGGAAGATTCCGGATTCGTTTCCTGACATGGTCGCGCGCAACGATCCTTTGAAATTCTTCCTGAATGGCGCGGTAGTCGACGTCCTCGTTGGCGAAGCGGTGCAACTGCCGCGTGTGCGCAGGGTCTGCCTCGACCGCTTCGGCGATGGCCAGCGCGCCGGCGCTATCGGGTACGTAGTCGGCGGTGAACAGCCGTTCGACGAGTTCAGCGCTCATGCCTGAGGAGTCGGCGAGCCGGGTCGGGGTGTTCCCGGTGAGGTCGGCGTGGACCCGCAGATAGACCGCGAACGCCCGCCGCGTCGGCGGCGCCGCGGTGTTGATCTTTTGGCGGAGCATCAAGTAAGCGGTGGGGGCCTCGATCGTGGTCCCGGCGAAACGCGAGACGAGTTCCTCCGCGGTGCTCCTGCCGACATCGGCGAGTTCCAGGTAGGCCAGCAGTTGAGCCAGGATCTCCCGGTGCTGTGCCACCAGCGCCCTGGCCCGGCCGGCCTCGCTGCGCTCGTTGTCGCGTTGCCGTTCGGCCTGGCTGAGCCGCCAACCCAGCTCCTCGACGGTTTGCCGGGCAGCTGCTGTTTTCGCGCGCAGATCCGCGACGTCAGCATTCGCCTCTCCCAGCGCTGCCTGCAGAATTTCCACGGTCCGTTCGGCCCGCGTCTTCTCGTCCTGAAGTGTTGAGAGCTCCTCCTGGAGCCTTTCCAGCTGCACGCTGGGCGAAGCCGCGCCGTTCTCCTCCCCGGGCGGATCGGGAGCGGTGCCGGCAAGCGGCCCCGGTGCGGTGAGCTCAGACCAGCACGAGGGGTCGATGAGCTTGGAGATCTCCTGAGGGTCGGCGGGCTCGACGGTCTGGTCGTCGCTGCTCCAGGGTGGCTGTTCACGATAGGCCGCCACCCAGAGCCGCCCGATGCGGGCCGCCCGGTCCGGGTCACTGGCCGGGTGGTCGGCGCAGTGTCGGATGATCGCCTCGGCGACGTCCCCGCCGCAGCCCCCGCGACGTCCGGCACCGAGGTTCTTGGACAGCTTCTTCCGCGAGACCAGCTCTGCCTTCTCCGGCTCGACTTCACAGACGTGATCGAGGAGTCCCCGGCGCCCGAAAGTCGATTCGACATACCAATGCAGAGCGACGACGACCGCCCCTATCTCCCGAGAGACAAACCGATTTTCGATCTCGGAATGGATCCACTCCTCGAATTGCTGGCGTTCCTTTTCCGTTTTCCGAAGGTACGCCTCGGGATACGTCAGGAACACGACCAGCTCAGCCAGCCAAGCATCTCGGCCTGCACTGCTGCCTGACGTCGCCGTTTGCGGCTGCCCAACGGCATTGTCCCGCCCTCGCCGCTGGTTGTCGCGCTCGCTCATGCCGGTAGCTCCTGGTCCGGGACTGGCGTCCGCGACAACCTCGGCGATTGTCGCGGGCAGAATCTTTTATTGATGTCACGCATTGTCGCGGTTGCAGAACTGGCCTACGAGTCCGCTAATAGAAAGGCGGTTGCTATAGAGATGTAGTGACGCAGGCGGGCCCCGCACTGCCCACGGTCTGGCAACCGGCGGTGCGGGACCCGGTGACCCCTCCTCCGAGTACAGGAAGGACCTCTTCATATGATGCGGGATCTCTCGGTCCCGGCGCCACCGAGCGAGCCAGAATACCTGCTTTTCTGGAACTCTCGCCCGGCGCACGGGAATTCTCACCGCCGCTGCCGGCACCGCATGCCGAGGCCAGCCGCCGCCGCGACGCCGGAGTCGAGTCTGGATGTGCGGCTGGATAAGAGGATGGCCGGGGGGCGAGCGTGCTGATCCTGAAGGCGCTCATCGCGTTGGCCGTAATTCTTCTCGGCGTCGTCGCGGGGTCGGCCGCCACCTTCGTCGTGTGGAAGTGGGGGGGAACGTCCCCTGCGGTCGCGATCGTCACGGGCGTGTCGGTGTGCTTCGCCCTCGTTGGGGCCTCTATTGGCCTGGTGTCCTTTCTCGGATCGGATTAGCGCCGACGTGCCGCCGCGCCCACGGTTTCTGGCATGCGATGGTCCCCGTCGCCGTTTCCGGTCTGGGTAAGGCATCAGGTCTGAGAATCTTCCTCCAAATCCCCCCGACTAAGTCGGGGATACAACAGGGCGCCTCATGGCGCACATGTAGTGGTCGGTGACCTGGCCCTCCTTGGCCGTGCGCAGCTCGTCCTGGCCGATGCGCCAGGTGATGCTGGTGGTGACCAGCCAGCGACGGCGGCCAGGACGCCGATCACGATGCCGATCACGATGCCGATCACGATGCCGACGCTGTTGAACCGGCCTTGGGGAACATCGGTGCAGCCGTTCTCGGTGAGAACGATCTTGCTGGCTACTTGGTCTCCTGGTGACCGTACGCTGGCTCGGGGTGTTTCTGGAGGACCCTTTGGATGTGCCGGCTGCGGTGCTGGACTTCGTGTCCGAGCAGCTGGGGATCGTGGATCCGTCGCAGGTGAAGAGGTACAGCGAGCGGGCCAAAACGAAGCTTCCGTACGGCGAGCAAACGTTGGAAATTCGGCGCCTGCTACCACAAGGCCAGGTAGCGTCGCCGGAAACCGACGACGGAGAAGGAGGCGACGCATGCGCGCGACCGTGCTGGACGTGGTGCGGGACGTCGTGGACCAACAGGCGCCGGGGGAACGCCCGTTGGTCGACGATCTGGCGGGGCTGAACTACAGGCTCGTCGTACGGCGGATGCGACAGGCGAACGACGGAAGGGGCGGCGACCCCCTCGGCTTCGGCCTTTCCGAGGTCACGGCGCTCATCACGCCCGTCGTGTTGCTGGCGGTCCACGAGGCGTGCCGGGCCGCGGTGGCGGACGTGACCGGCCGCCTGCTGCCCCGCGTCACCAACGCCCTGGATCGCCTGCGCCCGCCGAGCCGCCGCCCGACTGCCCCGCCCGAGGTCCCGGACCTCGACCGGGACCAACTGGCGGCCGTCCGACGTCGGGTGCGCACGGAGGCGGTACGGCGCGGGCTCCCCGAGCCGGACGCGGAGGCCCTGGCAGACAGTGTGGTCGCGAGGCTGGCGCTGGCCGGAACGGAGAGGGCTGAACAGGCGACATGAGCGGGGCCACGGAGACCCTGGCACCTCGCTCAGCCTCCGAGTCCACCCCTTCTACTTCCGTCGGCCCCGACCCCAGCGCACTGCCCGCAGGCACCACCCTGCGGTTCCTCATGCTGGTCGTCGTCATGGTAGTGGCCATGGTCGAGATGTCGATCGGCATTCTGAGGCCGTCGCAGGATCTGGGGCTGCTGTGCAAGTTCGCCGCCGGGTTCGACCCCGGGGGCAAGCTGATCGACGAGTTCGTGCGGGAGCAGGCGCAGGCCGAGGCGCTGCGGGCGTGTACCGAGGGGGCGGAGGGGGCCCCGCGCTGGTACGGGTTGGCCTGGGCTGGCACCGTGTTGCTGGCGGCCGGTGGGCTGTATCTGCTGTTGCCGCGCTGGAAGCGGAGCCGACGCGGTGTGGAGCCGTTGCGCGGGCAGGACCCGCAGGACGAGGTGCGGGCCGAGGTCGTACGGCTGGCAGGGCGTGCCGGGGTGCGGTCCCTGCCCGACCTCGTGGTCGACCGGCTCGCGCTCGATCCCGGGGCGGTCGTCTACGGCCGGGCCGGCCGCCGCACGCTCTGTCTGAATAACGGTCTGCTGCACACCCGTCGCGTGGACTCCGCCCGCTTCGAGGCCGTGGTCCTGCACGAACTGGCCCACCTCCGCCACCGAGACGTGGACATCGCCTACGCGGTGACGGCGCTGTGGCGGGTCTTCCTCGCGCTGGTCGTCGTCCCGTACACGCTCCTGATGGGCAAAAGCCTCGTCGATGCGCAGTTCTTCGGTGAGTTCCCTGGGTCGAGGTTCCCGGGCGCCGACGAGGTCCTCTGGCCGGTCACCCGTACGTTCATGATCAAGGACATCGCAATCGTCGCGTTCCTGTTCCTGCTGGTCGTCCTGGCCCGCGCCGACACCCTGCGCCACCGCGAGCTGTACGCCGACCGGGGCGCGGTCGCCTTGGGCGCCGACCCGGCCGTCTGGCAGGTGCAGGCCGAAGGGCGTATGCAGGGCCGCTCGGCGACGCGGGCCGTCACCGCGCTGTGGCGCAGCCACCCCTCCTGGGCCAAGCGGTGGCGGTCGCTGCGCAACCCGGCGGGGTTGTTCACGCTGACGGACGTGCCGCTGTTCCTACTCGGTGTGGTCACGCTCGTCACCGGGAACGCCCTGAGCACAGTGTGGGACAGAGGCGCTGCCGCCTGGGTCGTCGGGACCCTCGCCGCGTGCGTGCTGACGGTCGCGGTCTGGCGGGCGGTCCTGTACGCCATCCACAGCCAGGCGTTCGGTCCCAGGGGCATACGGGCGGGGCTCGCCCTCGGGCTCGGTCTGATCTGCGGAGTGCTGCTGTCCGGGCTGGACCCACTGTCCGGCTGGTGGCCCGAGCACGGGGAACCGCTCCTCTTCCTGCTCCTCGGCTCCGTCGTCTACGTCACCTGGCTCGCCCAGTGCGCCCGGCTGCACCTGCGGGCCGCGCCGAGCGGGCATGCTGTGCCCCGCTGGGCCGTCCTCGTCGCGGCCGTCGCCGGGTCTGTCGTGGCGGCGGCCGGGTTGTACTGGTGGCTGTATCAGGGTCAGCTATGGATGATGGGGGACATCCTCGCGGCCCTCGACGCGCGGCGGTCCTTCTCGGGCCCCTGGGACAGCCGCCCCCAGTACGAGTCCGTGCTGCCCTGGATCAGCTCGGTTCTGATCACCCTGGTCACCGCGGGCTCGTCCCCGACGATCGCCGCCGGTGCGGTGGTGCTGTGGGCGTATCCGGCGCTGCTGCTGCTCCGGCGGCCCAGGGCGGCGGGGCTACGCTCCACCGTCCTCACCGGGCTGGCCGGAGGGCTCGTGGGTGTCGCCGCCGTGGCGGCCGTGATGGCGTACGTCCACTCCTGGCACCCTCCGCTGGAGGAGCAGACCTCCCCCTTCGTAGCGGTCTATCGGTGGTGGCGGACGGTTGCCTTGTGGACCGGGGTGGTGGTCACGGCGGCCGTGGTCGCCGCGACCACCCGCACGCATCGCCTGCCCCGTGCGCTGACGGCGGCAGCCATCGCGCATGTCGCCATGCTGGCCGGACAGTTCGTCCTCCAGGCTGCCGACGGCTGCGTCGGCCCGCTGCAGGTCATGGCCAACACCTGCCACTGGCTGCCCGGCACCTCCTGGACGCTGACCAAGGCGCTCGCCTATCCGGTGACACCGGCCTTCTTCGGAGCCGCCCTCGCCGCGACCGCCATGGCCCAACTGCCCCGCGTGAAACGCAAGTCGGTGCCTTCCGACGCCGTACGACGCTCCTGGCCGGCCCGGACCGTGGTGGCCGCCGCGGCAGTGACCGGGATCGTCCTCACGGCCGTCGTCACGGACCCGATAGCCCCGATATCGGGCGATGACAGCCCGCCCGCGACCGTGCCGGCCCGACCCGAACCGGCCGACACCGACGAAAAGGTGCGCGACCTCCAGCTCCTGGCCTGGTACACGCTGGGCGGCCATGCCGACATGGTGGCGCTGACCGACCGTTACGCCGAACTCGCAGAGGGGCTCTTCCAGGAATTGAACGCCAAGAAGGCAACCCTCGATGGTGACACCCTTCGCCCCCTCTGCGACGGCCTCGCCCGCGACACGGCCACCGCCCGTCGCCATCTGCGGGTGCCCGACCTTGGCCTGGACCGGAAGTGGTCCACCCTGCTGGACCGCGGCAGGGACGCGGCCGCAGAGTGCATGGCGGTACTCGACGGCTCGGGGGACGATGTGGAGCGCAACGCCAAGATGCTGGAGCGACTCGGCGCAGCCCTTGAGCAGACCCAGGTGGCGCTGCCGCCCCTGACGGACCGTGTCTCTGCCGCGCTGGCGAGGTGGCCGGAGTGGAAGGCCGGTTGATCAATCGCGGGTCAGCTTCAGGAAGGAGGCCCAGGTGGAGGGTTGACGGTGAGGTGGGGAGCGTCCGGAGTCTTGGAGTCCCGGACGCGGATGGCGGCGGGGTGGGCGGCTACTTCGACGCAGGTCCCGCCCTCATCGGCCTTGTGGTAGCGGGCGCCGAATTTCCAACGTCTGCTCGCCGTACGGAAAGCCTTCCGTACGCGAGACAGCTCCGCCACCAGCACGTTTCCGCAGGGCGTCGCTTGTATCGCTTCCTGTATACGCGTCTACGTCAGTGCTCAGGTGTTCGTGAGACAGCGAACGTCACCGCAGGTCAGACCCAACTCCGTTGGAAATTCGGCGCC
This sequence comes from Actinomadura soli, assembly GCF_005889715.1. GTDB lineage: Bacteria > Actinomycetota > Actinomycetes > Streptosporangiales > Streptosporangiaceae > Spirillospora > Spirillospora soli. The sequence continues at coordinate 36,373 of NZ_VCKW01000051.1, forward strand.
TGCTACCGCAAGGCCATCCCGGTTGTTCCCCCACGAACACATCACCCAGGCCACTGAACCTCTCACCTGAACCGCGGCGGGGGTGTCGGGATTAGAAGGTTTGACGACACCCACGTGAAGGCCGCCGAAGGGACTAGAAGAAACCGGACAACAGGGAATGAAGCACCCCGCCGGCGGTCCGATCCGGATGTTGATTGACGACAGGATTTCCCGACAGATAGAACGGGGCTCCGTACTACCGAGGAGCGCCCTCACGAGGAGCCGGATGGGCTGGGGTCGGCCTCGCGGCGGCGGGCGAGTTCGGCGAGCGCCTGCTGGGCCTGGAGTTCGGCGTGGACGGCGCGTTCGCGCTGCTGGTCAGCGTCGGCGCGGGCGGCGTCGCGATCGTGTCTGAGGGACTGCACGGTGGTGGTGAGGGCGTGCGCATCCAGGCGCGCCTGGGCTGCGTCACGGCGGGCGGCGTCCATCTCTTGCCGGAGTGCGGTGGCGGTCTGCTCTGCTTTCTCGGTCAGCGCGGTGGCGCTGGCGACGGCGCGTTCGGCCTGGGCGGCGCGCTCGTCGGCCTGGTCGGCTCTGGCCCGGCCGGTCTCGGCGGCCCCCTGCGCGGTGCGGGCGGTGGCCTGCGCGGCGGCGAGTTCGGCGCGGCTCTCGGCCAGTTCCTTGTGCGCCTGCTCCCGCGCGGCGGTCTCGCCCTGGAGCCGGGCGAGGGCTTTCTCGAGTTGCTCGGCCACTGACTCTTCGGCCCGCTTGGCCAGGGCGGCGGCGCGCTCGGCCTGCGTGCGTGCCTGCTCGTGCGCGGTGACGGTGTCGGCGGCGTGCTGCCTGGCCTGGGCGGTCTCCTCGCGTGCCTGCTCGGCTGCCCGCTGGGCGTCCTGGCGGGCCTGCCGTTCGCGTTGTTGCGCTGCGGCGGCGCGGCCGGCGCGTTCGGCGGCCTGCTCGGCCTTGTGCTGCGCGGCGGCAGCTGCGTCGTGGGCGGCGGCGGTGTCGGCCTTGGCCGCGGCGACCTCGGCGCTGCTGACCTCCTTGATCGCGTGGAGGCCGTCGACCGCCCGGGCCAGGGTCTCGCGCAGGTCGGCCATGGCCGGTACCGCCTCGTCGGCGACCGCGATCACCAGCCGGAGCGGGTCGCCGATCGCCTCGGCCATGCGAGAGTCGCGCTGCGCCTGCGCTTGCTCCTTGCAGTCGCGGGGCGGCGGGCAGTACATCCGGCGGCGGCCGCCTTTGTACTTGCCGTCGCGGCGCCGCTGCGGCGCGGGCAGCGGCTCGCGGCACATCCGGCAGCGCCCGTGCGGCGCCTCTTGATCCGGGACCTCGTAATCCGGGGTCGTGCCATCCGGCTCCCCTCCCGTCTTCGCTCCTGCTTCTGCGCCGGGTGTCTCGGCGGCGTAGAGGCTCGGGGCCGGGCCGGCGGAACCGGAGGTCGCACTGGAGGACGCGCTAGCGGACGAGGCGGGGACTGGTGTTGAACGACAAGTAGTTGTCAGTAATTGCGCCAAGCTTGTCAGTGGCGCGCCAAGTATGACAGCGGATATTAGCACAACTGAGTTCCACTAGGCGCCTGACCTGGAGAAACGTCGCTTCGATGGTTCCTGCGTCGAGGCATTGGCGATCTTGGCCTTCGGTGGGCGATGGTGGCTGATGGGGTGCCATTGCGCCATGTTTGTCAGTCGCCCGTCGGCGGGTTCGTGGAATCGACTTAATTTGAGACTGTTCATCAATTTCTGCGCGATCTTCTTTTTGATCCTGTTAGTGCTCCTTAGGTTGAGTGTTGGGTGTGGGTGGTTGTCGTGTTGGAATGGATTGGCTGGCGTGTATTTAGTGTTGGTTGGTGAACATGGAAGTATTCATTGGTCAGGGTCGGTGCATTGGTTCAATTTGTAGTTCAGTTCAATAGTCACCGGGTGCTGGATAGGCGTGAGGTCCTGTCTGGTGCGGGGGTTGGTCCTGCATGAACTGACCGGTCGGATGCGGCCTGAAGGCACGCGCTGCCTTGGGTGGGGGAACTCGCCCGTAGGATGGTGGCCAGGTCGGTGTATACCGGCTTGGTCGATGTTGTGACGATGGCGTGTTGGCTGAGGCCCTTCCGTGACCGCCCAACGAGCTCAGCCACGACACCCTGGACGGCCTGCCAGAGAGTAGGGTTCTCCGGCCACGTTCGCGGTGTCCTCGTCGCCGCCAGATCCCTGCCTGATCGCGGTGAACACCCCGCCCGGCTCGAACGATGGGCCGCGGATCATCAGCGTGCGACCTCCGCTGCACAGCGGCTCCTGCGCATCTATGCGATCCGGTGCGTGCTGCGCAGCCTTCGTCACTGAACTCGCGGCGCCCACGCCACCATCAGGCCACGGTCGCTCGCCGCAACGTCAATTCGGCTACGGCTGCCATCCCCATCGGCATGTTCGGCATCCACATCAAGTTCGCAGTTCAAGGGCAATGGGCTCGGCAGCGGCGACTGGGTGACCTACGCCTCGACGTCTGCCGTCGAAGATGTGGGCGGAGTAGCAGTCCGTCTGCCTGGACGGACTGCTTCAGCAAGGACGAAGCGTCCGCCTTGCCCGAGGCCGGCTCACAGTCCCAGCCTGACCGCACCAACCCTTTCCCGCAGCTCAGAACACCGATGAGCCTCCAAGCCCGGTCCGGGCGAGGGTCATTCAGCCAGTGAGTCTCCTGTCTGGGGATCGGGCGGTGGGTGTATTGGTGGCCTTATCGGGACCCGGGTTTGGGGCGTCGGTCGATGGGAGCGCGCTCGCCGGTCAGTCGGCCTCTCCCTGCAGTCAGGTGAGCAGCCCGTTGACGATCGTCGTCGACGACCTGCCCCTTGTGGCGCCACCGCGTGGTGATGGCCGCGTTCTCTTCGGGGGTGCCGTTGAGGTCCTCGTCGACCACGCTGTCGGCGTGCAACGCGTTGTAGTGGGGATCGTCTGGGGGGATCACTGAGGCGCCGCAACCGGAGTCGTGCGGCAGGAGTAGTTCGCCGCCTTTGAGCACTGCCTGCGCCATCGCGCCTCCAACCCGAGGTGCCGAACATATTACCTTCTTCGACCTGGCCGAAATATCGGCGGGGTTCCTGGTCGGTGTACGTCCGGCGCGCCGGGCGTGGCTCCGCCGGCTGTGCCTGCGCCTGGACGTGCGGCCGTGGCGCTCGCCGCCCGCTGCCCAGGGCGGCGACTTGTCGGCGGTGGGTGCGGGTCATGCGGTGGCGGGTTGAAGCGGTGGTGGTCTGTTCGGGGGCGTGGCGCGGATCGCCGGGCGGGTGCGCGGGCCGCGGG
>NZ_VCKW01000518.1 GCF_005889715.1 Actinomadura soli
CACCCCCGAACGGCGCCACAGAACAAACCCGCCTCCTAGCCTTCCTAGGCCGCACCGTCGCCTAACCCCGATGGACTAAGAGAACTCGGCGAGGGTGCGTTCTGCCTCTTCCAGCCAGGCGCGGCGGGCGTTGAGGGCCTCTTCGGCCTCCTTGACGTCCTTTTCACGGCCGGCGTCGCGGGCCTTGCCGAGACGGCGTTCTAGCTGTTCGATGGAGCTGCGCAGCTGGGTGACGGTGGCCTCGGCGCGGGCGCGGGCCTCGGGGTTGGTGCGGCGCCACTCGTTCTCCTCGGCGGCGCGGATGGTCTCCTCGATCTTGCGGAGCCGGCCTTCGAGGCGGTCGCGCTGGTCGCGGGGGACCATGCCGGCGGCCTCCCAGCGCTCCTGGATGCCGCGCAGCGCCTGCCTGGCCTGCCGGACGTCCCTGACGGGCAGCAGCCGCTCGGCCTCGGCGAGGATCTTCTCCTTCTCCTCGGCGTGCTCGCGGAACTCGGCGTCGCGCTCGGCGAACGCGGCGCTGCGGGCCTGGAAGAAGGTGTCCTGGGCGCCCTTGAAGCGGGTCCACAGGTCCTCTTCGGCGTCGCGGGAGGCGCGGCCCGCCGTCTTCCAGCGGCGCATCAGGTCGCGGTAGGCGGCGGCCGTCTCGCCCCAGTCGGTCGAGTCCGACAGCGCCTCCGCCTCCGCGACGAGGCGCTCCTTCTCCCTGCGGGACTCCTCGCGCTGGTCGTCCAGGGTGGCGAAGTACGCCTTGCGGCGCTTGGTGAAGGCGTTGCGGGCCGACGACAGCCGCTTCCACAGGGAGGTCTCGGTGGGCCGGTCGATGCGGTCGGCGGCCTTCCACTCCTCGACGAGCTGGCGCAGCCGCTCCCCGCCGTTCTTCCAGTGGGTCTCCTCGGCCGCGATCCGCTCGGCCTCGGCGACGATCCGCTCCTTGACCTCGCGGGCCTCGTGGCGGTGCTGCTCGCGCTGGGCGCGGACCTCCTCGCGGCGCCGCCCGACCTGCTCGCTCAGGCCGTCCAGGCGGCGGCCGAGCGCGTCGAGGTCGCCGACGGCGTGCGCCTCGGAGACGGCTTCGCGGAGCCGGTCGATGCTCTGCTGCGCCTGGGCGGGCTGCAGATCGGTGGTGCGGACGCGCTGTTCGAGCAGGCCGATCTCGGTGACGAGCGAGTCGTACTTGCGCTTGAAGTACGCCAGGGCCTCTTCGGGCGCGCCGGCCTGCCAGGAGCCGACGACCCGCTCGCCGCCGGTCGTCTTGACATAGACGGTGCCGTCCTCGTCCACCCGGCCCCAGGGATCGGTCGCGCTGGACACCCTTGCCTCCTGAATCGCGGGTCCGGACGGGCGCACGCCCTCCGGACCCTCCACACCTTAGTATCCCGTTCGCCTATTTCCCGGCGATCGTGACGTCCTGGATCTCTACCTTCTTTTTGGGCTTGCCATCGCCTTTCGGGTCGGAGCCCCCGTCGGCGACCTTCTTCAGCACGTCCAGCCCCTTGGTTATCTTCCCGAACACGGTGTAGTCGGGCTGGAGCTGAGAGTCCTTGTAAACCAGGAAGAACTGGCTGCCGTTGGTGTCCGGCCCGCCGTTCGCCATGGCGAGCGTGCCCTCGGTGTAGGTGGCCCCGTTGGTGTTCTCGTTGGCGAACTCGTAGCCCGGCCCGCCCGTTCCCTTGGCGGTGGGGTCGCCGCATTGGAGAACGTTGAGGCCGCCGCTCGTGAGCCGGTGGCACTCCGTCTTGTCGAAGTAGTTCTTCTGCGCCAGGTGCGCGAAGGAGTTGACGGCGCAGGGCGCCTTGGCGCCGTACAGCTGCATCTCCACGTCGCCGCTGTTGGTCTTGACGGTCGCCTGGACGGTGCCCGTGTAAGCGGGCTTGGCCGGCGGCTTGCCGACGTCCTTGGAGGCCGGCCCCTGCGCGGACTTGTAGTCGCATTTCGGCCCGGCGGCCGTGGACTCGTCGTCCCGGCTGACGACCACGAACACGGCGCCGCCGACGGCGATCACCGCCACCGCCGCGGCCGAGCTGATGATCTTGAGACGGCGGGCCTTCGCCGCCTCCTGCGCCCGTTGCTGCTGCTGGCGCGCGTAGCGTTGCCGCGCGAGCTCCTTCTTGCGGTCCTTCCCCGCCACGTGCTGCCCCTCCGCTGTGATCAGTTGAACGTGCAGCGCATAGTAGCGGCTGTCTCTTATACACCTCGTACCGAA
>NZ_VCKW01000519.1 GCF_005889715.1 Actinomadura soli
GCCGGGAGGAGCGCCTCACGCAGGTTGCCGAGGTTGCACGTCCAGTTCTCGATGGTGCTCGCGGGGTCGGTGCCCTTCTTGCAGGTGTCCGTCGTGGCGGCGTCCGCGGCGGGCGCCGGCAGGAGCAGGACGAGCGCTCCCGCCGTGATCGCCGCCGACGCCGAGCCGAGCCGCCTGAGCCGATGGGGCATGTCGCTCCTCCACCCGATGCCGGTCCCTCACCCTTGTTGACATCGTGTCCCATACGGGTGGGTCCTAAAACCGCGGCACGGGGGTTTCTTTACCCCGGCACGACCTTCACTGGATCACCAGTCTCGCGAGCCTGGTGCGGCGCGCGGGCGTCCCGCCGTCGCGGACGGCCCTCGCCAGCGCGGGCCCGGCCGCCTGCACGACCGACAGGTGCCGGCCCGCCAGCCCGAACGCGGCGGCCACCAGCGGGCGGGACAGGCCCTCGGGGGGCATGACCGCGACCACGGCGGGACGGCGCGTCCCGCGGGCCTGCGCGACCGTCAGGGCCCAGCCGTGCCGCAGCCGGGACGCGTCCGCCGGGGCGACGACGGCGGGGCCGCCGGGGAACTCGACGTCCAGGCCGTGCGCGCCGCCGCCGGCGACCACGCCCGTCTCGCCGAGCGCGGCGTGCGGCAGCGGCGCGGCGACGACCACCCGGTCGCCGGGGTCCATTCCGCCGAACTTGCCGGGGCCGGGGTTCAGGCGCGCCTTGAGCGCCGCGTTCAGCGCGGTGGTGCCCGCGTCGCCGCCCGCGGCGGGCGCGACGACCTGGACGTCCTCGACCGGGATCCCGAGCGCGCGCGGGATCGAGTCGGTGACGAGCTGGACGGCGCGGTGCACCGCCTCGCCGGGGCCCTCGGCGGGCACGATGACGACCTCGCGTCCAGGCGCGTCCACGGCGACGAGGTCACCGCCGCGGACCGCCTCGGTCAGCTCCCCGAGAGGGCCGGACGGCGGCGCGGCGTCCAGCATGACGACGGGCACCGTCTCGGACGCCTCCAGGTCGTCCAGCGGACGGCCCGGCCCGGCGGGCGGCGGTGCATCCGGCTCAGCGCACAGCATTAGGTGGGCGCCGTCCGGGCACGCCTCGACCAGGACCGCGCACAGCTCGACGTCGAGCATGGAGGCGTCCGTCACGAGGATCAGGTCGAGGTCGAGGGGGTGCTGCTCGCCGCGCCCGTAGACGACGGAGCCCGGCACGGCGGACGGATCGTCGCGCGGCTCGAGCAGCCGGTGCAGGCTCGTCACCGTGACCCCGGCGGCGTCGCCGAGGCCGGCGGCGGAGCGGTCGGTGGGCGCGGCGACGGCGGTGCGGACGCCCTCGCCCGCCGCGGCGGACGCGATGCCGAGGACGGCGCCCACGAGGTCGCCGGGCGTCCCGCGCAGGACGCTCACGCCGGTGCGCAGCGCGGCGGTGAGCGCGAGGGAGCGGTCCTCGGGCAGGCCGTCGCGCAGGCCCTTGACGGCCGCGTCGTCCAGCAGCGACACGGCCGTGAGCGTCAGCCGCTGGAACCCCTCGGCCGCGGCCTCCTCGGCGAGCGCCCACCGCGCCGGGCCGAGCGTCTCCTCCGGCTCGGGCGGCTCGGCGTCCTCGTCGAACGACTCCTCGTCGAACCCGGGCTCCTCGGTGAGCGCGAGGACCTCCGCCTCGTCCAGCGCGGCCTCCACCGCCGCGCGCGGATCGGGGACCTGGACGCGCTCCAGCGCGGACACGACGTCGGCGGCGGGCGTGACCGTGTGGCCGCCGCGCGCCGCCTCGGTGAGCAGGTGCAGGACGAGGGCCCGGCCGCGCCGCGGGTCACCGGGCCCCGTGTCCGGGCCGAGCAGCGCGCGGGCGAAGTGGTCGGCCTGCCGCGGCTGGACGCCGGGGACGCGAAGCAGCCGCCACGGGTCGTCGCGCAGCCGTCCGGCGGCGCCCGGCCCGAGGCGCGCGGCCGCGCGGGCGGCGACCGGGGCGGGGACGCCGGTCTCGGCGAACAGCTCGGACAGAGCCCGCAGCCCCTCCTGCGCGGTCGGCTCCGGCCGGTGCGGCGGGTCCTGTGCGGCCGCCCCGGGTGGGGCGGGCGGCTGTCTCTTATACACATCT
>NZ_VCKW01000520.1 GCF_005889715.1 Actinomadura soli
CGGGGTGGTCCGCGCTCGCGGTGTGATCGTCCACACGATCTTCCCACCGAACCCCCGCGGGCCAAGTGGCGCTCGCCGTTTGATTGGCGGATGGGTGGGGGCCGGAGGACGGGGGGTGTTCCGTAGCGGTTACCAGCGGGTAGCATGAGGGTGGGTTACTGACCAGTAAACGCAGCGGGACCGGTGCCGCCGGGGGTCCGCAGGACGAGACGGAGGCTCGGATGGGGCACTACAAGAGCAACCTCCGCGACCTGGAGTTCAACCTCTTCGAGGTGTTCAGGCGCCAGGACCTTCTCGGCTCCGGCCCGTACGAGGACTTCGACGAGGACACCGCCCGCAGCGTCCTCGACGAGGTCGCCAGGCTGGCCGAGGGCCCGATCGCCGAGTCCTTCGAGGACGCCGACCGCCACCCGCCGGTGTTCGACCCCGCCACCGGCGCCGTCGCCATGCCGGACGGTTTCAAGAAGTCCTTCAAGGCGTGGATGGACGCCGAGTGGTACCGGCTCGACCTCGTGCCCGAGCTCGGCGGCAGCCGCGCCCCGCGCTCCCTGATCTGGGCGGTCGCCGAGCAGGTGCTCGGCGCGAACCCGGCGGTCTACATGTTCGCGTCCGGTCCCGGCTTCGCGCAGATCCTGTGGCACATCGGCACGCCGGAGCAGAAGCGGTTCGCCGAGCTGGCCCTTGAGCGGCAGTGGGGCGCCACGATGGTGCTGACCGAGCCGGACGCCGGGTCGGACGTCGGCGCGGGCCGGGCCAAGGCCGTCCAGCAGCCGGACGGCACCTGGCACATCGAGGGCGTCAAGCGCTTCATCACCTCGGCCGAGCACGACATGGCGGAGAACATCTTCCACCTGGTGCTGGCCCGTCCCGAGGGCGCGGGGCCCGGCACCAAGGGGCTGTCGATGTTCCTCGTCCCCAAGTACCTGGTCGATCTGGAGTCCGGGGAGCTGGGCGGGCGCAACGGCGTCTACGTGACGAACGTCGAGAAGAAGATGGGCCTCAAGGTCTCCACGACCTGCGAGCTGACCTTCGGCGAGAAGCAGCCCGCGGTCGGCTACCTGGTCGGCGACGTGCACGAGGGCATCAAGCAGATGTTCCTCGTCATCGAGTACGCCCGGATGATGGTCGGGACGAAGGCCATCGCCACCCTGTCGACCGGCTACCTGAACGCGCTGGAGTACGCGAAGGAGCGCGTCCAGGGTGCGGACATGACGCAGATGACCGACAAGACCGCCCCGCGCGTGACGATCACCCACCACCCGGACGTCCGGCGCAGCCTCATGACGCAGAAGGCGTACGCGGAGGGCATGCGGGCGCTGGTGCTGCTCACCTCGTCCTACCAGGACGCCGTGCAGATCGCCGAGCACGAGGGCCGCAAGGACGAGACCGCCGAGAAGGTCAACGACCTGCTGCTGCCGATCGTGAAGGGCTTCGGGTCCGAGCGGGCGTACGCGCTGCTCGGCGCCGAGTCGCTGCAGACGCTCGGCGGCTCCGGCTTCCTGCAGGACTACCCGGTCGAGCAGTACATCCGCGACTCCAAGATCGACACTCTGTACGAGGGCACCACCGCCATCCAGGGCCAGGACCTGTTCTTCCGCAAGATCCTCCGGGACAACGGCGAGGCGCTGAAGGTGCTCGCCGGGGAGATCAGGGCGTTCGCCGGCTCCGACGCCGGCAACGGGCGGCTCAAGAACGAGCGGGCCCTGCTCGGCCGGGCGCTGGACGACGTGCAGGGCATCATCGACCCGATGGTCGGCTGGGCGCTCGGCTCGATGGAGAACCCGAAGGAGCTGTACAAGGTCGGGCTCAACACGTCCCGGCTGCTGCTCGCGCTCGGCGACCTCATCGTCGGCTGGCTGCTCTGCCGCCAGGCCGAGATCGCGCTCACCGCGCTCGGCGGCGGCGACGTCTCCGGCCCGGACGAGGCGTTCTACACGGGCAAGGTCGCGGCCGCGCAGTTCTTCTGCCGGACCGTCCTGCCCCGGCTGGCGTCCGAGCGCGCCATCGCCGAGGCCACCGATCTGGACGTGATGGAGCTGCCCGAAGCGGCGTTCTGACCGTCCTCGTCCCTTTGATCGTTTCGCAGGGCGGGCCCTCGCTGGGGTGTTGGCGGGGGCCCGCCGCGTGTCGCTACTGTTGGCGCGTCCGTCCCCGCC
>NZ_VCKW01000521.1 GCF_005889715.1 Actinomadura soli
CTCCAGGACGGTGGTCATTGGGCACCGGCCAGGGCAGAGGCGCGGTAGCGGCCGCTGGGCAGGCGGTCGGTCACGAGACGGCGGAGCGCGGCCGCGGCCTCCTCCGGGGGCGGGGCGGAATCGGCGTCCTCGCCTGCGGCGCGGAGCATGTCGGTGTTCATCTCGCCGGGGTCCGCCCACCACACGGCCACGTCCGGCTCCTCGGCCGCGAGGACGTTCGAGAGCTGCTCCAGCGCCGCCTTCGACGACCCGTAGCCGCCCCACGTCTCGTAGTTCTCCACGGCCGCGTCCGACGTGATGTTGAGGATCGCACCGCGCCGCTCCCGCAGGCTCGGCAGGACGTCCTGGATCAATGCCAGCGGTGCCAGGACGTTCGTCGCGAACGTGTCCGCCAGGTCGGTGACGGGCAGTGCCGCGAGCCGGTACATCGGCGTCGGACCGAGGGTGCTCGCGTTGTTGACGAGCAGGTCGAGCCCGCCCTCTACGGCCCGGACGAGGTCCGCCCGGTGTGCAGGGTCGGTGACGTCCCCGGCAATGGCCCTGACGTTGCCGCCATCGTTGCCGCCGGTGCCGCCGCTGCTGCCGCCGCTGCTGATGTCGTCGGCGGCTGCGGCCAGGGCGGTCGGGTCGCGTGCGTCGATGACGAGGTGCCAGCCGTCCCGGGCGAGGTCGCGGGCGAGTGCCCGGCCGAGCCCCCGGGAGGCCCCGGTGATCAGTGCTGTCTTCATGCTCCCGACGCTAGGAACCGGCGCCGTTCGCGGCATCGGCCGTCGGGCCCGCTGGGCGGTGGTCAGATGGTCCTAGGACCGCGGTCCCCGACCCCCGGACGGCACCGGCGGAGACGTCGTCCCGGGGGCTGATTCGAGAAGTCCCGCGCAGCGAGTACGGTCTTCACATGTGAGCGCCGCGAGGCGCTCGGCCAGCGGAGACGAGAGGCCGGGATGGACACGGGCGACGGCGGCAGCGGAGGCCAGGGCGCGACCCTGCGCGCCGTGAGCGCAGCCGTGCTCGCGGTGACCCGGCACCTGTCGGTCCACGAGGTGCTGCAGGTGATCGTCCGGGCGGCGGCGCAGCTGCTGGACGCCCAGTACGCGGCCCTCGGTGTCCCGGACGACGAGGGCTCGTTCGCCGAGTTCGTCGTCGAGGGCGTCTCCGACGAGGACTGGGAGCGCATCGGCCCGCTGCCCCGCCAGCACGGCATGCTCGCCGCGATGCTGCGCGGCGACACGCCCAAGCGGCTCGCCGACATCCGCAAGGAGCCGGAGTTCGAGGGCTGGCCGCAGGCGCACCCCGTCCTGAAGGACTTCCTGGGCGTCCCGATCCAGGACGGCGATGACGTCATCGGCATCATCTTCCTGGCCAACAAGAAGCGTCCCGGCGGCTTCACCGAGGACGACGAAGAGCTCCTCACCCTGTTCGCCGCGCACGCCGCGATCGCCGTCACGAACGCCCGCCTGTACGAGCACAACCGCGAGCTGACGGTCGTCGCCGAACGCAACCGCATGGCCCGCGAGCTGCACGACGCCGTCGCGCAGAAGCTCTTCTCGCTGCGCCTGACCGCCCGCACGGCATCCGCGCTGGCCGTGCGCAACCCCGCCCGGACGGTCCAGGAGCTGGAGCAGGTCGAGCGGCTCGCCGCCGACGCCCTCGCCGAACTCCGCGCCGTGATCTTCGAGCTGCGCCCGGCGGACCTCACGGACGGCCTGGTCTCCTCGCTGCGCAAGCACGTCGAGGTCCTCGACCGGGCGCACGAGACGACCGTGCGCATCGCCGCCGACGAGGCCGTCGTCCTGCCCGAGGACCAGGAGGCCGTCGCGTTCCGCATCACCCAGGAGGCGCTCTACAACGCGCTGCGGCACGCCGGCGCGCAGACCGTCGAGGTACGGCTCGGCACGCGGGACGGGCAGGCCGTGCTGGAGGTCGCCGACGACGGCTCCGGGTTCGACGCGTCCGACACGGCGGCCGAGCAGCAGAACGGGCTCGGCCTCGCGTCCATGCGCGACCGCGCCTACTCGATCGGCGGCGAGCTCACGATCGATGCCACGCCCGGGCACGGCACAACCGTCCGGCTGGAGGTGCCGCTGTGACCGCCAACGGACGCACGCCGTATCCCCCGAGGGGTGACGACCCCGCGAGCCCCCCGGGAAGAGCAC
>NZ_VCKW01000522.1 GCF_005889715.1 Actinomadura soli
TGACGTCCGCGCCTGGGTCAACGAGTGGAACACCGACCCCAAGCCGTTCGTGTGGACCAAACCCGCCGACGACATCCTCGAAACCCTCGCCGGATACTGCCAACGAATTAACGACTCAAGACACTAGAACATCAAAGCCTAGAAACTCGAAAATCGAACACCGACCACAAACATCGGACCTTAGAACCTCCTGCGCCAAGGCAAATACCGACGCCCGGCTGCGAGCCCGTCCGCTTTCATCACGGCATTCGCAAAGGAGTAGGGGGCAGGCGCCGTCAGGTCGTGCCGACCAGGATGTCCCCGACTGCGGTGCGGCGGTAGAGGACCGACCGGCCGCTGCGTTCCCGGGTGACGAGGCCGGACGCGTACAGCACCGCGAGGTGGTCGCCGATCCCGCCGATGCTCATCCGGAGCCGGGCGCTCAGCCACGTCGTCGTGGCCGGTTCGGCGAGCAGCCGCAGCAGGTCGGCGCGAGTGCGGCCGAGCAGCTTCGCGAGGGCGTCCGGCCCCGCCTCCGGCGAGCGCCGTGCGCGGCCCTCCCAGAGCGCCGCCACTCCCCTGGCCCGGTACATCAGCGTGTACGGCCAGTTCTGCTCGACCGCGAGGCCGAGTTCCGAGAAGACCACGGGCACGAACATCAGTCCGGCGCCGCCCAGCCGGCGGGTGGCGTCGCCGCCGCCGAGAATGTCCACCTCGATCACGCCGTCGCGCCAGCGCACCTGGCGGGTCAGGCCGTCCAGCGCCTCCGCCCAGCCGTAGGCGGCGAGGCGTCCGGCGCGGTGCACTATGTCGCGCTCTACGATCGACCGGAGAACCGGCCAGTCCGGCTCCAGCAGGGCGTGCCAGGCGGTCTCCAGGCCGGCGGCGAGGCGCTCGACCATGTCCGGCGCGTCCAGGACCTCCCGGACGACGGTGTCCGGCTCCGGCAGGCCGGCAAGGTTGCGGACGACCTCCCCGCGCGCCTGGTCGAGCGGCGTCGCCCGCATCGTGGCGAGCTGCTCGGCGATCGTGAGGTTGGGCCGGGCGGGCGGCGGGCTGATGAAGTCGGCCATGTAGCCGGCGCGGCGGCGCAGGAACGTCAGCGTCCGGATGGCGGGGTCGTCCGCGATCGGCAGGTAGCGGGGGCGCGCCCGCTCCACCCACGGGCCCAGCGGACCGGCGGGCACCCGGCCCGCGGCGAGGCCCAGCGCGTTCAGGGTCTCCAGCAGCGGTGCGATGCCGAAGCGGCTGGCTGCCAGGTCGGCCTGGTCCACCTCGATTCGGTACATGTTTCGTTCCTCCCCGAAACATTGTCCGGTGCCGGGAGCGTGGACGCACAGTTGCGGTGATGAGCGCTCCCCCCGTGGCGTCCGTGCGGTATCGCGATGTGTTCGGCGTGCCTGAGTTCCGGGTCCTGTTCGTGTTGCAGACGTTGCAGGCAGGGGGCGAGTCGATCCGGATCATCGCGCTGTCGGTGCTGACCTTCGAGGAGACGGGCTCGTCGCTCGCGGCGGCGATCGTGTTCGGCGCCGGGATGCTGCCGTACGTGGTGGGCGGCGCGTTCCTGCTGTCGCTTGCGGATCGCGTGCCGGGTCGGCGGCTTCTGACCGCGTTCCATCTGCTGCGGTTCGCGGTGATCGCCGTGTTCGCGCTGGACGCGGTGCCGCTGCCGGTGACGATCCTCCTGCTCGTCGTGGTCGGGCTGTTCGCGCCGGTCGGGTCGGCGGCCGTGCAGGGCAGGCTGCCCGCGCTGCTGCCCGGCGACCAGTACGTGCTGGGACGGTCGCTGTTCACGATGACGGCGGCGTGCTCGCAGGTGGCGGGCCAGGGCGTGGGCGGGCTGCTGCTGTCGGTCCTGACGCCGTCCGGGACGCTGTGGCTGGCGGCGGGGACGGCCGGGATGGCGGCTCTGACCGCCCACCTGGGGCTGCCGGACACGATCATGAAGCGGGGCGGCTCGTCCGGGACATTGCGGGAGACGTGGCGGGTGAACCGGGTTCTGCTGGGCGGACGGACGACGCGCGGCCTGCTGCTGGCCGTCTGGCTTCCGATCGCCATGTCGGTGGGGGCGGAGGGCGTGCTGGTCCCTTATGCGACGGGCCTGGGGCTGGCCTTGATACACATCCTTCGATTCT
>NZ_VCKW01000523.1 GCF_005889715.1 Actinomadura soli
ACGGTCCCGCCGCCGTCACGCGGGGCGGTAGTGCACGAGCCGCCCAGGCCTTTGGCCCGGTCGCTCAGATTGCGCAGGCCGCTGCGGCGGCCGCCTTCGGGGATGCCGACGCCGTCGTCCTCGACGCGCAGCGCCAGCTCGTCGTTCACCTCAACGACCAGGACGACCTGCGAGGCGTGGGCGTGGCGGGCGACGTTGGACAGCGCCTCGCGGATCACGGCCAGCAGATGCTCTCCGATGTCGTCGTCGACGGCGGTGTCCAGCAGCCCGTCCAGCCGGACGGACGGCGCGAATCCCAGGTTCTCGGTCGCCGCGTCGACCAGCGCGTGGACGCGGCTGCGCAGCGACTCGGTGTCCACCGGGCCTTGCAGCGCGAAGATGGTGGAGCGGATCTGCCGCATGGTTTCGTCCAGGTCGTCCACGGCGCGCTGGACGCGGACCGCCACTTCTTTGCGCTCGACCAGCTTGATTGTCGCCATCAGCGTCATCGCGGTGGCGAACAGCCGCTGGATCACGGTGTCGTGCAGGTCCTTGGCGATGCGGTCCCGGTCCTCCAGCAGCGTGAGGCGTTCGGCGTCGCGGCGGCGGTCGGCCAACTCCAGGGCCACCGCGGCCTGCCCGGCGAACGTCTCCAGGAGCCGCTGCGTGGCCTCGGAGAACACCGCGCCGCCGGGCGGATTGATCACCGAGATGACCCCGCGGGCGGAGGAACCCACGCCCAGGGGCACCACAAGCAGCGGCCCGATCGGCACGTGCGTCGGCACGTTCGCCTCGTGAGCGGCCTCGCTCCCGTCGGCCAGCCGCAGCGGCGTCCCTTCGGTGAACACGGGGCCGGCGACCGAGTGGTCAAGCGGCACCCGTAGCCCTTCCAGCCGGTCGGCGCCCTCGCCGTGGGCAGCCTCGACCACGAAAACCGGAGCGCCCTCCTCGACCAGCGCCACCGTCGCCAGCCCGGCGTCGGCGACCTCGCGGGCGCGCTGCGCCACCAGCGTGGTCACCTCGTGCGGGTCGGTGCCCGACAGCAGGGTCGTGGAGATCTCCCTGGACGCCTCCAGCCAGCGTTCCCGCCGCCTCGTCTCCTCATACAGCCGGGCGTTCTCGATCGCGACCCCGGCCGCGGTGGCCAGCGCGGTCACCACGACCTCGTCCTCTTGGTCGAACTCGCCGCCGCCTGCCTTCTCGGTCAGGTACAGATTGCCGAACACCTCGTCCCGGACCCGGATCGGTACTCCGAGGAACGTGTGCATCGGCGGATGGTTCGCGGGGAATCCGTGAGAGTCGGGATGCTCGCCCAGGTCCGGCAGCCGGATCGAGTGCGGCTCGCGGATCAGCAGCCCGAGGATGCCGTGTCCGTGGGGCCAGTGCCCGATCGCCTCGATCTCCTTCTCGCTCGCGCCTACGGTGACGAACTGGATCAGCCGCTCGCCCTCCTCGCTGATCACGCCCAAGGCCCCGTACCGGGCGTCGACCAGGGTGACGGCGGCCTCGGTGATGCGGCGCAGCACGGTCTCCAGGTCCAGGTCGCTGCCGATGGAGACCACGGCCTCCAGCAGCGCGTGGACGCGGTCGCGGGTGGCGCGTGCCCCCTCCAGCCGCGTCTGCAGCTCGGTCAGCAGATCGTCCAGCTGCAATTGCGGCAGGATCAGCCGCGCTCGGTCCGCACCGGCACCAGCCTCTTCAGCCACAACGCCAGTATTACCGTGTTAATGGCGGCATGTCAGGCTCTCGGGATCTTGACTTCCCCCTGGCTTCCGCCCGGCCACCTCACATTGAGCCGATACCGGGTTTGTGAGATCGGTTCCCGTGGCTGAGGCGCCATATCGTCGCCCGGCGAGCGCGTTCAGGCGTAATGGGGACTTTGCTCAACCTTCCTCGGTCATGACCTCCTCCACGGGACGACGGACGGTGGTCAGGTCCTCGCCGTCCGGTACGCCGAGGCGCATCAGCATCTGCGGGTGGGCGTCACCGCAGAAACGAGCCCGGATGAACGCGCGAAGTTCCGGAACCTGCAGCGCCTGCGTGTGGTAAACGGCAGCCAGGTCGTGCTCGGCGGCCCGCAGCAGGACACGCTGCAGCGCCTGCCCCGC
>NZ_VCKW01000524.1 GCF_005889715.1 Actinomadura soli
GGGCTGCGGCACTACCGATCGACAGGGAGCTGATGCCGGGTGACGATGATCCAGGCCGAGGACGTGGTCAAGTCGTTCACCGTCCGGACCAGGTCGGGCGGGCTGCGGCGGACGCGGACGCCGCTGCGCGCGGTCGACGGCGTGTCGTTCACCGTCCAGCCGGGCGAGTTCGTCGGGTACCTCGGCCCGAACGGCGCCGGGAAGTCCACGACGATCAAGATGCTGACCGGGATCCTCACGGCGTCGTCCGGGCGGCTGCGGGTGTGCGGGCTCGACCCGTCGCGGCGGCGCACCTCGCTCGCCCGCCGGATCGGGGTGGTGTTCGGGCAGCGGACGACCCTGTGGTGGGACCTGCCGCTGCGCGACAGCCTCGCCCTCGTCCGGCGGCTGTACCGGGTCGAGACGGCCGCGCACCGGGAGCGGCTCGCGGAGCTGACGGCGCTGCTGGAGCTGGAGCCGTTCCTGGACACGCCGGTCCGGCAGCTCAGCCTCGGGCAGCGGATGCGCGGCGACCTCGCGGCCGCGCTGCTGCACGACCCGGAGCTGCTCGTCCTGGACGAGCCGACGATCGGCCTGGACGTGGTGAGCAAGGCGACCGTCCGCGACTTCCTGGAACGTATCAACGCCGAGCGCGGCACGACGATCCTGCTGACCACGCACGATCTCGGGGACATCGAGCGGCTCTGCCGCCGGGTCCTGATCATCGACCGCGGCCGGCTCGCCTACGACGGCGGGCTGGACGAGCTGCGCAGCACCGTGGGCGCCGACCGGCTGCTGGTCGTCGAGCTGGACCGGCCGGTCCCGCCGATCGCGCTGGACGGCATCGAGGCGGAGCGGGTGGAGGGGCCGCGGCAGTGGCTGCGGCTGCCGCGCTCGGCGAACGCGGCGGCGGTCGTCGCCGAGCTGACCCGCAGCCACGACGTCCGCGACATCTCGCTGCGGGAGGCCGGGATCGAGGACGTCCTGGCCGGGCTCTACCGGGGCGACCACGCGTACCGCCGTTCAGGCCGTCCCGTCGCGCCGCGGCAGGGGTGTTAGCGCCGGACGCGTCAGAAGGCCAGGTCGCCGGTGTCCTCGTCGCGGCCTGAGCCCCAGCGGCGCGGCGCCCACGCGGGCATCAGCAGCGCGAGGCCCATCATCCCGTACACGCCGGAGCCGAGGAGCATGCGCAGCCCGAAGTCCATGTCGCCGGCGGGCGGCACCTTGCCCGGCAGGTCGAGGACGCCGTCCGGGTCGACGAGGAACCAGACGGAGAAGCCGAGCAGCGCCAGCGCGGGGACGAGCGAGACCAGCGGCGACGCCCACCGCGCCACGATGATCACGCCCATCACCAGTCCGACCGCGGCCAGCAGGGCGAACGCGCCGTAGATGCGGGTGCGGTCGGTGATCTCCTGGCCCGTACCGTCGAAGGACTGGCCGGCCTGCACGTATCCCCAGGCCGCGCCGTACACCAGCCCGGGTGTCAGCAGGACGCCGAGGAAGAAGCCGATCGCGTGGCGCACCGCGCATCACATCCATTCGTTCCGGTATCGCCCCAATAACACCATCCACACCGGGCATAGCGCAGTAAATCCGCCCGATGGGGACGACTCTTCGTGACCGACCAGCGCCCGGCGGCAGGCGAATCGCCGGTGCGGGTCAACTCCCGGTCCGGATCCGGCGTCGAACACATAACAAGATCACTGACGGGCACCGTGTCCTCGACCGCGCCCGGCCTTCCCCCGCCGGCGGACGCATCGGTGAGGAGCACGCACATGCGCACAGGGGGAACGCAGGTGATCCAGGAGCGGGACCGCGCCGCAGTCACGAGCGGCCGGGCGGCGCCGGCGCGGGCGACCCGGCTGGTGGACGGGTTCACCGACGCCGCCGTGCTGCTCTTCGCGGTGTGGACCGCCGTCTACCATCTCGGGCTGCTCGTCCGCCCGCCGACGTCGGTGCTGCTGCTGGTGTGGCTCGCCTGTGCGGCCGCGATCGGCGCGCGGTACGCCGCGCGGCGAAGGTGGTGGGCCGGGCCGCTGTGGCGGGAGCCTGTCACGCTGCCGGTCGCGCGTAAGAGACCGGCGCCGAGGT
>NZ_VCKW01000525.1 GCF_005889715.1 Actinomadura soli
CCACCCACCCGCACCCCGTGGAACTCGCTCAACTCCCGCCTGGACGCTCCAGCAGACCTCCAGATCACCGTGTTCGAAGAACTCCCAACCACCGAAGGCCCGCCCGCCACCGGCTGAGGCCGCGTCCGAGGCAAGGGCCTTCGTACCAGCCTGATCAGGCGAGAACGGAAACGTCGTGCCCGGAGACGGCGGCCGTTCCACGCAGTTTCCGGCCGCTGGAGCCCGCAGAGTGGATTCACGCCTTCAACGGGATAGCGCGGCGGCTGCCGGGAGCGCATCAGAGGGCGGTCGGTCTGATTGCTTTGGAGACAGCGAACGAGCCCAGGCCGTGCTCGGCGTGCGGTGTGCGGCGGGTCGTCCAGGCCACTTGGACGGGACGACTCGCCGCTGTTCGAGGGGTCGGATCTGGCAGGTGGTTGATGCCGGATGGTCAGCGCGTGGTGGCGGCGGACTGGACGGCCGTCCGCAGGGCCGCACGCGTCACCATGAGGACGGGCCCGTCCGGGTCCTTGCTGTCCCGCACCGCCACCACACCGGCCACGTCCGCCACTTCGACGCACTCACCACCGTTGGGTCCGCTGTGTGTGCTCTTGCGCCACTTAATGTTTCTCAGGTCCATCTCTCCTCGATGACCTTCCGAATCAGCTCACGTGACATCGCTTGCGTGAGCGCCCGTGAACGGAGCTCGACCAAGGTCCGTGCCAGTGTGGACAGTTCTGCCGGGTTGTCCGTGGTGATGCCGCGAATCGCCGTCTCGATGTACGCGACTTCGGTCCGATCCTCCATCGTCGCGACCACAAAGTCGCCCAAGACGCCCTCATGCTCACCACTTGACAACACTACTTGAATCGTGACGTTGGGCAACAAGCTCATCTCCAGGAGGTGTTCAAGCTGTTCCCGCATCGTCTCGCTGGTCCCCACGGGCTTGCGGAGCACATCCTCGTCGAGCAGTAACACGACGGTCAGTGGGATCGAGTCGTTTTCCCTGGTGAGGATGGTCTGACGGCTGATGCGAGCGTCTGCGGCCTCCTGGTTGCCGCCCAGCAATGCCAGAGCGTAGGCGGGGGTCTGGGCCAATCCGGGAATCACCGAGTGCTGCCAGCAGACCAGCATGGTTGCGTCGGCTTCTACCTGCGGCCAGTCGAACCATATCGGTACTGGATGCCCGTCCTTGTTCAGGTCCTCCCACAGGCTGATAAGCGAGCCGCCTGCCTCCAGAAAGTCATCCACGGCCACCACGAACGAACGTGTGGCGCGCTTCTTCCCGCCTTCGATGCGGCTGACCTGGGGACCGCTCACCTTCGTTATATGGGCGATGGTCTCTTGCTTGGCTCCCTTGGCCTCACGCATCCGACGCATCTGGCGTCCGAAAGCGACGAGGGCGGGCGACTCACGGGGACGTTGTCGTCGCGGGGGCATAACGTTTGCCTTTCGGTGGTATCTGTCGAGCTGGGGAGCTCACCTACCGCTGTCTGCCACCTGTTGGGGGTAGACACATCGTAGCCCGAAAGTAGCTCACTGTGTGTTTTGCGACACACATAGTAAGGAGCTGGTCATGGGCGAGGCGGTGCAGAGCGAGATGGTCGTCAAACGAGACCTGCGGGCGGTGGCGGAGGTGCGCACCTTCGTCCGGCTGGTAACTGGGGGCTGGCACGTGGACGACTTCGTCCCATGCCTGATCGCGAGCGAGCTGGTCACCAACGCTCTCCGGTACGCGACGACGGCCGACGACGAGGTGATCTTCCGCATCGGCCGCACCGACCAGGGCGTGGTGTGGGTGGAGGTCCAGGACTCCACATGCGTCATGCCACGCATCATCAGCGCGGACGTCAACGGCGAGTCGGGCCGCGGCCTGTTCGTCGTGGAGCAGTACACCCGATGCTGGGGGACCCGCCCGCTGGCCGGGAACGTCGGCAAGGTCGTCTTCGCCGTCCTCAACTCGTGAAGACCACGCGGAGGGGCGGCCGGAGGGGACCGCCCCTCCGCGTCCTCACACCCGCCCCAACACCCACGC
>NZ_VCKW01000526.1 GCF_005889715.1 Actinomadura soli
CAGTGCCGGCGGGCGATCGGTGGAACGTCTCCTCGTACTCGGCCGGAGGGACGTTCCCGCAGTAAGAATGTAGCCTTTCAGAATTGTACCAAGCAACCCATTCCATGGTGGCCATCGTCACATCCATGACGCCTTTCCAGTCGCCATGGAAATCGATGAGCTCCTTCTTGTAGAGACTGTTGAGTGACTCCGCGGCAGCATTGTCATACGAGTCGCCCTTGCTGCCCACGGAACGCGCGGCACCGATCTGGTCGAGCCGCCCGGCGTAGCGGATAGAAGTATATTGAACGCCTCTGTCAGAATGGTGAACGAGGTCACCGACGACACCTCCCCGCGCCCAGATCGCCATTTCCAGGGCGTCGAGCGGCAGGTCGGTGCCGAGATGGTCGGCGACCTGCCAGCCAACGATGCGCCGGGAGTACAGATCCTGGACGAACGCGGCGTACACCCAGCCCGCAGCGGTGGCGACGTAGACACCTCACGCGGGTGGGTTGTCAAGCGGCCTGCGGCGAGGCGTGCGCTGGAGGGGTGGGCCAGGCGGTCGTCTCGTTGTAGGGGACGTTGTTGTGGAGGCAGTGCCAGAGTTTGGCGATCAGCTTGTTGGCCAAGTTGCGGAGGGCGGCGTTGTGGGTATCACCTGCGGCTCGTCGCCGGTCGTAGTGGGCGCGGGCTCCGAGGGATTTGGTGATGGCGGCGAAGGCCCACCAGTGGCAGGCGTCGGCGAGACGGTCGTTGCGGATGTGGCGGGCTGAGACGATCTTGGATTTGCCGGAGGCGCGGGTGATCGGCGCGGTTCCGGCGAATCCGCGCAGGCCCGCGATATCGGAGAAGCGTGCGGGGTCGTCGCCGATCTCGCCGAGGATGCGGGCGCCCAGGACCGTGCCGAGTCCGGGGATGCTGGTGATGATCTCGGCCTGCCGGTGGCGGGCGAAGAAGTCGCTGAGCTGCTCTTCCAAGGCTTTGATTGCGCTGGTCATGGCGGTGATGATGTCGAGGAGTCCGGCGGCCGCCACGCCCAGGGCTTGCTCGACCTCGGCAGGCTGGCGCATGGCGTCCTGGCGCAGCTGGGATGCGACTCGTTCGGCCAGGCCGGGGTCATTGCGTCGGCCGGCTCGGCGCAGCAGCGTGGCGACGCGGGCAGGAGTGAGGCGTGCCGCGGCCTTCGGGGTCGGGGCGGCCCTGAGCACGGTCAACGCGGCCGCGTGGGTCAGGATCGGGAAGGCTTGCAGCGCAGCCGGGTAGAAGTCGCGGAGGAGGGAACGCAGGCGACTGACGGTCTGCTGGCGGGCCCAGATCGCCTCCTTGTGTTGCCGGGCGACCGCCTTGATCCCCCGCACCAGCGCAGTGTCGGCTGGAAGGCTGCGGTGTCGATGCCGATCGATGCGCAGGATGTCGGCCAGGACAGCAGCATCGCCCGGGTCGGACTTGCCGCCCGCCTGGCCGTGGCGTTCTCGATAGCGAGCCACCGCCCGCGGGTTGATCGCAAACACCCTGAAGCCGGCGGCGACCAGAGAGGCGACCAGCAGCCCCTTGTCAGTCTCGATTGCGATGTCGATCCTAGTCGGTTCTTCCTGCCCGGTCTGCTCGGCCAGCAGCTCGATCAGCTGGGTGAATCCGGCGAGGTCATCGCCGATCCGTGCTCGCCCGACGACCTGCCCCGCCTCGTCCATGAGCGCGACGTCGTGATGCCGTTCCGACCAGTCGATCCCGCACGTGATCCGCACCAAGCCCTCCCTGAAGGTCACCGAAGTTCGAGCCAAGAGCCTGCGCGGCACCCTCATGGAAGCGCTCGCGGCGCAACACCTCACCAGCCGGCTGCAAGCCCAGCGGCCGGCGGGGCCACCGTCTAACTTCAGACCTCAAGGGGGTCGGTGATGTCTCAGTGGTCACCCGCCGACGGCTCGACCGACACCCTGCCAGCACCGAGATCATGCGGCCTGATCGACCCGTGGCTCTCCCATGAGGTGATGTCGGC
>NZ_VCKW01000527.1 GCF_005889715.1 Actinomadura soli
GTGGGGTGGCGCGTCGGGCGGGGGGCAGGCGGAGCCTGCCCGACGAAAGCTGCACCCAGGGGCCGTAGAGGCTCCAAAGTCAAGGGTGGGACGAAGTCCCATCGCGAAGCGACGCGAAGCGCCCTTGACTTTGGAGGGGCGGCCCCGTACGCAGCGCCACCCCACCGCCGACCCTAGAACACCAAAACACCAGAACCACAACACACCAGAACCACAACACACCCCCACCCAAAACAGCCCGGACAACCAAAGCCCCGCCAACACTCAACAGCCCGAAAGCGACATCAGAAAGGCGTCCAAGATCTCAGTCTGACGAACGGCAGGGAACCGCTCCGGATCGAAGAGAGCCTGGACGACCAGACCATGAGTGAAAGCAGCGACAGTAGCGACGACACCATCGACATCCGACGATGCGGGCAGTTCACCCCGCTCCACGGCAGCGGCCACGTGCGAACGAAGACGCTCGCGCCAATCCTGATAGCGATTTTTCTCGCGAACAACCAACTCGGGATCGGCCAGCGCGCCGTCCCATGAGCTGACCCAAATGCGGTTCATGGCCGCCGAGTCAGGGGTGAGGGGGAGGACGTCCATTAGCGCCGAGCGCAGAGCAGCAAGACCCTCAACCTGAACCTCCCGGACGCGACGGCTCGCGGTGCGTTCGTCGGCAACGTCGAGGGCGTAGGTGACGAGGGCCTTCTTGTTCGGGAAGTAGTGGGTGAGCAGGCCCGTGGAGGCACCCAGCTCCGCCGCGACGGCGCGCAGCGTCAGGCCGCCGAAGCCACGGGTGGCGAGGACGCGCCAGACGGCCTCGGAGACGTCGCGGCGGCGGGCGTCGTGGTCACCTCTGGCCGGCACTCCCGTATTGTACATAACAAACGTTCGGTACGTATCCCCCTGGGAGGGTCCATGTTCGCTCGCATCCTCGCCGAGAACGCGGAGCTCCGTCCGCTGGAGCCGTGGCAGGCTGCTGAGTTCGCCGAGCACGCGAAGAGGGTCCGCCAGGACATCGACCGGTATATCCCGTGGGCGCACACGGTTGTGGACGAGGCGACCGCCCGCGAGTTCCTGCAGTCGTATGCGCTCAAACAAGCCAAGGACCAAGGGCGCATCTACGGAATCTGGCTGGACGGCGTCCTCCAGGGCGGGACGGTGTTCCGTACGTTCGATACCGCGATGGGCGCCTGCGAGGTCGGCGTGTGGCTCGCCGTGGAAGCTCGGGGACGCGGCCTGATCACCACCGCCGTCCAGCACATGATCGATTGGGCGTTCTCGGCGCGTGGGCTGCACAGGGTCGAGTGGCTGTGCGATCCGCGGAACACCGCCAGCGCGGCGGTGGCGGAGCGACTGGGGATGACGTGTGAGGGCGTCCTGCGGCAGGGGTTCGTCCTGAACGGCGACCGACGAGACGTGCAGGTCTGGTCGATCCTCGCCGACGACCACCGACCGACCGTCTAATCGCCGACCGACGACACCCGGTCGACCGGACAATCGCGGAGGATGGCGCTCGCAATGCCGTACATGGACGACGGCTGGTGATCGCGGGTCCAGTGAGCGGCTGAACGGATCGTCCAATGACCGAACGGCCATCGGCTGGCGGGCGGCGACGGGCCAGGCGCAGGCCGGTCGACCGGATGATCAAAGGGCCGATGAAGCACGGCAACGGGCCGATGAAGCATGGCAACGGGCCGATGAAGCTTGGCAACGGGCCGGTGGGGCACGGCAGCGGGCGAGGAGTGCGGTAGGCGCAACTGACCCTTGGCATGGCGGGGGATGTCGGCCGGGTGGTCGCGGGACCGCGTCCCCGGTGGCTGGCCGGGCGATCGTGGGTCGGATGGGCGGCAGTGGCCGTGGTGGCAGTGGTGTCCGCGAGGCCAAAGCAGCGGCGGGGCCGTGCGGGTGGTCGTCGCAAGGGCAAGCGAGAGCGGCAGTCGGTCGGCCGTACACACCGGAGCCTCGGGGCTGGGGCCGGGGG
>NZ_VCKW01000052.1 GCF_005889715.1 Actinomadura soli
GCCGGGTTCGGGCGATCTCGGCCATGACGCGTCCGCGCAGCCGGTCCGGGGGGCGGCGGGCGGCGGCGAGCGCCAGCCGGGTCGCGGTCTCGCGGAGTCCGGCGGCCTCGTCGGCGCAGGCGGCGCAGCCTGACAGGTGGCGTTCGAAGCGGCGCCGTTCGGTGTCGCCGAGCGCGTCCAGGACGTAGGGGCCGGCCAGGTCGTGCGGGTCGTGGGTCATGGCTGGACTCCCAGGCAGTCACGCAACCGGATGAGTCCGTCGCGCATCCGGGTCTTGACGGCGGCGAGGCCGACGCCGAGCAGTTCGGAGACCTCGCGGTAGGTGTAGCCGCCGTAGTAGGCCAGGGTGATCGATTCGCGTTGCGTCTCGGTGAGGCTGCGCATGCAACGGCGCACCTGCTGGTGTTCCAGCCGGGTGCCGACCTCTTCGGCGACCTCGTCGTAGTCGGGCGCGGGCGCGGCGGTGCGCTCCTCGCGGTCGCGGTCGGCCTGGCAGGAGCGGACCCGGTCGACGGCGCGGCGGTGCGCTACGGTCAGGGCCCAGGACGTCGCGCTGCCGCGTTCGGGGCGGTAGTGCGACGCTTTGCGCCACACCTCGACCAGCACGTCCTGCGCGATCTCCTCCGCCTGCGCCGGGTCGCGGACGACCCGCAGCGCCAACCCGTACACCGGCCTGGACAGCAGCTCGTACACCTGCCCGAACGCGTCCTGGTCGCCGCGAGCGACACGGCCGAGCAACTCGGCCAGATCGGGCGGTTCCCCGGGCGCGTCACTGATCGGCTTCAGTGTTCTGGGCGGCTTGCCGTGCGGCTCGGTCATCTCCACACCGGTGGTTCGGTGCCGACGCCCTCAGGGATGGGCCCAGAACTCGTTGAAGAACTCGACCCATCCACCCGGTGCCCGGCCCCGAACCTCGGGTGTGACAGCGAAGCGAGCGACCGGGCGACTGCGGTGGGTCACTGCAGCGCTGCGCGGGCTGCTCGCCGCCGCCGCGGCGATGGGAGTTGCGGAGCTCGCGGCCGGTGCGCTCGGACGCGTGTCGTCCTCTCCGCTGCTGGCCGTCGGCGCGGGCTTCATCGACCTCACACCCGCGTGGTTGAAGGATTTCGCGATCCGGCATTTCGGGAGCAACGACAAGACGGTCCTGCTGATCGGCCTCGGCGCCGGGATCGCCGTAGCCGCGCTGGCCATCGGGTCGCTCAGCCGGCGCCGGCTCGCCTGGGGCCTGATCGGGCTCGCCGCGTTCGGAACCGTCGGGATCGTCGCCGCGCTGACCAGGCCGGTCGCCGAGCCGGTCGACGCGGTGCCGGCCACGGTCGGCGCGCTCGCGGGCATGGCCGCTCTGACCCTGCTGACACCTGGCACCCGCCTGTTTCCCGAACCGCGTTCCGAGTTCCGCGACGCGGCTGACGGCACCGCCGCCCCGGCCGCCGGAGCCGAGATCGATCGGCGGCGGGTGCTGCTGACGGGTGCGGGGGTGATCGGCGTAGCCGCGGTGAGCGGCGTGTCCGGGCGGGTGCTGCTGCGCCGGGGTGATGTCTCGTCGGTTCGGGCGGACGTGCGGCTGCCGCGTCCGGTCGGCCCGGCGCCTCCGGTCCCGGTAGGCACACAGGTGCGGCTCCCGGGCATGACGCCGTTTCGTACCTCCAACCCTGACTTCTACCGGGTCGACACCGCGCTCGTCCTGCCCCAGGTCGACCCCCGGGACTGGACGCTGCGGATCCACGGCATGCTCGCCCGCCCCGTCGAGTTGACGTTCGACGACCTGCTGCGCCTAGCGCTGATCGAACGCGACATCACCGTGTCGTGCGTGTCGAACCAGGTCGGCGGTGACCTGGCCGGGAACGCCCGCTGGCTCGGCGTGCCGCTCGCCCCGCTGCTGCGCCGGGCCGGGGTGCGGCCGGGGGCCGACCAGATCCTGTCCCGCTCGTCCGACGGCATGACGATCGGCGCCCCGCTGGAGACCGTGCTGGACGGCCGCGACGCGCTCCTGGCCGTGGGGATGAACGGCGAGCCGCTGCCGGTCGCGCACGGCTTCCCCGTCCGCATGGTGGTGCCCGGCCTGTACGGATACGTGTCGGCGACCAAGTGGGTCGTCGACCTCAAGGTCACCCGGTTCGCCACCGACCAGGCGTACTGGACCAAGCGCGGCTATGCCGAACGCGCGCCCGTGAAGACCTTCTCCCGCATCGACGTGCCCAAGCCGTTCGCCCGCCTCCGAGCCGGACCCGTCGCCGTCGCCGGTACGGCCTGGGCCCAGCACCGCGGCATCGACGCCGTCGAATGGCAGGCCGACGACGGGCCCTGGCGTCCGGCGCGGCTCGCGCCGGTCCCCGGCATCGACACCTGGCGGCAGTGGGTCGCCGAGTGGGACGCCTCCCCGGGCTCGCACACGCTCCGCGTCCGCGCCACCGACAAGACCGGGACGACCCAACCCGAGCATCGGTCACCGCCCTTCCCGGACGGGGCCACCGGCTGGCATTCGGTGGTGGTCACCGTGACCTGACCGCGGCAGCCGACGAAATCGACAGCTCTCCAACCCCGAAGGAGTTCACCATGAAGCGCACCCGAATCGCCGTCGGCGTCCTGTCCGCGGCGGTCCTGACCGCCGGGCTCACAGCCTGCTCCGGCGGAGACGACGACGGCTCCAGCGCCGCGTCCCCTGGCACGTCCGCTCCCGCCCCTTCCAGCACCGGCGCCGCGGCGCCCGCGGCGGACCAGCCGTTCGGCCCGGCGTGCTCGGCCGTCCCCGCTTCCGGCAAGGGCAGCTTCAGCGGCATGTCCACCGACCCCGTCGCGACGGCCGCGTCCAACAACCCGGTCCTGTCCACGCTGGTCAGCGCGGTCAAGGAGGCCGGGCTCGTCGACACCCTCAACTCCGCCCAGAACCTCACCGTGTTCGCGCCGACCAACGACGCGTTCAAGAAGATCCCCAAGGGCACGCTCGACAAGGTGCTGGCCGACAAGGAGATGCTGAAGGGCATCCTGACCTATCACGTCGTCGGCCAGAAGATCACACCGGGCGGGCTGGCGGCCGGCAGCTTCGAAACCCTGCAGGGCGCCGGCCTGACCACCGGCGGCTCGGGCGAGTCCTACACGATCGGCAAGGACGACGCGAACGTGGTGTGCGGCAACGTCCAGACCGCCAACGCCACCGTCTACATCATCGACTCCGTCCTGATGCCGCCCAAGTAACCAGGCGGCACGAGCAGACGGCCGGGGCCCCTGCGCGACCGGGCCCCGGCCCCTGGACGCCCATCCGGCGGCCGCAAGGAGCGCTGGCCATCTGTGTGCTTACTCGGCCTTGGCGGCTTCCAGGACGGGGATGGCGGCGGCCCGGCGTGCGGGCAGGGCCGAGGTGGCGAGCGTCGCCACCGCCGCTCCCGCCGCCAGCACCGGGAACAGCCACCATGGCGGGTCCGGACGCAGGAACGAGCTTCCCGTCGTCACGTGCAGGAGGGTCAGCGTCCCCATGGCGATCACGAGGCCGAGGATCGTGCCGAGGACGACCACGGTCGCCGCCTCCCAGCGGACGATCGAGCGGATCTGCCGCATGGTCGTGCCCACGGCGCCCAGGAGCCCGAACTCCCGCGTGCGTTCGGTGACGCTCATCGACACCGTGGTCGCCATGCCGAACAGCGCCAGCAGCAGCGCCATGCCGACGAAGCCGTGCGTCGCCCGCAGCGGACGGGTGAGCGAGCCGGACGCGGCGTCCACGTAGGCGTCGCGGTCGAGGACCCGCACGCCCGGCACTCCGGCCACCGCGCGCTCCAGGTCCTCCGGGGAGCCGCCCCGCACCAGGACGGCCTGGGTCGCCGCGTTAGCGTCCAGCCGGTCCATCGTCGCGGGCGCCGCGAGCGCCTGTTCGGCGAACAGGTGGGACGGGTCGTGGTAGACGGCCGCCACCGTGAGGGTGACCCGGCCCTCAGCGCCACGGACGACGATCTCCTCGCCCCGGCGCAGCCCCCGCTCCTTCATGACGGTCGACGACAGCGCGATCTGGCCGGGACGCAGCGCGGGCGGGCGGCCGCCCAGCCGCAGGACGTCGCGCAGCCCCGCCTGCTCGGCGCCGCTGACGAGGAAGGAGAACGGCTCGGGTTCCTCGTCCGGTTCGAGCCGGTTCGATGAGGGCGAGACCAGCTTGACCTCGGTCCGCGTGAGAGCGGTCGCTCGCGACACCCCCGGCGTGCGCGTCATCAGGGCCGCGACGTCCCGGGCCAGCGGCGCGGGACCGCCCTCGGTGGTCCTGGCGGTCGAGGTGATCGCGTGCTCGGCCGCCATCACCTCCCGTCCCGTGTCCCGGAACCGGTCGTGCACCGACAGCGTGACCAGGGCCACGGACGCGACCCGCGCGACGCCCAGCATCAGCGATGAGGCGGCCGAGGAGACCCGGCGCGGGCTGCGGGTGATGGTGGCGTGCGCCAGCCGTCCGGTCTCGCCGCCGACCGTCGTCGCGAGACGGCCGACCAGCCCGCCCAGCGGCCTGACGAAGAACGGGGTGAGCACGGCCAGGGCGGTCACGGCGAGCAGCGCGCCGAAGACGACCATCAGCGAGACCCCGAACGTGCGGTCCGGTCCGGGCGGGTCGCCGGCGCGGATCGCGACCGCCACCGCCCACCAGAAGCCCGCACCGGCGAAGATCGCGAACGCGGCCAGCAGCCGGGGCCAGCGACGTTCCGGGGCCTCGGTGACGGTGCTGCGCAGCGCCTGGACCGGCGAGACGCCCGCGACGCGGCGGGCCGCCCGCCAGGCGGCGGCCTGGGTGACCAGGATCCCGGCCGCCGCCGGGACTGCCAGCGCGACCCAGCCGAACTGGGCGCCCGCGGCCGACACGTCGAAGCCGTCCCGTGCGAACAGCCGGGTGATCAGCGCGCACACCGGGTAGCCCGCGGCCACCCCGCCCGCCGCGGCGACGGCGCCCAGCACCAGCGCCTCCAGCCGGATGAGCCGTTTGATCTGCCGGGGCGTGGCGCCGATCGCACTGAGCAGCGCGAGCCGCCGGGTGCGCTGCCGGACCAGCGTCCCGAACGTGTTGGCCACCACGAACAGCCCGACGAAGATCGCCACCGAGGCGAGCATGCCGATGATGCCGGCGATCGAGGCGCCCTCGCCCGCCGCGGCGGCGCTCTGCGCGCGCCGCACGGACTCCGCGGTGCGCACCGTGGCCGCGCCGCCCAGGTCCCGGGCCAGGTCACCGCGCAGCCGTTCGGCGGGCACGCCCGGGGCGGCCTTCACCCAGACGCTCTGCCAGGTGCCCGGGGGCAGCATGGCGGCGCGTTGGACGGTCTCGGGCGGGGCCAGCACCAGGTCGCCGGACGCCACCGCGTCACGGTCCTGGACGCTGACGATTCCGGAGATCCGTACCCGTTGCGTCTGGCGGGGCAGCGTCAACGTCAGCGTGTCGCTGACCTTCACTCTCCCGGCGCGCGACATGTGCCGGACGATCGCCACCTCGTTCTCGGCTGCGGGGGAGCGCCCCGCCTCCAGCCGGTAGGGATTGAGGCGCGGGTCGGGCACCCAGGGACGGAGCAGCGTGCGGCCCTCGGCCGACGCCGTGATCGCCCGTCCGTCGGGACGGGCGGCCGTCACCGGCACCGTGGCGTCCCCGGCGACGGCCGCCACCCCGGGCCGGGGCGCGATGCGGTCCACGCGGATCCGGCCGTTGGACGGCGCGTACGGGTCGTCCGGGTCGTCCGGGTCGACCGTCCCGCCCTGCACGAGAACGTCCGCGCGGACGTACTCGCTCGCGTCGCTGCCCGACACCGCCTCCTGCGCGCGCAGTGCGAACTGCAGCGAACCCGCGATGAGCGCGATCGAGCCCAGCGCCGCCAGCAGCGTGGCGGTCAGCCGCGGGCAGCCTTCGGCGAACGAACGGCGCGCGATGAGCCACATGGCGTTTCTCACGGCCGGTGGTCCAGCCGCTCGCGCAGGCCGAGCACGTCCACGACCGTGTCGAACCACGGCCGATCAGCGTGGCGGCCCGCCAGCCGTCCGGTGAGCCGGATGTTCTCCTCGGCGGTCAGCATCGGCAGCAGGTTGAACGACTGGAAGACGAAGCCCATCCGGTCGCGGCGCAGCTGGGTGCGCCGGGTCCGCGACAGGCCGGTGAGCTCGACCTCGCCGAGGACGACGGTGCCGGAGGTCACGGTGTCCGACCCGGCCAGGCAGTGCAGGAAGGTCGACTTCCCCGACCCGGACGGTCCCATGATCGCGGTGAACTGGCCCCGGGCGAACGTCGCCGAGACCTCCCGCAGCGCGGTGACCGCACCGTCGCCCGACCCGTAGGTCTTCAGCACGGCGGTGGCGACCATGACCTGGTCCTGGGCCCCCGCGCGGGGCAACGCCCCGATCACCGGCGCCGTCCGATGTGTCGGCTCGGCCATGGACGTCCCCTCCTCGATCGTCGAATCTCAGCTCTAGTCGAGATAATCTCACTTGAGACTATACAGGGTGATCCTAGTATGGACACCGGCAGTTTCGGAGGCGTCGGCAGCCGGGCCCTCATGGGCGATCAGCCGGCTTTCGCGAGCTCAGTCGAGCATGTAACCATGGTTACATGGCCGAAGGGGAACGCGGTGGGGTCAGGAGCGGGCGTTGAGCGATCCCGTCAACGGGCCTGGCACCTGGGTGTTGCTCTCGTATCGCGTGCCGCGTGAACCGTCGACGCCGCGGATCGCGGTCTGGCGCAAGCTCAAGCGGCTGGGCGTGGCCCAGTTGGGCGACGGGCTGGTGGGTCTGCCGGCCGACGCGCGGACGCGCGAGCAACTGGAATGGGTCGCCGAGGACGTCACCGACGCCGGCGGAGCCGCCGGAGTGTGGCTGGCCCGTCCCACCACCCAGGCGCAGGAACGGCAGCTGGCGGCGTCGATGGCCACGGCCAGGGCCGCCGAGTACACCACCGTGCACGACGAGGCACTCGCCGCCGGTGCCCTGCCGCCGTCCCAGCGGTCTTCGGCGCTGCGCCGGTTGCGCTCCGAACTGAGACGCATCAACCGCCGCGACTACTTCCCACCCCCCGAACGCGACCGTGCGCGCGCCGCGGTGGAAGCCCTCGCCCGGCAACCCGGCACCCGACCCGACGCCGATCCGCACACCGATCCGCACACCGCCGTCACCAAGGAACCCTCATGAAATGGGCCACCCGGCAGGGCATCCACATCGACCGGGCCGCTTGCGCTTGGCTGATTCGCCGCGAGATCGATCCCGACGCCGGGTTCGTCTTCGTCAGCGACCCCGCGAGGGTGCCCGCCGACGCGACCGCCTTCGACATGCGCGGCGCCGAACTCGGTCACCACGGCGGAGACTGCAGCTTCGAGACCATCCTGCGCCGCTACGACATGACCGACCCGGTGCTGTGGCGCATCGGCGAGATCGTGCACGAGGCCGACCTGGACGACGAACGCTACGACGCCCCCGAGGCCCCCGGCCTGGACGTCGCCCTGCGCGGCCTGTCGATGGTCTGCGACGACGACCGGATCATCGAGCTCACCGGGCCGCTGTTCGACGGCCTGTACGAATACTTCCGCCGCGCCACCCTGCTCGGACGCGACCCCGCATGAACGCCGAGCACTCTCAGCCCGTCCCGGGCCACACGCCGGGCACGGCGTCGCCGGACGTGCCGCACGGGACGAGGCCGACGACCGGCGGCGCCCCAGGTGGCGACGTGATCCCGTTCCGGCGGGCGGCACGGACGTGGTTCGGCATCTCGCTGCAGACCTTCGGCGGGCCGGCCGGGCAGATCGCCGTCATGCAGCGCACCCTGGTCGAGGAGAACCGCTGGATCGGCCAGCGGCGCTTCAACCACGCCCTGTCCTACATCGGCTGGCTGCTCAACGGCACCCGCGGCGGGCTGGCCGCCGGCACCCTGTTCGTCCTGCCCGGGGTGCTGGCCTTGCTGGCCCTGTCCGCGATCTACGTCGGGTGGGGTTCCACCACGCTGATCACCGGGTTGTTCGCGGGGCTGGCGCCGGCGGTGCTGGCCATCGTCGCCCAGGCCGTCCTGCGCGTCGGTAAACGGTCCCTCACTCATCCCGCGATGGTCGTGCTGGCCGTCGCCTCGTTCGCCGCGCTCGCGGTCTTCGCCGTCCCCTTCCCAGTCGTGATCCTGGCGGCAGCCATGGTCGGCTGGGTCCTGGCCCGGGTTCGCCCCGGCGTCTTCGCCGTCAAGGCCAGAGGTGGTGACGACGACGGCCCGGCGCCGCTGATCGCCGATGACGCCCTGCATCACGAGCCGCCCAGCTGGCGGCGTGTGGTCAAAGTGTTGGCCGTTGGGCTGGCCGCTTGGGGGATTCCGCTGGGTGCCGTCGCCGTCCTCACCGGTGGCGACAGTGTGTTCACCACGCAAGGGCTGTACTTCTCCGGCGCCGCCCTGGTCACCTTCGGCGGCGCGTACGCAGTCCTCGCCTATGTCGCGCAGAGCGCCGTGCAGACGTATGGGTGGCTCTATCCCGGTGAGATGGTCCGCGGGCTGGCCTTGGCCGAGACCACGCCCGGGCCGCTCATCATGGTCGTGCAGTTCGTGGCGTTCGTCGGCGCCTACCGCGACCCCGGCAGCCTCAACCCGTGGGCCGCGGCCCTGCTCGGTGCGCTGCTGACCACCTGGGTCACCTTCACGCCCTGCTTCGTCTTCATCTTCCTCGGCGCCCCCTACGTCGAACGGCTGCGCGGCAACCGCTCGATCTCCGCCGCCCTCACCGGCATCACCGCGGCCGTCGTCGGCGTCATCGCCAACCTGGCCGTCTACTTCGCCGTCCACACCCTCTTCCGCACCGTCCACGATCGGGACTGGGGGCCCGTCCAGCTGCGGATCCCCGAACTCGCCACATGGCGTCCCACCGCCGTGGCCATCACCGTGATCGCCTTCGCCATCATCTTCGGGCTCCGCTGGAGTGTCCTGCGCACCCTCGGCGTCTGCGCCCTGCTGGGCCTGGCCGCCGCCCTCATCTGGTGACGGTCACCTGGGCCGGGGGCCGGTCACCCGGCGGTGATCTGGGTGGGGAGGTGGATGGTGACGATGAGCCCGCCGGTGGGGCGGGGGGTGAGGTCGAGGGCTCCGTGGTGGGCTCGGACGACGCTGTTCACGATGGCCAGTCCGAGGCCCACGCCCGCGTGCTGGTCGGTGCGGGTGCGCTGGGTGCCGCGTTGGAAGGGCTCGGTGAGGGTCGGTATCAGGTCGGGTGGGAGCGGGTGTCCGGTGTTCTCGACCTGAAGGACGCTGGTGTGGTGCAGCGACGCGGTGTGGATGGTGACGGTGCCGCCGGTGGGCAGGTTGTGGACGATGGCGTTCTGGACGAGGTTCGTCACCATCCGCAGCAGGAGTTCGGCGGAGCCGAGGGTCTGTGCCGGGTGGCCGGTGACGGTGAGGGTGATCTCGCGTTGCTCGGCGAAGGGAAGCAGCGTCTCGGCGGCCTGTTCGGCGAGCAGGGACAGGTCGACGGGCTCACGGGTGAAGTTGTGGCGGTCGCTGCGGCTGAGCAGCAGGAGCGCCTCGGTCAGGTGGATCGCCCGGCTGTTGACGGTGTAGAGGCGTTCGATGAGTTCGGCCCGGTCGCGGGTGGGGTCGGTGCGGGCGACGTCCAGGAGCGTCTGGGAGATCGTCAGCGGGGTGCGCAGCTCGTGGGAGGCGTTGGCGGCGAAGCGTTGCTGTTCGGTGATGTGGGACTCGAGTTGCCCGAGCATGGTGTCGAACACGTCGGCGAGTTCGCGGAACTCGTCGTTCGGGCCCTTCATGTCGATCCGGTGGGAGAGGGATCCGGTGGCGGCCCGCCGAGCCGCATCGGTGATCTGGGTGAGGGGCGCGAGCATCCGGCCGGCGAGGATCCAGCCTCCCATCAGGCCGAACACCAGGAGGAAGCCCAGTGCCTGGGCCGCTCGTGGCACGAAGGCGCGCTGAAGGTCGGAGCGGTTGGGGATGAACGGCTGCGGCTCCAGGGGCCAGCCGTCCCCGCCGCCCCTCGGCCCGTTCACGATCGTTTCGTCGGGGACGTAGCGGAGCAGGAACACCCAGACCACGGCCAGCAGCAGTGCCCCGGCCAGCATGAGGAAGCCGGCGTAGCTGAGGGTGAGCTTCAGCCGGGTGCTGAGCCCCGGGCGCCTACTCATCAGTGCCGCCAGGGCCGCCGCCAAGGCCGCCGCCGGGGTCGGCGCCGGGGTCGGCGCCGGCGTCGGGGTCGATGCGGTAGCCGACGCCGGGGACCGTGGCGATCAGCCAGGGTTCCCCGAGGCGCTTGCGTAGCGCCGACACCGTGATGCGGACGGCGTTGGTGAAGGGGTCGGCGTTGGCGTCCCAGGCCCGCTCCAGGAGTTCTTCGGCGCTGACCACACCGCCCTTGGCGGTGAGCAGGACTTCGAGCACGGCGAACTGCTTGCGGGTCAGCGCTACATAGCGTCCGTCCCGGAAGACCTCCCGGCGGAACGGGTCCAGCCGCAGGCCCGCGATCTCCAGGACCGGAGGACGGGCGTGCGCGCGCCGCCGGTCCAGCGCCCGCAGCCGCAGCACCAGCTCGCGCAGCTCGAACGGTTTGGTGAGGTAGTCGTCGGCCCCGAGCCCGAACCCCGACGCCTTGTCGTCGATCCGGTCGGCGGCGGTGAGCATCAGGATCGGGATGCCGCTGCCGGAGGCCACGATCCAGCGGGCGATCTCGTCGCCGGAGGGACCGGGGACGTCGCGGTCCAGCACCGCCAGGTCGTAGGAGTTGACGGCGAGCAGTTCCAGCGCGGTGTCGCCGTCGCCCGCGATATCGGCGGCGATCGCCTCCAGCCGCAGCCCGTCACGGACGGCCTCGGCCAGGTAGGGCTCGTCCTCCACGATCAGCACACGCATCTCCGCAGGGTATGCAACGCGACCTATCGCCGGCGTATGCGAACGGACGCGCCCCGTGGCCGGGCCCCTCAGGGGCCGGGTCCGCGGGTCTGTCCGGGCACGGTGGCGGCGTCGACGAGACGTGCGACCAGTTGCTCGTAGGACAGCCCGGCCGCGGCGAACATTCTGGGCACCTGGGACTCGGCCGTCATTCCCGGCATGGTGTTGACCTCGTTGAGGACGGGCCCGTGGCCGGTGAGGAAGAAGTCGATGCGGGCGACACCGGCGCAGCCGAGCGCGTCGAACATCCGCAGCGCCGCCTCGGACAGGGCCGCGCGGTCCGTGCCGTCGATCTCGGCGGGGACGCTGAACCGGGCCGAACCGTCGTACTTCGACCGGGTGTCGAACAGGCCGTCGGTGTGGATCTCCAGCGGCGGAGACGCCCATCGACGGCCGTCGGCCTCACGCAGGACGGCCACGTCG
This sequence comes from Actinomadura soli, assembly GCF_005889715.1. Classification (GTDB taxonomy): domain Bacteria; phylum Actinomycetota; class Actinomycetes; order Streptosporangiales; family Streptosporangiaceae; genus Spirillospora; species Spirillospora soli. The sequence goes on from NZ_VCKW01000052.1 coordinate 11,285, forward strand.
ATCTCGCGGCCCGCGACGACGTCCTCGATCAGGATCCGGTCGTCGAACCGCGCCGCGCGGCGCAGCGCCTCGCGCAGCTGGGAGGCGTCGCGTACCAGGGCGACGCCGAAGCTCGACCCGGCCGAGGCCGGTTTCACCACGGCGTCGGTCTCGAACTCGATGTCGGCGATCTCCGCCGCCGTGACCAGGCGGCCGGGAGCGGTGCGGATGCCGGCGTCCCGCGCCACGAGCTTGGTCGCCCACTTGTCCATGCCGAGCGCACCGGCGCGCAGGTCCGAGCCGACCATCGGCGTGTGCGCCAGGGCGCACAACGCCGCGAGGGTCCCGTCCTCGCCGGACGGGCCGTGGACCGCGGGGAAGACGACGTCGGCACGCTCGATGACGCGCAACGCCGCCGCCAGGGAAGGGATGGTCTTCGCTCCGAGCGCGTCGGCTCCTCGCCTCCAGATGCCGTCGCGGTCGATGGTCAGCTCGTCCACGTCGAACCCGCCGGAACACAGCGCCTTCGCCACCGCTGCGGCAGTGGCGAGCGAGACGTCGTGCTCGGCGTTCTGCCCCCCGCCGATCACCGCGATTCGCCGCATCAAGCCGTACTCCTCTTCATGCCGCGCTCCCGTTCATTTGGGCTTCTTCTCATGCGGTGCTCCGTTTCACGCGCGGACCGATGCCGGTGACGATGGTGTGCGGAATGGTTCCGGCCCAGCGCGCCCAGTCCCGGATGGTGGGGGTCGCGCCCCCGTCCGGACCGAACACGGTCGCGGACGTGCCGACCGGGAAGGCCACGGCACCGGTGTCGATCACGATCTGGTCCATGGAGACGCGTCCGACGACCGGGAAGCGACGCCCGCCGATCTCGACGCCGGCCTCGGGCGAGCACTCTCGCGGGATCCCATCCGCGTATCCGATGGGCAGGACGCTCAGATGGGTGGCCCGGTCGGTGACGTACGCACCGGCGTAGCCGACCGGCGTGCCCGCCGGGACCTCCGACGTGTGGACGATCGGTGCGGTCAGACGGGACGCGCCGTGCATCTCCACCGTCCCGGAAGGATCGATACCGACCAGCCCAGCTCCGACGCGGACCATGTCGAAATGGGTCGCCGGATCGGTCAGCGCCCCCGACGTGGCCGCGAGATGGGCCGGCGGCGAACCGAGCCCCGCCGCCCGGACCGCCCGCCGCGACGCGCGCATCCCGGCGACCGCCGCCGCGTTCGCCTCCGGATCGGCCTGGTCGGCCAGCGCAAGATGCCCCATCACGCCCACGACGCGGACCCTCCGAGCCCGCTGACCGCGCTGAGCCAGGCCGAGCAGGTCGTCCCAGCCCGCGCGGGGGCAGCCGCCACGGGACATACCGGTATCCAGATGGAGATGAACCCGCACCGTCGGCGCGGTCTGCGCGAGCAGTGCGTCGAGCTCGTCCACCGATCCGACCGCGACATCGACCCCGGCGGCCCCCGCCGCGTCGGCATCGATCCCGGACGGGTGCAGCCACGTGAGGATCGGCACCGCCAGACCGGCGGCACGCAGCACCGAAGCCTCCGTGACGCTCGTCGTCCCGAGCCATCCGGCACCGGCGGCGACGGCGGCCTTCGCGACGCTGACGGCGCCGTGGCCGTAACCGTCGGCCTTGACCACGGCCATGATCGTGCTCTGGGTCCGCGTACGGACCCTGGCCACGTTCGCGGTCACCGCCACGGGCAGCGTCTGCAACGTCGGCGGCCGAAAGGTACCTGAACGACGCACAGGCGCGACCGAGACACGATTCACGGCCGCTTCCCCGGGCCGTCGGACATCCACGAGCAACGGCCGTCGACGGCATCAGGACGTGTTTGGTCAGGCCACGCCTCATTGCCGTACATCTGAGACCCGTACGCGGCACCGTGCCCGTACAGCCAGCCCGCCGCGTCAGGATGCGGGAGCCGGACCGGCTCCACCGTGCGGTACTCGAAATGCCACCACTCGTTGTCGTAGACGCGGTAGAGCCCGTACCGCCCACCGTGCTGTTCGAGCCATCGCGCGCCCTCGGTCGGCCGGACGTCGAGCGCGAGCCCCCGCACATGGCCGGACTCCTCCGGCGGCAGCACCCGGCGCCGCGCCGCGGACACCGAGCCGGTGCGCCGCACCTCCGCCATGAAGATCCGGCGCTGCTCCGCCGCGTCGCGATATCCCGAGGTCAAGCCGATCAGCTGCCCGTCGCGCCAGAACGCCTCGGCCCGCGCGTGCGTGAACGCCGCCAGCGTCTCCGGCGCCAGCCCGCGGAGATCCTCGGCGGGGTAGCGCAGGCTCAACGCCCACTGGCAGGCCAGGAAACGTGCGCGGCCCGGCGCGCGGCAGAAGGCGATCGGCACCAGCAGCACCGCGACGAGCCGGGTGACGATCGCCAGGACGCGCGCCTTGATCGCCGAGCGTGGCGGTGACACGGATGCGCTGTGGTCCATGCCCCCACTGAAGCCAGGAGCCTGTTGCCGTCGCGTATGCGATTTTCAATACACCCGCGATACAGCTCACGCGCAGTGGGGTGTCCCGGCCCGACGCTCGGTCCCCGCCGCCAACGCCGCGCCCGACACGCCGCACCGCGATACACCGCATGGTCCCGGGGCCGGGCAACCCGGGACCATGTCGTTGTCCTCCCAGCGAAAGGCCGATCAGCGTGGCTACCAGACGATGGGTCCGCTTTGGGGAAGCTTGGATCCCTCGACGGCTGCGTCGGGAACGGTGAGAGAGGTGTTGTACGGGCCGGCCGCTGGCTTACTGAAGCCGTCCTGTACGGGGTTCGTGCCTTCCTTGATCGCCGGGGAATGCCTGGGGGCCAGCATGAGCGTGGCCGCCAGCAGCACCCCCAGCAGCAGGAATAGAGGGAGGGAAGGACGGACGAGAGATTTCGGCATGCGTACCCATCTCGGAATCGGATCGACCTACTTGACAACCGGTATTCGTCGCCCGACGCCGAGCGGATGGGTCAACCTGGCGGCCCGAAGATGAGCCTGGGCACGGGGGACACCCTCAGGTTGGGTCATTGGGTTGTGTCTGGGCGCAGTTCGTCCAGGAGGGCGCGGACCTTGTCGGCTTCGGGGAGGTGGAGGTCGGTGTAGGCGGCCAGGGCCTGTTGCCAGTTCTCGATCGCCTGGCGGTGGTGGCCGAGGTCGTGGTGGGCGTGGGCGAGACCGTCGAGGGCGCGGGCCCGCCCGTACGGGTCGCCGATCTCGCCGGCGAGTGACAGGGCCTCCTGGTGGTGGGTGAGGGCGCGGTTCTGGTCGCCGGCGCGGCGGGCGGTCTCGCCCAGCCCGTTCAGGGCCTCGTCCTCCAGCGGACGGTTGGCGATCGCACGTGCCAGATCGAGCGCCTGGCGGAAGTGTTCGAATGCCGCCTCGTATCGTCCGACCCGGCTGTAGACGCCGGCGACCTCGCATAGCGCGGAACCTTCGTAGAGACGGCTGGCGGTCGTGTGCGCCAGGTCGAGCGCCTGGCGGAGGTGTTCGAATGCTTCCTCGTATCGTCCGAGCTGTCCGTAGACGCCGCCGAGCCCGCTCAGCACGAGGGGCGGGCGCCTGACGTCGCCGGTGTCCCGCGCCAAGGTGAGGGCCTGCTCGTAGTGAGTGACGGCCCGGTCGTAGCGTCCGTGGGCCCTGTGGACGGACCCGAGGCCCTCCAATGCCTTGGCCTGGAGAACGAAGTCGCCGGTTTCGCGCGCCGCTTTCAACGCCTGCTGGTAGCGGGTGAGCGCCTCGTTGCCAAGCCCCAGGTGCCATGAGGTCGAACCGAGGTCGGCAAGGACACGGCCCCGGAGAATGCGGTTGCCCGTGTCCTCCGCCAGGGTGAGGGCCTGCTCGTAGTGGGCGAGCGCCTCGTCGTTGCGTCCCCGGTGCCGGTAGAAGAGGCCAAGGTAGTGCAGCGCATGGCTCTCGAGATCACAGTCGCCGGTGCCGCGGGCGGCCGTGAGCGCGTACGTGTACAGGCTGAGGGCCTCCTCGTGGCTGCCTCGGTGTTCGAAGTAGCACCACAAGGTGTTGGACAGGTCGGCGACATGGGAGGGCCAGCCATGTTCGGCGGCATGGACGGCGACGGCGACCATGTTGTGCCGCTCGGTCTCCAGCCAGGCTATGGCCTGCTCTTCGTCCGCGAAGGCCGGTGCCGGCGTCGTGGAGGCGGGGATGCTGGACCGGTAGAACCGGTCGCTGCAGGCGACGGTGTCCATGGCGAGGCCGGCGGTGTGCCGGAAGTGGTCGAACTCCCGGCTCAGGGCCGCGTGCCGCTCCGTCTCACTGGCTTCGCCGTCGGCGAGGTGGACGGCGTGGAGCCGGAGAAGCTCGTGGAAGCGGTACCGGCAGGCCGTGCGCTGCTCCAGCAGGTGGAAGTCAACGAGCTGCTCGACCAGCCGGTCGGCCTCGTCCAGCGTGAGATCCGCCAGGGCGGCGGCCGTATATGTGTCGAAGTCGGCACCGGGGTGCAGGCCGAGCAGCCGGAACAGGCGTCGCTGGTCGCCGGTGAGGTAGTGGTAGGACAGGGCGAACACGGCGGCGACGTCGCGGTCTCCGACGGCGAGTTCCGTCAGCCGCCGCCGCTCATGATGTAGCCGTTCGATCAGGTGGGTGACGCTCCAGACGGGGCGGGTCCGGAGGCGGGCGGCCGCGATGCGGATCGCCAAGGGCAGGTACCCGCACAACCGCACCACCTCTCGGACGGCCTGCGGGTCGACCAGGGCATGGGCGTCGCCGGCGATCCGGGTGAACAGCGCGGTCGCGTCTCCCAGCGGCAGGACGTCGAGGGACAGCGTGTGGGCGGCCTCAAGGTCGGCAAGGCGGCGGCGGCTGGTGACCAGTACCAGACAGTCGGGTGTGCCGGGAAGCAGCGGCCGAACCTGAGCGGCACTGGCGGCGTTGTCCAGCACGACGAGGGCCTTGCGCCCGGCGAGTTCAGCGCGCCACAGCGCGGATCGTTCTTCGGCCCCCTCCGGGATCTTCTCCCGAGGGACCTGCAGGGCGTGCAACAGCCGGTCCAGCGCGCTCGCCGGGCTGAGGGGCTCCCGGTCGGCGGTATGAGCATCCAGATCGATGAATATCTGGGCGTCCGGGTAACGGTCGGTCAGGGTGTGGGCGGCGTGGACGGCCAAGGCGGTCTTACCGATCCCGGCCATTCCGTCGATCGCGCTGATCACCACCGCCTTCGCGGCGTCCTCGGCCACCGGCAGCGCTGAGAAGAGCCGCTCAAGCTCGCTCGTGCGGCCGGTGAAATCGGTGATGTCGCGAGGCAGGAAATGGCGAGGGTCCGGATGGGAGTCTCGCGGTGCGGCGAGGTCGGCGTCGCCGGTGAGGATCTGCTGGTGGATGCGCTGAAGTTCCGCCCCCGGCTCCGTCCCGAGGTTATCGATCAGGACGCGCCGGGCTTCTTGGAACACTTGGAGCGCTTCTGCCCGGCGCCCGGCCCGGTACAGCGACAGTATGTGAAGACCGGTGAGCCGCTCACGCAGCGGATACTCCGTCACCCATTGAGTCAATTCGGTGGAGAGCTTGTGGTGCTGGCCGAGCGTGAGTTCCAGGTCGGCCAGTTCTTCCACGGCGGCGAGGCGTTTCTCGTCCAGGACGGCTCGCTGCGGCTCCAAGGACGGGCTGTCCAATCCCGCGAGGGCCGGGCCGCGCCACAGAGCCAGGGCGGCGCGGAACTCGGTGACGGCGTCCTCGATCCGGTGGTCGGCGGCGTATCGGCGGGCCCGCGTGACGAGGTGGTCGAAGACACTGATGTCGAGGGCATCGCCGGCGACCTGGAGCCGGTAACCGTCCTGGCCCACCGGCACCAGTCCTGCCTCACCGCTTCCGGTCAGCGTTCGCCGCAGATCAGAGACGATATTGCGGATCTGCTTCTTGGCGGTCGCGGGTGGATTCTCCTCCCACGCCACGTCGATCAACCGAGGTAATGGCACGACACGGTTGGCGGACAGTAATAAGGCGGTGAGCACTTTTTGGTGGCGGGCCGGTCCGGGGTTCACCGGTCGCCCGCCGGCTCGGATTTCCAGCGGGCCCAGAATCCGAAGATTCGTCATCATTTCTCCTCGGGGTCGATCAACATCCCACAAGCCGCGCCAACACGTCAGCAACCGGTTTTGACCCTTGTGGCCGCATGCAGCCATCCCTCATCCAGCGGCGTCCGCCCGGCGAATGGGTGTGAATGGCACCTGTTCGACCGCCTCCGATCGCTTAGCGTAAGAATGCGAATACCGGCTGTACGGCGGCGGATGGCGATGGCACCGGCCCGGCTTCGAGGACGCGGGCTAGGACCGGACTAGGACCAGACCAGGACCGGACTAGGACCGCGTCTCGCACGCTGCCCCTATGACGTATCGACGTGCATGGGACGAACAAGCGCCGCCAGCAGCCGGTGGCCATGCGCTTGACGGCTCGGTTCCGCACAACACCTTCCCCAACGCGCCGGGTCTACTCGAGTGCGCCGCCCGCGATGAGGAATTCCCTGGCGCTGAAATGAATCTGATCGAGGACGGTCATGCGTAGCCAGAGAGCTGACCGAACCGAGTGGCAGGTCCTCGTCGTCGGCGCGGGAAACGCGGGCCTTTGCGCCGGAATCGCGGCATTGCAGGCCGGGGCCAGGGACGTCGTGGTACTCGACTCCGCGCCCAGAGAACTCCGTGGCGGGAACAGTGCGCTGACGAAGAGCATGCGCTTTTCCTGGGCCACCGGATCATTCATCGCCGCGTTGCTGCGAGATTCGGACCAGCACAGGGTGGACGACATCTTGACCGGCTGGTCGGGATATAGCGATGAGCAGTACCTCGACGATTGGTTGCGGGTATCCGGCGGTCAGGTGGACAAGGCGCTCATCGAGTCGATCACTTGCCGCTCGGCCGACACGATCGCGTGGATGCGCGCGTCCGGCCAGCGCTGGGTGCCGAGGCCGGACCCACTGCCGGGTGACGTGCCCGTGATCTTCGAGGGCGGTGGGCAGGGCCTGCAGGCGCGGAATTTCGCCGAGTTCGAGCGCCTTGGCGGCACGGTCCGTTACGGCAGCACCGTCACCGACATCGAGCGGATCGCCGGTGACCGGTATGTCGTGCGGGGGTCGGGCGAAACGTTTCCCATCGTGAGTGACGCGCTGGTGCTGGCGTCCGGTGGCTTCGAGGGGAATCCGCAAACGCGTGAGCGCTATCTCGGCGACCAGTGGCGAGATGTGAAACTGCGTGGAGTGCCCTTCAACAACGGGGCGCCAATGGAGGCGGCGATCGCGCTCGGCGCCGACACGGCCGGCAACTGGAAAAAGTGCCATGCCACGCCGCAGGGGACCGAACTACCCGACTATGTGCTTCCCGGCCAGATGCACGAGTCGCACCTGCTGACGCGCTACGCCTTTCCCTTGGGCATTGTCGTCAATCGGGACGGGCGCCGGTTCTTCGACGAGTCGGCCGGCTACAGCAATCTCACCTATGTCTCGCTGGGCCAGCAGATCATGCACCAGCCAGGGAAGATCGCTTTTCAGATATTCGACGGGAAAGTGCTCGCTGCCCGGTCGCTGCCGGCGGGCTACCTCGGCGATCCGGCGGCGGTGATCGTTCGAACGCTCGAAGAGGGCGCCGAACGGCTCGGCATCGATTCCGGGAATCTGGTCGACGAGGTCGGTCGCCTGAACGATTCGAGCGGCGATCTGACGCCCGCTGCGGCGGGCAACACCCCGCGGGCGCCCAAACGTCTGGACTCGCCCCCATTCCTGTTCGTCCCAGTGGTCAGTGGCCTGACGTTCACCTACGGGGGGCTGTCGGTGACCACGGGGGCCCAGGTGCGCGGCGGGGGAGAGCCGATCGAGGGCCTCTACGCCGCCGGGGTGATCGTCGGCGGGCTGTACGACGAGGGGTATCCGGCCGGAACGGGGTTGATGGCGGGTGCCGTCCTGGGCCGGGCCGCTGGAACGTCGGCGGCGGCCCACGCGGCCCGAGTCCGAGGGAAAGGGTCGTGTTGACCGGCGAGCCCGGTGTCCCGGCATGAAGATCGTGGTCGTTGGAATCGGGATGATCGGCTCACGTCACGCGGCCATTTTCCGGGAGGCGGGCCACGAGGTCGTCACCGTCGACCCGAGGGGCGGCGCGGACCACGGCCGGTTGTCGGAATTGCCCTTCCCCTCAAGCGTCGATGCCTGGGTCATCGCCACGCCGACCGCCGCCCATCTTCCAGCGCTCGGCGAGATCCTGCGGCGCTGCCCGGACGCCCGCGTCCTCCTGGAGAAACCGGCCTGCTACCCGACGGAGATCGCCGATCTCGTGCGAACGGTCCGGCGGCACCCCCGCTCCCGGATCGTGGTCAATGACGTCTACGGCCACAGCGAGGCCGTGCGGCGCTTCGCGGAGTCCGTGCGGCGACTGAGCGAGTCCGACCCGATTACAAAGGTGACCGTGGAATTCACCAAGAACCGGGAGTTGGACGTCGCCAACGGCAGATTCGTCGATACGCAATACGGCGAGGCGGGCTACGAGTTCTTCCATATGCTGAGCATTCTCCGGTCGGTTCTCCCGGCTGACACCTACCGGAGGTACCTGCGAACCCTCCCGGCCCTGGTCACTCCCGAGATGCGGGTGCGGACATCGACCGAGGACCTACCGGATATCGAGCTTTACGCATCCTCGGCCGGTGTCATCGGCCACGCAGACCTGGCCGGGTTCGCCTTCTCCGCGAACGCGGCCAGGGAGCATATCGCGCGGTCGGTGATCCCCTACGGGACGGATCTGAGATATCGATTCGCGGATGTGGAACTCGGCTCTGGAAAGCATGTGACGCTCGTCTTCGAAGCATGCTACGGCGATGATCCGGATTACAAGAACAAACATGCCGTCCATATTCGCGGCACCGGGACCTGGCGACATTTCACGATCTCCGGAAACCATTTCAAGGAGGCGCTCCTGCGGCAACTGCACCTGCTAGATCGAACGGCGGAGGGCACGGCCGTGATGCGACTACCCGAGCATCGGTTCCTGGCCGGCCTCGGCTGGGCCACATCCACCGTTCTCTGCCATGTCATCTGAAGCCGGCCGGTAATTCGACGCCTGAGAACAGCGACAAGCAACAAGATTGGGAATGTGGAATGACCCAGAACACACAGAACTGCTCGACATTGCTGCGGCTCGCCCCCGGCATGCTGCCCGAGGTTACGGACGAGCAGTCCGCCCGGGCTCGGATCGCAAGCCAGATCGGGTCCGACGAGAGCGCCTACAAACTGTTCGGCCAGACGTGCCGATTCGAGGCCCCCTACACGGCGAGCTGGATTCACGGTCCCGGAGAGAAGTCTCCCTATCTGTCGCTGGAGCTGGCTGCGACGTCGCTGGACGACGACCGGTACCGCGCCACACTGGCCGACATCGTGCTGTCCACCTCGACGGCCATCCCGTACGACTACCGGGCCCTGGCCGCGGAGGAACTCCTGCGTTTCGGGCCGGGCGACTTCATCGGCCCCCTCCAGGCGGCGGTGGACTGCTACGTGCCGTTGGGGCACCGCACCCAGCAGGCGAAGGTCGACGTCTCCACCGACGGCATCGACCACCTCTTCGAGATCCCGGACACCGTCGCGGGACGGCTCGACGTCCTGACCGCCGCCAGCGCGGCGAAGACGCTGGAGAGCCGATGCCTGCTGGCCCAGCGCGTCCTCGGGCAGGCTCCTCGGGCGGAGTCGCCCGCATCCGACGCGGAACGTCTGATCGCCGAGGACGTCGGGACCGACATGATCTCGCCCGCGGACTACCTCGTCCCCTGGGACCAGGAGTTTCCCGGGGAGAACGGCGCCACGCTCACCCTCGCGGAGTTGTTGCGCATCGTCCTGCTGTGCCCGGAGTTCAAACTCCCGGACGCGAAGGTGCGGCCGATCCTGGTGGACTTCTACCGATCGGTCCTGCGGACCAGCGGGCGCTCGATCATCGGCCTTTCCGCCGGCGTCTTCCATGTGGAGCACAGCACGCTCACCACGCCGTCCTACTACTACCAGGGACGCGACGCCATTCTCGGCAAGGGCCTGGTGATCGACTGCGTCGGCGGTGCGATCCTGCAGAGCGGGTCGTTCCTGGGCGGGGGCTTCATGCCCATTCTCATTCACACCCACAAGCACATCCGCAAGAGCGGTGAGGCCGGGGCGTCGGAGCGGAAGCGGATACTTCCGTGCATCTTCGCCGCTGAAGCCGGCGCCCGGTTCCCGATGGACGCGATCGGCCTTTTCGAGACGGTGGACTACCTCGAAAAGGACACCCCGTACCAAGGAATCCGGGCACTTTCCCTCAACGAGTAACCGGGCCCCCGCCGACCCCATACCGGACCGCGTTGCGCAATGCGGGCGAGCGCAACGCCATGCAGACCGTCGGATCCTTCGTCGAAACCACCGAACTCGCGCCCTCCCCGCGACCGGGTCGGATGGCCGCACGCCGGCCATCCGACCCGGTCGCGGGACGGCGGAAGAACAAGAGGATGAATATGGTCGAATTCAACGTCGCCGTCGTGGGTGCGGGCTATGTCGGGCTGACGACGGCCGCATGCCTGGCGTCACTGGGACACCGGGTTGTGTGCGCCGACGTGAACCTCGCCAAGCTCGACGGGCTCTCCCACGGAGAGACGACCATCCGGGAGCCGGGATTGCGCGAGCTCGTCGTGAACGGTCTGGAGACCGGCCGCCTGCGATTCGTGCTCGGCGCGGCCGCCGCGGCGTCCGGGGCCGATGTCGTCTTCGTCTGCGTGCCGACACCGATGGGACGCGACGGGGCGGCGGACCTGACCACGTTGGAGACCGTTGTGGCGGAGCTGCGCGACGTACTGCCGCCGGGCTGTGTCGTGGTGAACAAGTCGACGGTCCCCGTGGGCACCGCCGTCCGCACCGCCGAGCTGCTCGGCCGGGCGGACGTGGCCGTGGTGTCCAACCCGGAGTTCCTCCGCGAAGGGTCGGCGGTCGAGGACTTCCTGAACCCCGACCGGATCGTGATCGGTTCGGAAGTCCCGGAGGCCGCCGGGCGTGTCGCCGCCCTGTACGAACTGCTCGGGGCGCCCGTTCTGCGAACCGGTCCGGCGAGCGCGGAGATCATCAAGTACGCCTCCAACAGCTACCTTGCCACCCGCCTTTCCTTTGTGAACGCCATCGCCGAGCTGTGCGAGCACATGGGCGCCGACATCGACGACGTGCGGAAGGGAATGGGTTTCGACAGGCGGATCGGCATGTCGTTCCTGCGGCCTGGCCCGGGATGGGGCGGGTCGTGCTTGCCGAAGGACACCCGCGCCCTCCTTCGGTCCGCGGAGGCGGTCGGCTGCGAGTTCCCGATTCTCCACGCCGCGATCGTCACCAACGTCCGGCAGCAGGAGCTTGTGGTCGACAGGGTGCGCCAGGCGGTGGGCGGCCGGCTGGCCGGGGTCCGCGTCGGCCTGCTCGGTCTGACGTTCAAGGCCGGCACCGACGACCTGCGGGACTCTCCGGCGCTGGTGATCGCTGAACGGCTGGCCACCGAGGGTGCTGAACTTCTCGGCTACGACCCCGGCGTCCCGAGCCCCGTGCCCGGCATGACGGACCGGATCCGGCTCATGGAGACGGCCTACCATGCGGCGAGCGGCGCGGCGGCGCTGATCCTGCTGACCGAGTGGCCCGAGTTCCGCGACCTCGACTGGGAACGGATCGCCGACCTGCTCGCGGGCCGCACCGTCGTCGACACCCGGAACCTGCTGGACCCGTTCGTCCTGAACAAGGCGGGCCTCGCACACTGGTGCGTCGGCCGACCGGCACCGCAGGACCTGGCGAAGGACCACTCGACCGCATGACCCCGATCAGCGGGCCCAACGGACGCCACGGCTCGTGCCCGCATTGGCGCCCCGCACCGCGGCATTCCGCGCCCTGGACCCACCACTCTGCGATGCCGGATCAGACGGCGCAAGGAAATTGATGACACATTAACGCGCTAAGAGAGCGTAACGACCTCATTGACCCGCGTATGGATCGCGTGTGGGACGGAAGCAGCCGCTCTCGGCGTCGGCCGGGTGGGGCGTCAGGATGGCGTCAATATTTCCGGTGACGGCGTCGAGAACGCGTATACGACCACGCTCCCAGCTGAAATCTCACCTTACGGTGAGGCTGTGGATGTGTTCGAGGAGCGCGCATCCGCGGAACCCCGAACCGCGGCCCGATGAGCCGCCGAAATGCGGAGGCTCCCAATGGATCGCTTGGAATCGGCCGCCTGGCAACTGGCCGGCGGCGCGTTGTGCGCGTTCGTCCTGGCGGTCGTCCTCAGGGACGCGGGCTGGCGGGTCGGCTGCGCGGTCGTGGCGGTGTCGGTCGCCGCCTGGTCGCTGGCGGCGCCGCCGGTGGCCGGGGCCGCGCTGGGGCTCGCCGGCTGGCTGCTGGTGACGGGCTTCGACGTCGGCAAGGACGGCGGCCTGACGTTCAGCGGCACGCCCGACCTGATCCGGTTGGGCCTGCTGGTCGGCGCCGGGCTGGCCGCGAGCCTCGCCGGACGGTGGCCGGGCCCGCGCGGACACCACGGCCCCGCCGATCAGGACCACCCCGCCTGGGAGCCGCGCGCACGCGACGCGGACGTCCCGTCCGGTGCCATCGAGGGCGGCCCCGCGCGATCACCCGCCGGGCGCCCGCCGAGGAGTCGCCGCCCACGGTGGACGTCGGCCGCCACTCCGTCGACCTGGCCGGGAAGATCGTCCATGCCCCGGACGGCACGCGGATCCACCTCACCCCGACCGAATGGGGCGTGCTGGAGGTCCTGGTGCGCAACCGGGGCAAGCTGATCACGCACCGGCGGCTCCTCGCCGAGGTCTGGGGCCCGAAGCACCTCAGCGAGACCAACTACCTGCGCGTCTACATGGCCACGCTGCGCCGCAAGCTGGAGGACGACCCCGCACGCCCACGGCATCTGATCACCGAACCCGGCATGGGCTACCGCTTCGACCCCTGACCCCTGACCCCTGACCCCTGGCGCCTCGCCCAGAACCTGTTTTCACCCTCAGGAGAACGAATGAGAATCCCACTCGTCCGCGGCGATGATCCCGAGAAGGACGCCGCAGAGGAACCCCCTGATCCCGGGGAACGGCACCGGCTCAGCGTCGTGGGCGGGCTGGCGGCCCTCTCCCTGGACGCGATGGCGTCGGTGGCCTACGGCCCGGAGGCCATCGTGCTGGTGCTGGCGCTTGCCGGGGGCGCGGGCATGGGCTTCACGCTGCCGGTCACGCTCACGATCGCGGCGCTGCTGACCGTCCTGACCCTGTCCTACCGCCAGGTGATCGCGGCGTTCCCCGAGGGCGGCGGCGCCTACGGTGTCGCCGGACGGTATCTGGGCCGCCGCGCCTCGCTGGTCGCCGCCGCCTCACTGATCATCGACTACGTGCTCAACGTCGCGGTCTCCGTCGCCGGTCAGGCCGGGTGAGGCCGGGCGGCGGGGCAGGGTGATGGGTCGGTGGTTGCGGATGCCTAGGGGGATGTGGTCAGGGGCCGGTGTGGCGCGGTCTGCGGCGATGAGTTCTCAGGCCGGTTCAGTAGGCGGGGGGCTTCGAAGGCTCGTGGGCGCCGCAAGTCGGTCGCCACGAGATGATGCTCGGGGGTGAAGGACCTCCTGGCGGGCTGTGCCGCTGCGCCCGTTGTCTCGGACCGTCCGGTCGCCGTCCGACGCCCTGATCTATAAGGGTTCTGATGGGTGTGCATAACTCCCGGCTGGATCGGCCCTCCTGTGCGTAATCTGCTGGAGCGAACACCATCTGGAGCCGGGGGTCGGTGTGCGGTTCGGTGCCCAACTCCTCGCTGCGGGACTGCTCCCCGTCGTCGTGGGCGTCTCCGTCAATCAAGTGCTCAATGACGGGCGGTGGAGCTGGGTCTGGTTGTTCGCCGCGCTGGCGGTCTCGGGGGTCGCCGCCTCGATCACGTTCCTGATGCAGCGCGAGATGGCCGGTTCAGGAGGTGCCCGGACCACGACGCGTCACTATGTCCGGCAGGTGCGCGGTGCCGTCTCCGACATGGAGACGCTCGGGGTGGCGAGGCAGAGCGAGTTCGTCCTGACCATGCGGGAGGCGTACATCGATCTCGCGCTGCGTCCCCGGCCTCCCCGCGACGACCCTGCCGACGAGGTCGGAGACGGCGCCTCGGAGGCGCGGACCCTGCAGGACTTCCTTGGTGAGGGACGGGTGTACGCCGTCCTCGGCAGCTCCGGGTCCGGGAAGACCACGCTCGTCAGGCACGCCGCCCTGACCCTGTGCGATGGTGAGCGGTTCCGGCGCAGGCGACGCATCCCCTTGCTCCTCTACTTACGCGACCATCTCGCCGCGCTACTGGGAGAGGAGCCGCCGGGCCTGGCGGGTCTGGCGGCCATGGCGGGCTGGCTGGCGGGCAGGGTCGAGCCGCGCTGGATCGAGCATCGGCTGGAGAGGAGCCGGTGCGTGGTGCTCTTGGACGGGCTCGACGAGGTGGTCGACGCGCGTGACCGCAGGGCCGTGGTCACCTGGATCCGCAGGCAGGTCCAGCGGTTCCCCGGCAACGACTGGGTGGTGACGTCGCGGCCCGACGGCTATCTCTCACACCCGCTGCCGAACGCCGAGGTGCTGAGGCTCCAGCGTTTCAGCGGCGCGCAGGTCGCCCGATTCGTCCACAGTTGGTACCTCGCCTACGAGCAGCGGGCGCGCTCGCGCTCCGGCGCGGAGGTCCGCGAGCGGGCGGCGGCCAACGCCGACGAGCTCGTGTCGCGGATCCTGGAGTCGCCGGCACTGGTCGAGCTGGCCGCCAACCCGCTGCTCCTCACGATGATCGCCAACGTCCACCGGAACCGGGAGGCGCTGCCGCACAGCCGGGCCGACCTGTTCCACGAGATGTGCGATGTCCTGTTGCACCGGCGTCCGGAAGCGAAGGATCTCCATGACCTCACGGGCCTGAGCGGCCACGCCAAGGAGATCGTCCTCAGGCACCTGGCGGCCGACATGATGAGCCGCCGGATACGCGACATCGGCGTCGAGGACGCCAGGTCGGTCGTCGCGATCCCCTTGCGGACGGTCGCCGACGAGGGCGCCGTCGATCCCGGCGTGTTCCTGCGGGTGGCCGTCAGGAGCGGGCTCCTCGTCGAGCGCGAAAGCGGCATGGTGCAGTTCACCCACCTGACCTTCCAGGAGTATCTCGCGGCCGCGCACATCCGTGCCCGGCCCGTGGCCGACCTCCGCCTGCTGGTCGAGGGGATCGACCACCTCTGGTGGCGGGAGACGTCGCTGCTGTGGGCGGCGCTCGGCGACGCCACGGCGCTCATCGAGGCGTGCTTGGAGTCGGGAACGGCCCGCGCTCTGACACTCGCTTTCGACTGCCTGGACGAGGCACGGCAGGTGCAACCGGAGACACGGGTCCGGCTCCACGCGCGCATGACCCCGGACACGGACAACGGCGGTGCCGATGTCCGGCTCGTCGCCGCGGTCACCGCCGCCCGCTCCCTGCGCCGGTTCCTGTGGCTGGACGGCGCGCTCCCCCTGTGCGTCGAGCCGGTCGGGCGCGAGCTCTACACGCTCTACACCGGCCGGACGGCAGCGGAGCCGGACGGTTTCGCCACCGGCCTGTGGCCGGTCGACGTCCGCGGCTTCCTCGACTGGCTCAACGGCCTGTTCGACGACGGCACCCGCTACCGCCTCCCGACCCGCGAGGAACTGGCCCATCCGGACGCCGCACGCATCCCGGCGCTGGAGAGCCACACGGTCTGGGTCGGGCAGCCTCCGGTCCTGCACAGGCCCGACAAGGTCCCGTGGCCGCTCAGGCCCGGTGAGGCGGCGATCGGCGCGTTCCGCGAGAACGTCCACCGGCGGGCGCGGCTGGCGCTGCACCTCACCAGGGCGGCGTCCGGGTCCGTGGCGCTCGAACCGCACAGGGTCGTCGCCTACATCCATCTGCTGAGGCCGGACGGCGGAGGCTCCTCGACGGTGGACCATCTGCTGGCCACCAACCTCGATCTGGCCTGGGACCTCGCGAGCGACCTCCGCCGGACCCTGACCCTCGCCGGCGAGGCGGGACGGGGACTCGACGCGACGCGCGGCATCAGCAGCGACCTCGACCGCCTGGTGCGCCTGACGCTTCCCTTCGGCGGCGCCCACGGGCTGGATCAGGTCGGAGTGCTCTCCAGGGAATTGGCCGAGGCGAGCGACCGGACCGATCCGGACTCCGCGCGGCTCCTCGCCATCACCGGGGATCTGCACGCCGCGCTGAGCCGCGCGCTCACCCGGAGTCTCGGCCGCGCCGCCGACGACGCCGACGGCACGGCGCGGGACCTCGCCCTCGACCTCGACCGGGCCCTGGTCCTGACCCGCGCACGGGACCACGACCGTGAGCTCGCCGGAGGGATGGCGGAGGATCTGGTGACCGTCACGGTCGATCCCGGAGATGAGGGACTGCTGCTCGCCCGCGACCTGGCCAAGGCCGTCGAGCCCTACCAGCGTGACCTCCTCGCGACCTCGGTGACGGTCTTCGGATGCCTGCTGCGATGCTGGAGCGCGACCGGCGCGGGCAGGCGTGGGACCGGCGCGGGCAGGCGGGGGCTGCTCCGATCCCTCGAGGGGTTCGTGAACGGGCTCCTGGACGGACTCGCCGAGGAATTCGCGCACGCGTCCGCGGACCCTGTCGCGAATTTGCGGCAAGTGCTGACGGGCTTGGGCGATTTGGGCGAGGACCCGGATATCCGCCGCCTCATTGAGCACGCGGAGTCATCAATGGCTCCGGTCTTCGCGCGGGAGACGCAGGTCGATCCGGTGACGCTCCATCTCGCGGGTGCCGAACTTCTCGCGGCGATCGGGTTGCTGCGCATGCACGGCGCAGGACGTTCACGGTCCGCGACGCTGCTTGCCGAGGCTTTGGGAGCGGTCATTCTGTGGTCGGGCAACGGCCGGGACGACGCGAACGATGTCATTCTGCTGGTTCAGGTCTGATGACGCGATGGGCGAGGAGGCCGGGACGATGACGCTCATCGTGATCGCCGCGGTGGCGGCGGCGCTCGCTGCCTCTGCCTATCTCGGGTACGCGGGCTTCGTCCGGATACCGCCGGATCACGTGGGCATAGTGCGGAGGCGCTTCGGCCGCGGCGACGCCGGCTTCCCCGGCATCGGCTCACAGGGCCGGCCGGGACTCCTCGCGAGGACGATCCCCCCTGGGAACGGCTTCTGGGGTTTTCCCGGGGTCTACTCGGTCCAGATCGTCCCCCGCGTCGTGATTCCCCCCGGCCATGTCGGCCTCGTGACGGCGCTGTTCGGCCGTCCGCGGCCGGCGGGGCAGGCCTTGGGACGCGCCGTCAGCTGCGATGACTTCCAAGCCGGGGAGAGGTTCCTGGCAGAGGGAGGCGAACTGGGACGTCAGGCCGCCGTCCTGCCCGGCGACGCGACCTATTCGATCAACACCGCCCTGTTCGATGTCGAGACGGTTCCAGCCGTGCGGGTCCGGCCAGGGACGATCGGGCTGGTGGTCGCTCTCATGGGACGCATCCGCCCGGCCGACCGGCCTTTCGCCCGTCACGTCGAATGCGACGAGTTCCGGGACGCGGCGGCGTTCCTGGAACGCGGGGGCGAGCAGGGCAGGCAACTGGCCGTGCTGGTCAGCGGTGTGTACGAGATCAATCCATGGGTGTTCCATGTGATCACCACCAGCACGCTCACCGACGCCGACGGGCTCGCCCCAGAGCACCTGAAGGAGGTCGTCGTCCACGTGGGGACGACCGGCGTGGTGGTCACCCTCGACGGCCGGGAACCCACCGACGGGGAACTCGGGCCCGAAGTGCCCGGCCACCACGCCTTCCAGCGCCCCTGGGTGTTCCTCGAGAACGGCGGAGTCCGGGGAGTCCAGAAAGAGGTGCTGAGAGAGGGCGGCATCTACGCGCTCAATCCGTGGTTCGTCCGCGTGGTGATGATCCCCAGCAGGGTCCTGGTCCTGGAATGGCGCGCACGGCGGCCCGATGAGGGCGTGACATTCGACGCCGACCTCGATGAGATCGGGCTCGTCATCGAGGGCTACGCGCTGCGCGTGGAGATGACGCAGTCACTGCGCGTCCCCACCGCCGCGGCGCCGCACCTGGTGCGCGCGTTCGGAACCACGACCGGCCTCGGCGGAACCGTCAGCGGATCGGGAACCCTCCGGAGATTCGTCCAGCTGGTGCTCGCCGCCGCGGTCTCGACCTACTTCGGCCGCGTCGCCGCGGACGCGAGGATCACGGACTTCCTGAGCCGCCAGTCGGATATTCAACTCGATCTCGCGGACGACATCCGTGCCGCCCTGTCCACGTGGAACGTCGAAGCGATCAACACGCATATCGGGTTCCCCACGATCGAGGATCCGAAGCTGGCCGAGACACTACGGCAGATCGCCGGTGATCGGGTCGATCTGGAGGCCTTGGAACTCCGCCGCTCCCAGGAGGTCTTCAAGAGCGAGATCGAGGAGATGCGGATACGCGCGGAACAGCGCCGAATGACCATCGAACTCGAGACCGAGATCAATCTCCTCGGTGTGGACAATGTGGTGCTCGCCCGGCTCGTGCGCGAACTCGCGCGCATGGACGTCCCCAAGTTCATGGAGCAGGAGGACGCGGACCATCTGGCTCACCTGCCCGCCGAGCTCATCGCCCAGCTCCTCGAACGGCTCCGAGAGATGCGCCAGTCACGCGACGACCCACCCCAACCCCCCGCCGACGACCCGGCAGAGGGAACCACCTGAGCCTTGCCCGTAGCGGCTGGCACTTAGGCGGGTCGCCGTGGGTCCAGGGCCGTCCGGCCCGGGGAGGAGCGGACGGCCCTGGAGGACCGGCTCAGCCTCCCCCGGGCGGTAACCGGCCACCTCTCAGCCAAGCATGATCACCCGGCGTTGGACACGGCCAATCCACGCACACGCCATCACTCGCGCTGATGACGTCGCCCGGACCGGAACTCGGTAGAAAGGGAACGGGTTTCTCGCGCCCCGGTGCCGAGGTCCCGAGACTGCGAACAATCCACTCTGTAACTATTCTTACTTGTCCCGCATATTCGCAATTATTCGAGTAGGATCAGAATATCCGGCAATCGACGAGCTCCCCGTTCTGAGGGGTTGATCCGTCACACCGGCTCGCCCCCGAGAGGGGGAGTCATGCCGACCTCGCACACGCCTCGCGTCAACGGACGAGCCCGGCTCACCGGCCAGACCGGTTCGGTATCCCAGCTCAGGCCGCCTGGCCGCAGAGCCCCCGATCGGCACAAGGCCCTGCCAGAGCCGCGAACGCTGACCGTGGCCCGCACCAGCGTGGTGTGGCCCGGCCTGTGGGCCGTCGCGGTTCTCCTGATCGTCTTCATGGTGTTCGTGGTGAGCAACACCGGTGATGTGCGGATCTCCTTCACCGGGATGAGCGGCGTCCTGCCCATGGCGGTCGTGCTCATGGCCGCGATGGGCACCGGGATCGCGGTCACCCTGATCCTGGGAACCGCCCGCGCCACCCAGCTGCGCCCGCTGACCCGCAAGCGCCTCCGCTGAGAAACGTCCCACCGCACCGACCGGACCCCCAAGGAAGGCGCCTGCCATGTGGACCACCACCGAACGCCGGACCACGATCAGCCTGTCCCCACCCTCGACTCCACGGCTGCGGCTGCGCCCCGCGGCCCCTCCCGGCTCGGCCCGGACCACGCTGGACGGCGCCTGGTGGCCCCGCTCGGCCGACCCGGTCGCCGAACTGCCGGGCTTGATCCTGGCCCTGCAAGACCACGGCCCCATCGCCGACCAGCGTCCCATCACCCACGTCATGCTCCGGATGGACGACTGGGACAGCCGTCCCCGCAGGTTGCGCATCGACGGCCCCACCGACACCCGGGTGGTTCGGCTGAGCTGGTTCGACTCCCTGCCCTCCGGGCTGCTCACAGCGATCCACGCCGACGGCCGGCGCGTGGACCTGCTCACCGTCCCGTCCGCCACGCCCCGGGACGAAGCCGAGGCGTCGATGGACCGGGCGTCCGACCCGCACAACGTCCTGCACACCCCTGGCCTGCTGGCCGCCCTCACCCCGCCACCCGGTCGGATGGACGGGGCCGAACGGCCGGATGCGGGAGTGCGCGGGCGACTTCGGAAAGACCCCGCGGGACGCTGATCCGGCCGCAGCCCGGCCGACCCGTCATCCGACCGTCCGGACCGGAACTCCCGCCCACCTGTGATCGGAGATCACCATGACCACGCTCACCGCCACCAGGTCCGCTGCCAGGTCCGCTGCCACCGGCCTCTTACGGGCCCCCGACGATGTGAGGACGCCCGCCCGCCGCGCCGCCGGGCCCGCCATCACCGTACGCCTCGCCGACCCCGGCCCGCAGATCGCCGCACGGCTCGACGTCATCGGGCTCGGTCGGACTCTCAACGCTCACCCCGGCCCCGGGCGTCGATGCCGAATCCGCCGCATGACCCTGGGACGCCTGGCACAAGAGGGTCAGGACGACCAGGTCGGAACGGTTCCGCGGCGCGGATCATACGGGTGCGCCGGTCCGGGCCAGTTCTCCGATCGCGGAGTCAGGTGACCGCGTCCACGCACGATGGGTGCGAACGTGGGGCCTGGAGTGCGACCTCATGAACATGTGACGGCACCGCGGTGCCCGGCCCGAGCAGCCTACGGTTGGAACTGCTCGGGCACGCCGATCTCCACCTGATGGATCATCAGGTCCGGGTAGAGCGCCTGAGCCTCATGGAGGACCTGCGGCATCGAGTCATAGCCGCCGTCGGTCCTCTAGAGGGGCTCACTGATCCAGTGCCAGACGCCCCCCTCGTGCCGCGCGCGGACGAGGTGCGCGCCGCTGGAATCGGCGAGCTCGGCGACCGCCCGGATCAGCTGACGATGGAAGTCATCTGGCGGATGGGAGCCGGACGAGCCTTCCAGGAGGGACACGCTGACCTTCGCGTCGTCGCGGAGCTGCGCGGTCAGCCGTCCGGTCTCATCCAGGCGGAGCATCACGATCGCATCAGCCCGGACGATGTCACGGTCACCGCTCGCCGCGATCCAGACCCCGGACGCCGTCCCGCTCATGGACCTCACCCCCCGGCTCCGACAACCCGCAGGACCACCACCCAACATAAACGGTCCGACATCACGCTCGTCAGGATCGCCGCAGTTCGACGCGGCGCTCGACACGGAGAGCCCCCGATGATCACGGGATGGGAGTCCACGTTGTGACCCGCGGGCGTGCCCGCCAGCCCGAACGGCTCGGCGCCAAGCCGCGCCGCTCACAAAATGAACACCTCTGACTACATAGAGTTATCTAGGTATCAGAGGGCATAGAGATGGCCATGGGGGAACGGATCGGGCCTGTGAACGCGGTGAATCGGAGCGAAGGCTTCGGTGAGCGGCTGCTGGGACAGTTGCTGGACCGGGCGCACGAGATGCCACCGCAGCTCATCGCCCCGCTGGTGGCCGAAGAAATACGTGCGATCGGCGGCCGGGACATCTCGATCCTGCTGCAGGATTACGCGCAGCTCACCCTGGTGCCCCTCCCCGGCAGGGGTCTCACCGATGGTGAACCGCTGCCCTTGCAGGGGTCCCTGGCCGGACGCGCGTTCCTGACCGAGACCGTCGTCGAACACCTGCAGGCCGACGGTGTGCGGATGTTCCTGCCCTTGCTGGACGGAAGTGACGAGATCGGCGTGCTGGCCGTGACCCTGGACAGCGTCAGCGACGACGACCGCCGGCTGCTGCGACGGCTGGCGGGCCTGGTCGCCGACATGCTGGTCACCAAGAACAGCTACACCGACCAGTTCTTCCGCGCCCGGCGACGCGAGCCGATGAGCGTGCCCGCGGAGATCCAGTGGTCACTGCTTCCCCCGCTGACCATGACCACGCCGCAGGTCGCCGTCGCCGGAATCCTGGAACCCGCCTACAACGTCGCCGGCGACAGCCTGGACTACGCCCTCAACGACGACATCCTGCACCTGGCCATGATCGACGCGATGGGCCACGGCCTGAACGCCGCCGTGCTGGCCACCGTCGCCGTGGGCGCCTACCGGCACGCCAGACGCGCCGAGGCCGGCCTCGCCGAACTGTACGCGTTCATGGACACCGCCATCGACCAGCAGTTCGGCCCCGACCACTTCGTCACCGCGCAGATGATGCGCCTCAACATCGGGACGGGACACCTGGAATGGGTCAACGCCGGCCACCCGGCACCCTTGCTGATCCGCGATCACCGCGTCATCGGCGCACTGGAAGGATCCGGCACGCTGCCCGTCGGCATCGGCGGCTCGAAGCCCCAGATCAACAGCGAACACCTTCAGCGCGGCGACCGGGTCCTGGCCTACACCGACGGCCTCATCGAAGAGCACGCCATCGGGGGAGAGCAGTTCGGCGAGGAACGCCTGATCGCCACCATCGAACGCGTCGGACCCGCCAGCGCGACCGTGCAGCAAATGGTCCGAGACCTTTCCCACACACTCATGCAGGAAAGAGGCGGAATCACCAGCGACGACGCCACACTCTTCCTCATCGAATGGCGCGGCGGCACCGCCGACCACCTCGCCAAGCCGATCCTGTGACGGCGACGGCGTCCTCGACCGCGGTGCTCGTCACCTAGGCCTGCTACACCGCACCTAGGCCCGCTACACCGCCCGGATCACCGAACGGGTCTTTCCTTCCTGAGTGATGGGGTGGGGTCGGCACGTGGCCGACCCGGCTTGCAGAGCGTGGGATCGCGACGTGGCCTGCGCATACCGGTGCGCAGGTCCAGGCCGAGTTCCGCTGGGGAGCGCGTCATCCCGTTGACGTTCAAGTAAACTTTTCCTACCTTAAAAATAGGAATAGCCGATGCGCGGCTGCCGCAGCCCCCGGGACCACCTGTCCGACCGTTGGAGGAATCCTTCCGATGCCCGTCAAGCCCGTTCATCTTGCGGCGCACTTCCCCGGGGTGAACAACACCACCGTCTGGTCGGACCCCGCCTCGGGCAGCCAGATCGACTTCGCCTCGTTCGCCCATCTCGCACGGACCGCGGAGCGCGGCAAGTTCGACTTCCTCTTCCTGGCCGAGGGGCTGCGGCTGCGCGAGCTGAAGGGCCGCATCCACAACCTGGACGTGGCCGGACGTCCCGAGTCGCTGACGGTGTTGTCCGCGCTGTCCGCGGTCACCGCGCGCCTGGGCCTGGCCGCGACGGTCAACTCCACTTTCAACGAGCCCTACGAGGTGGCCAGGCGGCTGGCCACGCTCGACCACCTCAGCGAGGGCCGGGCCGCCTGGAACGTCGTGACGAGCTGGGACGAGTTCACCGGCGAGAACTTCCGGCGCGGCGGATATCTGGACGAGGCCGACCGCTACGGCCGCGCTGCCGAGTTTCTGCACACGGCCCGCGAGCTGTGGGACTCGTGGGCGCCCGGCGATCTGGTCACCGATCCGGGGGCGGGGGTGTTCGCCCGTCCGGGGAGCGGCGCGTTCGCGCACCGCGGCCGGCAGTTCGACATCGCCGGCCGGTTCAACGTGCCGCGCGGGCCGCAGGGCCATCCGGTGATCATCCAGGCGGGCGACTCTCCGCAGGGACGCGAGTTCGCCGCCGCCGACGCCGACGTGATCTTCAGCAGGCACGGGACCCTGGAGGACGGCCGCGCCTTCTACAAGGACGTCAAGAGCCGGCTCGCCCGATACGGCCGCCGCCGGGACGAGCTGAAGATCATGCCCGCGGTCACCTACGTCCTCGGCGACAACGAGGCGGACGCGGCCGAACGCGCCGCCGAGATCCGCCGCCGGCAGGTCGGCCCGCAGACCGCCATCGCCTACCTGGAGGGTCACTGGGGACGGGACCTGTCCGCCTACGACCCCGACGGCCCGCTTCCCGACGTCGAGCCGGATCTTGGCGAGGGCGTCTCCCAGGGGCGGGCCCAGTTCCGCGGTGACCGGGGCGAGACCGTCCGCAGGTGGCGGGCGCTGGCCGCCGAACGCGGCCTCACCATCCGCGAGCTGGTCATCGAGGCCACCGGGAGGCAGACGTTCGTCGGCACGCCGGCGTCGGTCGCCGACCAGATCGACACGTTCGTGCAGACCGACGCCGCCGACGGCTTCGTCTTCGTGCCGCACCTGACCCCGGGCGGCCTGGACGACCTGGTCGAGCACGTCGTGCCGCTGCTGCAGGAGAAGGGCGTCTTCCGCGCCGACTACACCGGGCCCACGCTGCGCGACCACCTCGGTCTCCAGGCCCCGCGAACACCGAGGGCCGCGCGCACACCGAGGAAGGTCTCATGACCGGTCTGCACCTGTCCGCCGCCCTGAACGACGCCGGCTGGCACCCCGCCGCCTGGCGCGACCCCGCCGCCCGCCCCGCCGGCCTGTTCACCGCCCGCTACTGGACGGATCTGGCCACCGAGGCCGAGCGCGGCCTGCTCGACTTCGTCACCATCGACGACTCCCTCGGCCTCCAGTCGTCCGGCCCCACCGTGCCAGACGACCGCACCGACCAGGTCAGGGGGCGGCTTGACGCCGTCCTGGTCGCCGCCCGGATCGCCCCGGCGACCGAGCGGATCGGGCTCGTCCCGGCGACGATCACCACCCATACCGAGCCGTTCCACGTCGCCATCGGCATCGCGTCCCTGGACCACGCGAGCCGGGGACGCGCGGGCTGGCAGCCCCGGGTCGGCGCCCGGCTCTCCGACGCCGCCCATTTCGGGCGCCGCGCCTTCCCGGACCTCGACCGGCCGTGGTCCGCCACCGCGGAGGGCGCGGCGCTCGGCGCCGAGCTGTTCGGCGAGGCCGGCGACGTCGTGGAGGTCGTGCGCCGGCTGTGGGACAGCTGGGAGGACGACGCCGAGATCCGCGATGCCGCGACCGGCCGGTTCCTGGACCGCGACAAGGTGCACTACATCGACTTCGAGGGCGCCCGCTTCAGCGTCCGCGGACCGTCGATCACGCCGCGGCCGCCGCAGGGCCAGCCGCTCGTCACCGCGCTCGCGTGCGGCGTCCGGTCCTATGAGTTCGCGGCGCGGGGCGCGGACGTCGTCTTCGTCACCCCGCGCTCGCGGGCGGACGCCTTCGCCGTCGTCGCCCAGATCCGCGAGGCGGAACGCACGGTCCGCCGGTCCGGCGAGCCCCTCCGGATCCTTGCCGATCTGGTGGTCTTCCTCGATGAGGCGCCCGGCGCGGCGGTCTCCCGCAAGGCCCGCCTCGACGACCTGGACGGCGCCCCACTGGACTCCGACGCCGAGATCTTCACCGGCACGCCCGGCGAGCTGGCCGACCTGCTGCTCGACTGGCGGAACGCGGGCCTGGACGGTTTCCGGCTGCGCCCCGGCGTCCTGCCCTCCGACCTCGCCGGGATCACCCGGGGCCTCGTGCCGGTGCTCCAGGAGCGGGGCGCGTTCCGGACCGGCTACCAGGCCGCCACCCTGCGGGGCCATCTCGGTCTGGCACGTCCCGCCAACCGTTACGCGGCGACATGACGGGCCCGGACCGGCGCTGGGAGATGGCGGGTCCGGACCGGCATCGTGCGGGCGGGCGGCCGTTCCCTTCGAATTCGACCGTCCTTCCTGGGAGGCGTCCGTGACGCCCCTGTCCGTCCTCGACCTCGCGCCTGTGCCCGCCGGCCGGACCGCGCGCGACGCCCTGCGCAACACTCTTGACCTGGCGCGCCGGGCGGAGTCCGCGGGTTACCGGCGGTACTGGCTCGCCGAGCACCATCTCGCTCCGGGCGTGGCCAGCGCGGCGCCGCAGATCCTCATCGAGGCGGTCGCCGCGGCCACCTCCCGGATCCGCGTCGGCTCGGGAGCGGTGCAGACCGGCCACTGGACCGCGCTGTCCATCGTGGAGCAGTTCGGCACCCTCGACGCGCTGCACCCCGGCCGGATCGATCTCGGACTCGGCCGGTCCGGGCAGCGCCGTACCGAGATCGCCCGCGGAGCCGCCGCGTCCGGTCCCGTCCGCGAGGACCGGGTCGTCGGGGAGGTGGACGGGCTGCTCATCCCCGCACCGTTCGACGCCGCCAAGCTCATGACGTCCCCGAAGTTCGCCCTGCGCAGCGCGCTGCTCCAGCACCCGGGCGCCGAGCCCCGCGACTTCGCCGACATCGTGGGGGACATCGCCGCCCTCCTGGACGGCACCTACACCGGCGACGGGCATGAGGCCCACGCGAACCCAGGTGAGGGCGCCGCTCTGGAACTGTGGATCTTCGGCAGCAGCGGCGGGCAGAGCGCCCGCGTCGCGGGGGAGCGGGGGCTGCCGTTCGCGGCGAACTACCATGTCAGCCCGTCCACCGTGCTGGAGGCCGTGAAGGCGTACCGGGAGGCGTTCCGGCCCTCGGACACGCTGGACGAGCCCTACGTCGTCGTGTCCGCGGACGTGGTGGTCGCGCCCACCGACGAGGAGGCCAGGGAGCTGGCGTCGCCGTACGCGCTGTGGGTGCACAGCATCCGTTCGGGGCTCGCCGCGATCCCGTTCCCGACGCCCGCGCAGGCCGCCGCCCACCGGTGGCGTCCGGGAGAATTCGACCTGGTGGCCGACCGCGTCGCCACCCAGTTCACTGGCGCGCCGGAAACCGTCGTGGCGGGGCTGGAGACCCTCCGGCGCGTCACCGGCGCCGACGAGCTGCTCATCACGACGATCACGCACGGGCACGCCGACCGCGTCCGCTCCTACGAGCTGCTGGCCGGCGCCTGGGATCACGGGTCGGCCGCACACCGGCGGCGGGCCCAGGCGATGGGGGATTCCCGATGACCAGCACGGAAACCGATTCATGGCGGCCCCTGACCAACGTCGAGGGGCTTCCGCTGATCGGCGGGCGGGGCCTGGTCCGGCTCCGGTTGCGCGGCGAACAGGGAATCCTCTGGGAGGTCTACTATCCGGCCGGCGTCCGTTCCCCCGAGCACCAGCACCGGCACGACAGCTACATCTATCTGCTGAGCGGGTCCCTCGTCGGCACGGTCGGCGGTGTGCCGGCCCAGCTCGGGCCCGGTCAGACCCTGATCCATCCGACCGGCGTCCCGCACACCGTCATGGCCGTCACCGACAGCAGGTGGCTGGAATTCAAGTCGCCACCAGAAGACGGCTGGCACTGACGCGCGGACAATGCCCGGCGCTTCCTGCGCGACTCTTGACATGATCTCCAATTCTCCACTTAATAAGTAGACAAAGTTCCATAGTGCGGTGCGTGACCGAGGAGTTCATACATGTCCGTGACCGACGAATATCTGGCCAACAACGCCCGCTACGCGGAGAGCTTCAACGGGCCGCTGCCGCTGCCGCCGTCCAGGCACGTCGCCGTCGTCGCCTGCATGGACGCCCGGCTCAACGTCTACGCCATCCTCGGTCTGGGCGACGGCGAATCCCACGTCATCCGCAACGCCGGCGGCGTCGTCACCGACGACGAGATCCGCTCGCTGGCGATCAGCCAGCGCCTGCTGGGCACCACGGAGATCATCCTCATCCATCACACCGACTGCGGGATGCTCACCTTCCGCGACGACGAGTTCAAGCGCGCCATCCAGGACGAGACGGGCATCAAGCCCCCGTGGTCCGCGGAGGCGTTCCCCGACCTCGACGAGGACGTGCGCCAGTCCATCGCCCGCATCAAGAACAGCCCGTTCGTCCCGCACAAGGACGCCGTCCGCGGATTCGTCTTCGACGTCGCGACCGGCAAGCTCAACGAGGTGACCTGACCCGCGCCGACTCTGCCTTGGGGGCGGCCTCCCCGTCCAGCACCGTCACGGCTGGAGCGCCACTTCACCGACACGTCGTGCTGGCCGGCGGTGTATGGCCAGGACGTAGGACCAGGAGCACCCCGGCTCCGGCGACCGCCATCCCCAGGGCGACGCTTGCGGTCAGGCCCTGCCCGAGCAGCGGGACGGCGAGCAGCGCGGTCGCCGGCGGCACCAGGTAGAGCAGGCCCCGCCGGCGGCCGGCCGTTCGCTCACCGAGACGGCCACCCCGGTCAGGCCGAGTCCGAGTCCCGCCCACTGCCGCCGGGTCAGCCGTTCGGAGAACAGCGGAACCGCGAGCGCGGCCACGATGAGCGGGCAGGCACTGAGGATCAGGGCGGACGACCCGGCCGGGACGCCGTGCCCCAGTCCCAGGAAGACACCGCCGAGCTGCACCGTTTGCAGCAGCGTCCCGGCGATGAGGAGATGACCCCAGACGCGGGCGCTGGACGGCCACGGTGCCCGGGTGACCAGGGCGAACGAGCCCAGGACGAGGACGGCGACCAGGAAGCGCCAGGCCGCCAGGGCGAGCGAGTGGCTGCTGCGCGCGCCGATGGATCCCGCGATGTAGCCGCTGCTCCAGACGGGGACGAACGCCACCTGGACCGCGGCCGTCGAAAGGCGTCCGGGCGGACGCCGGTCCGGCCCTCCCGCCC
>NZ_VCKW01000528.1 GCF_005889715.1 Actinomadura soli
GCCCACCGCACCCCAGAATCCCAGGGGACGGGCGCGCCGCCCGGGGGAGCGGCGAGGGAATCAACCGCCCAGGGGAGTACGGCCGAACAACGCCAGCAACCGCTCCTGATCAGCGGCCCCCTCTGGAAGGACGCGCTCCGGACCCACCTTCCCCGCCGCACGCCCGCGCGACGCGAATTCTCTGGCCGTCTCCAGCGCGGCCGCCACCAGATCCGCCTCGAACACGACCTCCTGCCCAGTCGCCTGCGCCAGATCCCACGTGTGGACGAGCAACTCCACCGGAGAGTGCTCCAGCCACTCACTCACCGTGACGACATCCCCGAACCCCAGCGTGATCCGCCGCGCCAGCGCCTCCGCGGTCAGCTCCGCCGTCATCCGCGCACGCACCGCACGCCAGCTCGCCACCGGGTCCTCACCGGCCACCTCGCGCCAGTCCGGATCGTCCTGGGGGAGCGGCAGCCCCGCCGCCCGCAGCTCCACCACCAGCAGCCCCGCCGTCACATGCCCCGCCACGTCGATCGCGCACCAGCCCTCGCACGGCGACGGCGACAGCCACCGATCCGGCGGCACCGCCACCAGCACCGCCTCGAAACCGTCCAACGCGCGAACGAAACGCTCAGGAATCACGACGCCACACCGCCCGGCTCGGATCGTCGCCGACTGCGAACGCCCGCACTCTAACCCCCGCGACCACCCCGGCACACCACTCCGCTGATCATGAGGTCTACTTAACATAATGTACATTATCGACCAACGATCACGGAGTGCTGAAAGCGGGGCGAACCGGTCGGTTTCAGGTGTCGGTGTCGTGTCCGGTGTCGAGCGTGATCCAGTAACGGTCCTCGCCGTGGGCGCGGCCGTCGTGGACGCCGCCGTTCGCGACGATCACGCGACGCGACGGCTCGTTGCCCACGGCGCACGTCAGCAGGACGCGATCCAGGCCCAGGCCGCGGCATTCGGCCAGGCCCGCCGTGAGCATCCGCGTGGCGTGGCCCCGCCGCCGCCGCGCCGGGACGACGTGGTAGCCGATGTGGCCGCCGACCTCGGCGAGCTCGGGCGTCAGCCGGTGCCGCACGATCAGCGTGCCGAGGTAATGCTCGTCCGACACGTACCAGAACGTGCTGCAGGGCACGTTCCAGCGGGTCCGCATGCCGCGGCGCTCGGCGACGAACGCGCCGAAATCCTCGCGGGCCGGGTCGAGCCAGCCGGTCGGCGCGCCGCTGTCCAGGCAGTCGGCCCACTCCCCGGCCAGGAACGACTCGCGCACCGCCGTCGTCGGCCGGACGAGCCGCGGCGGCTGGAGAAGATCGTTCACAGGTCCGAGTATCCCCCGTTCCGGCCGCGCGGGCCGGCCGCGGGGCGTCCGGCGGGAAGGAACGCGAAGGATGTCGAACCGGACAGAAGCCAAATTCTGTATGGTGTACGGCGTTTTGGTGACCGCGTGGTCCATCGCCACGGATCGGCGGCGGACCACGCGATCGGCCCGTGTCTCCTCGTCAGGTCACGCGTTCAAGATCAACATCTGACCGGTGGGTGGACAGGGCCGTTGACGGGACGGGGCGGAGGCGTCCCCGGGGTCGGCGTGTTCGTAGGGTGAGCGGCATGGGCGTGCTGCGGTCGGTGGGGTTGTTCGTGGTCGCCGCGCTGGCCGAGATCGGTGGGGCGTGGCTGGTGTGGCAGGGGTGGCGTGAGGAGCGCGGCCTGGTGTGGATCGCGGCGGGTGTGCTGGCGTTGGGCGCGTACGGGTTCGCGGCGACGTTCCAGCCCTCCCCCGATTTCGGGCGGATCCTGGCGGCCTACGGTGGGGTGTTCGTGGCGGGGTCGCTGGCGTGGGGTGTGGTGGTGGACGGTTTCCGTCCCGACCGGTGGGACGTCGCCGGTGCGGTGGTGTGCCTGGCGGGGGTGGCCGTGATCATGTATGCGCCGCGGGGCTGATGCCGCTCCCCCGGTCCCCTCCCCTCTCC
>NZ_VCKW01000529.1 GCF_005889715.1 Actinomadura soli
CGCCGCCCATCGCCAGGTCCGCATCCATCAACTCGTCCAACACGCAACCCGCGAGAACCTCACCAATGGATGAGCACAGCCGTGCGGCACCGATCGACGTCTGCTACATTTCTGTCATTCCGTAAATACGGAACAACAGACTAGGATGTCATGGGATCGTTCGAAGAACGGATCGCAGAGCTTGAGCGCCGGATGGCACGCCTGGAGGAGCCACCCTCCGGGCGGCCGTCCCCTCCGAACCCGTCTCCGCGTCCTTCCGCCGACGCCTCACTCAACCTGCTCGATCTGATCCGCGCCAGAGCCGGAGCCGGTCGCGGAGACGGGCGAGGTACCGGCACGGTCATGTACGGCGGCTCGGTGGCCTTCGATGACCGCGAGTACGTATGGGCGATGGAACACGCGGCCGACGAGGTGGCGGGCGCGCGTTGGGCGGCGGCGGCCTCCCTGCTCGAACGCCTCGGCAGCGCGCCGCGCCTGGCCTTGCTGGCCGCCCTTCTCCGCGGCCCGCGAACCCGCAGGGAGCTACAGGAAGCGCTCGGCGAGACCTCGACCGGGCACCTGTACCACCACCTCAAAGACCTGCAAGGCGCGGGCCTGCTCGTACGGCCGGGACGCGGCGAGTATGCGATCGCCCCTCACGCCGTCGTGCCTTTGATGACGATCGTCGCCGTGGCCACCGACCTCGGCTCCGCCGAGGTGTCCCAGGAGGACGTCGAATGACAAGGTCTGCCGGCAGACTGCTGGACGGGGCGGCGCGGCGTGCGTGGCAAGCCTGGTCGAACGGCGATGTAGAGGCGTGCGAGCGCCTCGCCGAGACGCTGTCGGGGCCCTCTCGGGATCATTTGCTCTTCCTGTGCTGCTACGTAAGGCAGTCCTACGAGAAGGCGTTGGCGCACTACGACGCCCTTGCCTCGGACGACCGGACGCCGGGGACGCTGGACGAGCCGGTCATTGCGGCCTGGCTTCATCTGGGCCGTCCCGATCAGGCCATCGAGCATGTACGGCGACGCCGCACCGGCCGGTCACGCATCAGCCGGTCACGCATCAGCCGGTCACGGGCCGTCGAGCAGGCGCTGCGGGTGCTCGACCTGAGGCTGACCCGCCCGCTGGGTGTCCGGCTCGACGGCACCACCGCGCTTGCCTTCGTCGACCATGAACTCGCGCCGTACCTGCCTGCCGTGGCGGCGACAATCGACGGCGTCGACGTACGTGCCCACCTCGACACCGGCGGCGCTTTCGTGGTCATGGGACCGCAACGCGCTGCGGAGTTGGGCGTGGTGACATTCCCGGGCGGATCAAGTCACCACGGGCTCCAGCGCACCCAGGTACGCCACGGCACCATCACCGAACTGCGCCTGGGCGCCGCCTCGCTGACCAACGTGCCGGTCGAGGTCCTGTCCACCCTTGTCGGCGCACAAGATCTGGTGATCATTGGGACCAACATCCTGGAACAGTTCCTGTCCACCGTTGATCACCCGCGCAGCCGCCTCATCCTCTCCCCCCGGTACCGCCCGGACGCCGCCGCCGACCACGCCCGCCTCCTCGCGGACGCCCCCGCGACGACGGAGATCGACTTCTACCTCTGGTCGGACCACTTCATGTTCACCCGTGGTGGCTTCGGCGCGCGCGACGATCTCAACTTCTTCATCGACTCCGGCCTGGTGTACGTGGTGCAGGACGACGACGCGTCTGCGCCGCAGCAGGCCTGTCTGCTGGCCGGATCCCGCCACTACCGCACCTGGGGCGTCCCACGCGCCCTGGCCGATCGCCCGCACTTCGACAGCCCCGAACCGGTGTCGCTCGGCCCGCTCGCACAACGACACCGACTCGTGGCCACCACGCGGTCCCGCACGACCCCCTGGCGATCCTTCGGCGGCGTACGCATCGACGGCCTGCTGTCACACGCCTTCCTCAAGGCCTACGCATGGACGCTGGACTTCGACAGGGGACAGT
>NZ_VCKW01000530.1 GCF_005889715.1 Actinomadura soli
GGGGTGTGGCGGTGTCAGGGGGCGATGGCGTGGCAGAGCCAGGTGAGGGCGAGCGGGTAGCGGTAGTCGATCCCGCCGTGCCCCGCCTCGAACAGCTCGAAGCGGATCACGTCCTCCCGGACTCCGGCGTCGAGGAGTGCCTGGCGGAACGCCTGCGCGCCGACGTCCAGGAACCATTCGTCGCGCGTCCCGCCGTCGATCCAGATCGCCCGCTGCGAGCGCATCGCCTCGGCGTGCCCCGGCACCATGCGGACCGGGTCCCAGGCGAGCCAGCGGTCCCAGACGTCCTGCCGGATCATGCCGTTGACCGGGTCGAACGGCAGGTCGGGCGTGCCGTCGTCGCGCGCGGAGTAGCACAGCGCCATGGCGAGGAGGTTGAGCAGGTCCATGTCCTCGGGCCTGGTGAACGAGGTGCGCCCCTTGAAGTCGTCCCACCAGCGCCAGATGTCGCCGTCGTACCTGCGCAGATGCCGGACGCACTTCGGGAACTCGGGCATGTAGGAGTACTCGAACAGCGCGTCTCCGGCGTGCGTCGCGAGGGCGCCGAACAGGTCGGGACGCAGCATCGGCGTGATCATCGCGCCGTAGCCGCCGCTGGACTTGCCGCTGATCGCGCGGTGCTCCGGGGCGTTCAGCGTCCGGTAGCGGGCGTCCACCCACGGGACGACCTCGTCGCAGATGTAGGAGTGGTAGCGGCCTGTGCCGGGCGAGTCGACGAACTGGCTGCCGCCGTGCGCCGTCCAGGCGTCCACGAACACCACGACCGCGGGCGGGGCCTCGCCGGACGCGAACACCGCGTCCGCGGTCTCCGGGAACGGCTGCCGGTACGGCATCCGGTTGCGCCACATCTCGAGGTGGCCGGTGAACCCCTGGATCGCGTACACGCTGGGGTAGCGGCGCTCCGGCTCGTCGTCGTAGCCGGGCGGGACGTAGACCAGGACGGGCCGCTCGTGCGGGTCGTCCAGCGGGTTGCCGCGCAGCAGCTCGCTGCTGACGACGTGCTCTTCCAGGCGGCCGGCGAGCTCGGCGGACCACGGCAGCATGCGCACTCCCTCATCGCGTTCGGCTGATCATCTCGACGCTAACCCAGCCGCCGGGGGCGGGGGAATGTCCGGGACGGGTGTCACACTTCAGTGGTCTGCCTAGTCCATTGGGTGATGGGAAAGGAGACACCATGACCGAACATGCCGCGCTGCTTCGTGACCTGCACCGTCCCGGTGATCCGCTGCTGCTGCCGAACGTCTGGGACGCGGCGAGCGCCACCACCGTCGAGGAGGCGGGCTTCCCGGCGCTCGCGACGGCCAGTGCCGCCATCTCCGCGATGCTCGGCTATCCCGACCACGAGGGCGCGCCCGCCGGGGAGATGTTCGCCGCCGCCGGACGCGTCATCCGCGCCGCGTCCGTCCCTGTCACCGTCGACGCCGAGGCGGGCTACGGGCTGTCGCCGGACGAGCTCGTCGAGCGCCTGCTCGCCATCGGCGCCGCGGGCTGCAACCTGGAGGACACCTACGCCGGGGCGCTCGCGGAGCCGGAGACGCAGGCCGAGTACCTCGCCGCCGTCCGGGCCGCCGCCGGCGACGCGCTGGTGATCAACGCCCGGGTCGACACGTTCGCCGCCAAGGCACCGGACCCGGCCGACGCCGCGATCGTCCGGGGCCGCCTGTACTTCGAGGCCGGGGCCGACTGCGTGTACCCGATCATGGCGCCGATCGACGCCGTCCCGACGCTGGTCAAGGAGCTGCCGGGCCCGATCAACGCGAACCAGATGCCCGGCTCGTCCGTGGCCGACCTGGCGGCCGCCGGGGTCGCCCGCGTCTCGTACGGCCCGATGCCGTACCTCCGGGCCCTGGACGCGCTGAAGGAGTTCGCGAACCGCCTCAAGGAGGGGCAGAACCCCTACGCCTGACCCAGCTCCCCAGCTCCCC
>NZ_VCKW01000531.1 GCF_005889715.1 Actinomadura soli
CGTCCCCGGCACCTCCCAAATCCGCGGCGACCAAATCCACCGCTAGGCCACCCCACCCGGAAGCCGCGCCCGGAACACCACCCTCGCCTGAGGCAACGCACCTCGCGTTCGACGCAATGACCTGACCCGGCGCAGCGATCCCGCGCGACCCGCCCTGATGTAGTGACCTGGCCTCGGCGATGTGATCTTGCGGCGCGGCGACCGACATGGCGATCTGGGGCTGAGGCGGTGATCTGGGGCTGGCGTGGTGGCCTTGCCTGTGCGGTGGGCCGGGCTGTGCGGTGGCCTGGGCTGGTGTGTGGCGGGCTTGCTCGGCTTGTGGATCCGCTTGATTCGGTGAGCTGGCTTGATCTGGGTTCTTGGCTGGCTTGGTGGCTCTGTGGGCAACGGGCGTGGTGGTGTCCGGGGGTTTGTGGGTGGTGCTGGTTTCTGGGGGTTTAGGTGGAATGTGGGGGGCTGGCGTTCGGGTGGTCAGAGGTTAGGGTCATAATGACGAGAACCGATCCTGAGGAGGGTTCGTGATCCCTTCCGTTCTCGTCGCCCCCGACCCCGGCTGGACCACCGAGACCGATGTCGTCGTCATCGGTTCCGGTATCGCGGGCCTGGTCGCCGCGTTGCGGTGCCGTCCGCACGGGCAGGTGCTGCTCGTCACCAAGGCGCTGCTGGACGCAGGGTCGACCCGCTGGGCGCAGGGTGGGATCGCTGCGGCGCTCGCGCCCGACGACACCCCCGAGGAACACCTCGCTGACACCCTCACCGCCGGCGTCGGTCTGTGCGACGAGGACGCGGTCCGGGCTCTCGTCACCGAGGGGCCGGACGCTGTCCGCGGGCTCATCGAACTGGGCACCGCCTTCGACCGTTCCAGTGGTGGTGACATCGCGCTGACCCGGGAGGGCGGCCACCACCGGCGCCGGATCGCCCATGCGGGCGGCGACGCGACCGGCGCGGAGATCAGCCGTGCGCTCCTCGCCGCCATCAAGGACTCCGGCGTCGAGGTCATCGAGCATGCGCTCGTCCTCGACCTGCTGAAGGACGGGGCCGGACGCGCGGCCGGGGCCACCCTCCACGTGATGGGCGAAGGGCAGCCGGGCGGCGTCGGCGCCGTCCGGGCCCGTGCGGTCGTGCTCGCCACCGGCGGGCTGGGGCAGGTGTTCTCGGCCACTACGAACCCCGAGGTCTCCACGGGCGATGGAGTCGCGCTCGCGCTGCGGGCGGGAGCCGATGTCGCCGACCTTGAGTTCGTCCAGTTCCATCCGACCGTGCTGTGGCTCGGCGAGGGTGCGCGCGGGCAGCAGCCGCTGATTTCGGAGGCCGTGCGGGGCGAGGGCGCATATCTCGTCGACCACTCCGGGGAGCGGTTCATGCTCGGACGCCACGACCTGGCGGAACTCGCTCCGCGTGACGTCGTCGCCAAAGGCATCATGAACCGGATGCACGAGACCGGTGTGTCCCACATGCTGCTGGACGGCCGGCACCTCGGCGCCACGATGTGGGAGAACCGCTTCCCGACCATCCTGGCCGCCTGCCGGCACCACGGCATCGACCCCGTGACCGAGCCGATCCCGGTCGTTCCCGCCGCCCACTACGCGAGCGGAGGTGTCCGCACGGACCTGCACGGACGGACGTCCGTCCCTGGCCTCTACGCCTGCGGTGAGGTCGCCTGCACCGGTGTCCACGGCGCGAATCGTCTGGCGTCCAACTCGCTTCTGGAGGGCCTTGTCTTCGCCGAACGCATCGCGACTGCCCTTCAGGCCGAGCTGGTAATGACCCCCAGCCTCTTGGCCGGAGAAGGGCACCCGCCTGCGTCGTTCGCAACCGTGTCAACGACGCACGCGTCCGCAACGGGCCTAGCGGATGGCACGGCCCCTGGTGGTCTTTCGGTGGGCGTGGTTCCCGGGGGAGCGCGTGGGTGGGCTAGGGG
>NZ_VCKW01000532.1 GCF_005889715.1 Actinomadura soli
CGCCCAGCCTGACCGACCGCCTCAACGGCCTCGACCGGCTCGTCCGCGCGGGCGACGGCCGGCTCGACCAGCCCGTCCTGGCCGAGGCCGGGGCGCTGCTCGACCGGGCCGGGCAGCGGCTCCGGCTGTCCGGCGAGCACACCGTCGTGGCCCTCGCGGGCGGCACGGGCAGCGGCAAGTCGTCCCTGTTCAACGCCATCTGCGGCCTCGAACTGTCGCCGACCGGCATGCGGCGCCCCATGACGTCCCGGGCCCACGCCTGCGTCTGGGGCCTGGACGGCGCCGGCCCCCTCCTCGACTGGCTGGACGTCGACAAGCGCCACCGCTACGCCCGCGCCAGCGCCCTCGACCTGGAACGCGCCGACGCGTCGCTTCAGGGGCTCGTCCTGATCGACCTGCCCGACCACGACTCCATCCAGGCGATGCACCGCGCCGAGGTCGACCGGTTCGTCGCCATCGCCGACCTGCTCGTCTGGGTCGTCGACCCGCAGAAGTACGCCGACGCCGCCCTGCACCGCAACTACATCGTCCCGTTCGCGCGGCACACCGGCGTCACCCTCATCGTCCTCAACCAGGTCGACCGGCTCGCCCCGCACGAGATCGACGACTGCGTCGCCGACCTGCGCCGCCTCCTGGAGGCCGAGGGCCTCGCCGACCCGCGCATCGTGACGACCTCCGCGGTCGCCGAGGACGGCGTCTACGGCTTCCGCGACATCCTCGTCGACACCGTCGCCGCCCGCCGCGCCCGCACCGAGCGCCTGTCCGCCGACGTCGACCGGGCCGCCGAGCGCTTCGTCGGCTACCGCGCGGACACCGAGCCGCCCACCACGGTCGACGACGGCCGCCGCGGCGACCTCGTCCAGGCCCTCACCGACGCCGCGGGCGCGCCCGCCGTCGCCGAGGCCATGGAGAGCGCCTACGAGCTGCGCGCCGCCGACTTCGTCGGCTGGCCCGTCGCCGCGATCATCGCCCGGCTCCGCTCCGACCCGCTGCGCCGGATGCGCCTCACCGAACTGCGCGAGGAACTCCGCGGCGCCTTCACCGGCCCGATCGGCGCCCAGCAGGGCGACGTCGACGCCGCCCTGCAAGGCATCACCGAGGGCATCACGCCGGAACTGCCCGCGCACTGGGGACGCTCCGTCCGCGCCGCCGCCCGCTCCCACGCGACCGAGATCCCCGAGGCGCTCGGCGAGTCGCTCAAGGACGCCCTGCCCACGTTCAACCAGGTCCCGCGCTGGTGGTGGCTGATCAAGACGTGGCAGTACTTCCTGGTGCTGGTCGCCGTCCTCAGCGTCGTGTGGATCGGCCTCCTCGTCGCCTACGGCGTGCTGAACGCCGGCGGCGAAGACCCGGGCGGCCTGGTCGGAGAAGCGGGCCTCATCCCCTACGTGGCCGTCCTGATGGTGTGCACCCTCGGCATGGGCTGGCTCACGTCATCGGCCTGCCGCAACCTGGTCGCCCTCTCCTCCGCCAAGCACGGCGACAAGATGGAGCACCACATGCGCGTGGGCATCGAGGGCGTCGCGTACGAGAAGGTGATCGTGCCCATCGAGCAGGACCTCCAGGTCTACGCCCGCTTCCGCCGGGACGTCGAGATCGCGCTCGGCCGCGGCTGAGTTATCCACAGTTCCGCTCCCGCACCCGCCACCAGTGCCGCCTGCGCCACCGTTGACCTCGTACGCGCGAGACAACGGAGGGCAGCGATGAACGAGGCGCACATCACCATCACCGGCTGGGTCGCGGCGGAGCCCCGCTACGCCGTCACGGCCAACGGAACGCCGTTCCTGTCGCTCAGGGTGGGCTGCACGCCCCGCCGCTACGACCGGCAGACCGGCCAATGGCAGGACATCGAGACCCTGTTCCTGACCGTCAACTGCTGGCGGAATCTGGCCGACAACGTCAACGCGTCCGAGT
>NZ_VCKW01000533.1 GCF_005889715.1 Actinomadura soli
CACAGCACCCCTCCCAACCCTCCCGGAAGACCCCCGCACGACACGAACACCGAATGGGCAGGTTACGGAAGCCCTCCAGATAGGTAGGGTCTCAGTAGGTCGTCGGCTCTCTTCGTGAGGAGGTGACGGGGCGTGGCCGCTCGTGACGATGCAGGGGCGCGAAGGGCGCAGCACGAAAAGGAGGTCAGAGACCTCCAAACGCAGATCTCCTTCCTGGAGGAGGAGATCTCCGTGCTGCGCCGCAAGCTCGCGGAATCCCCGCGCCAAGTACGTGTTCTGGAAGAACGCCTCCATGAGGCACAGGCCAACCTGGCCGCCGTAACCGGTCAGAACGAGCGTCTCGTAGCGACCCTCAAAGAGGCTCGCGAGCAGATCGTGGCGCTCAAGGAGGAGGTCGACAGGCTCGCACAACCACCATCCGGGTTCGGCGTCTTCCTCGAAGCCCGCGACGATGGAACGATCGACATCTTCACCGGGGGACGCAAACTCCGCGTCAACGTGAGCCCCGCCGTCGACGTCGACGAACTCCAGCGCGGCCAGGAAGTCATGCTCAACGAGGCCCTCAACGTCGTCGAAGCGCTCAAGTTCGAAGAGCAGGGCGAAGTCGTCATGCTCAAAGAACTCTTCGACGACGGCGAACGCGCCCTCGTCATCGCCCACGCCGACGAAGAACGCGTGGTCAAGCTCGCCGAACCGCTCCGCGGAGTCCCCCTCCGCGCGGGCGACTCCCTCATGCTCGAACCCCGCTCCGGATACGCCTACGAGAAGATCCACAAGGCGGAGGTCGAAGAGCTCGTCCTCGAAGAGGTCCCCGACATCTCCTACAACGAGATCGGCGGCCTCGGCTCCCAGATCGAAATGATCCGCGACGCCATCGAGCTGCCCTACCTGCACGCCGACCTCTTCCGCGAGCACCAGCTCAGGCCCCCCAAGGGCGTGCTCCTCTACGGCCCGCCCGGATGCGGCAAGACCCTCATCGCCAAGGCCGTCGCCAACTCCCTCGCCAAACAGGTCGCAGAGAGGACCGGCCAGGAAGGCAAGAGCTTCTTCCTCAACATCAAGGGCCCCGAACTCCTCAACAAGTACGTCGGCGAAACCGAACGGCACATCCGCCTCGTCTTCCAGCGCGCCCGCGAAAAGGCGTCCGCCGGAACCCCCGTCATCGTCTTCTTCGACGAGATGGACTCCATCTTCCGCACCCGCGGATCCGGAGTCTCCTCCGACGTCGAGAACACCATCGTCCCGCAGCTCCTCAGCGAGATCGACGGCGTCGAAGGACTCGAGAACGTCATCGTCATCGGCGCCTCCAACCGCGAGGACATGATCGACCCCGCGATCCTGCGCCCCGGCCGGCTCGACGTCAAAATCAAGATCGAACGGCCCGACGCCGAAGCCGCCAAGGACATCTTCTCCAAGTACATCCTCGGCGGACTCCCACTCCACCCCGACGACGTCAAGGAACACTCCGGCTCCAACGAAGCCACCGTCGAAGCCATGATCCAGCGCACCGTCGAACGGATGTACGCCGAAACCGAGGAGAACCGCTTCCTCGAAGTCACCTACGCCAACGGCGACAAGGAAGTCCTCTACTTCAAGGACTTCAACTCCGGCGCCATGATCCAGAACATCGTCGACCGCGCCAAGAAAATGGCCATCAAGCAATTCCTCGACACCGGCCAGAAAGGTCTTCGCGTCAACCACCTCCTCGCCGCCTGCGTCGACGAGTTCAGCGAGAACGAAGACCTCCCCAACACCACCAACCCCGACGACTGGGCCCGCATCTCCGGCAAGAAGGGCGAGCGGATCGTCTACATCCGCACCCTCGTCTCCGGAACCAAGGGCGCCGAAGCCGGCCGGTCCATCGACACCGTCGCCAACACCGGCCAGTACCTCTGACCCGACCACCCGC
>NZ_VCKW01000534.1 GCF_005889715.1 Actinomadura soli
TCCATGTCCGGTGCGGTGACCTGGCCGGACGTGGTGCAGGTGATGTTCTTCGGCTGTCCGTGCATGGGCCACCCCGGGTGTGTTGGAGACATCTAGATCAGCAATGCCCGCCGTCCGCTCCGGGGACGTTCGCGACAGGCAACCATCCGTAAAAGATTCAGTACGGTCTGTGACCGGCGGACCGGTTTCGGTCCGGGAGGCCCACCGCGCGGGGCGGTCCGTGCCCACCGGCGCGGACGGCCCCGAATGCTTGCCGCGCGACGGTGGTGTCATGTCCGTGTTTTTAGGTTCGTCGCTTTTTCTGGCGCATGCCCCGGGTAGGTCGCATCCAAGCTCAGAACCCGCCCCACCGGCGGGTTCTGCTCAGTTTGGACGGAATGCGTCCGTCCATGAGCGATCGGAGGGACAGTGGAGCGCTGGGAGATGTCGCCATCGGTCGTACCGACGCGCGATGAGCTCGTGGCGCGGCTGCGCGTTCGCTTCGCCGATGTTCCGGCGGAGAACGTGCGCCGCTGCGTGGACGACCTGTGGTGCTGCTGCGCCCATCTGGGGGTGCGGCCCGAGGAGCGGATCATCGAACGCCTCGCGGCGTCCCGGCTGACGGGCGTCGTGCGAGGCGGCCGCCCCCCGTATCCGGACGAGAGTCCGGACGACCGGCCCGGATCGCGTCCGCCCGGCTCCCACGCCGCCGCCCTGACCGCCACCGCCACCGCTCCGCCCCGGCCCGCCCGCGCGGCCACGAGAACCCCGATCGGGATGTGACACATGAAGGACACGACCGTGCCGGGCCTGAGCATCGAGACCCGGCGAGGGTTCATCGTGCTGAGCCTGCCCGCGCAGATCAGCTGGCAGAACTACGCGGGGATCCGGGAAGGGGTGAGCAAGGCGCTGTCCCTCGCCGCCGCGGCGGCCCCGCCGCGGGGACGGCGGCGCGGCGGGACCCGCGGGGGCGTCGTCGTCGACTTCGGTGACGCGGTCCTGCTGGACGCGGCCGGGCTCGTCCTGCTGGCCCGCGCCGAGACGCGGGCGCAGCTGCTGGGCTGCGAGCTGCGGGCCGTCGTGCCCGAGCCGTCCGGCCACGTGCTCCGGGCGCTGCGGCTCACCGGCCTGGCGCAGCTCGTCCCGGTGTTCCCGGACATCGCGTCGGCCACGGCCACGCCCGCCCCGGACGGTGGCGCGGAAGACGTCGACACCACGCACGTCCTGGACGCCATCCGGGCCCTGCACCCGGGCGACGCCGGGCTCGCGCCGAACCCGCCCGCCCCGTCCGAACTCATGATCACCACGACGGCGGCCGGGGACGGCGACCACACGGTCGTCCACCTGTCCGGGGTGCTCGACGAGGTCACGGTGCCGCGGCTCGGGGAGACGCTCACCAGGCTCGTGGAGGGGAACCTGCGCCACCTCATGGTGCGGATGCACGACCGGCTCGGCGTCCGCTGCGACCCGCTGCCGATCCTGCTCGGCATCCGCTGGCGCGTCGCCGCCGACGGCGGCTGCCTCGCGCTGCCGGCGCTGCCCGCCAAACTCCGCGAGATCATCGACCGCGAGGGCCTCGGCTCGGTCTTCACCGGATGCCGCTCCATCCAGGACCGCCTGCCCGCCGCCGAGCCCGTCTGACTCAGCTTCCGCCACTCGGCCTCTTCGCGGTCCTCCTCTTCCTCGGCGGGTCGGCTGCCGCCCTTGCCCGCCTCGGCTTGCGGCTCGGCTCGCGGTTCGCTTCGGCCCGCGCACGTCCGTCGTCCGGCTTCTCGAACGTCAGGATGTGTGCGGGTTGGGTGTGGGGGTCGAGGCGGACGTAGTTGGTTTGGGTCCAGGTGTAGGTGGTTCCGTTGAGTTGGTCGGTGACGGTGTGGGTGTGGTGGGGGTTGTCGGGCAGGCCGAGGGCGGGCAGGTCGAGGT
>NZ_VCKW01000535.1 GCF_005889715.1 Actinomadura soli
CGTTCCCAGTGCTGGAGCCCGAAGGCTCCGGCGAGCAGGATCGCCGAGACCAGCAGGATCCGGATGGTCAGCGCGCGGGGGATCAGCGGCAGGGACGGGTCGCGCGGCGGGCGGGTCATGATGTGCTCGTCCTTGGGCTCGACCGCGAACGGCAGGCCGAGGACCAGCACGGCGGTCATGTTGAGCCACAGCACCTGCAGCGGCAGGATCGGGAGGTCGGTTCCGGCGACGATCGCGGCGACCAGGACCAGGCCGAGCCCGACGTTGGACGGCAGTGCCCACACGATGAACTTGACCAGGTTGTCGAACACGCCGCGGCCCTCTTCGACGGCCTGCTCGATGGAGGCGAAGTCGTCGCCGGTCAGGACCATGTCGGCCGATTCCTTGGCGGCGTCGGTGCCGGTGCGTCCCATGGCGACGCCGATGTCGGCCTGCTTGAGGGCGGGCGCGTCGTTGACGCCGTCGCCGGTCATCGCGATGACGTGCCCGTCAGC
Organism: Actinomadura soli; assembly: GCF_005889715.1. Classification (GTDB taxonomy): domain Bacteria; phylum Actinomycetota; class Actinomycetes; order Streptosporangiales; family Streptosporangiaceae; genus Spirillospora; species Spirillospora soli. The sequence goes on from NZ_VCKW01000535.1 coordinate 495, forward strand.
CTGGAGGGCTTGGACGAGGCGGAGCTTCTGCTCGGGGGAGACGCGGGCGAACACGGTGGTGTCGCGGACGCGTCCGGCGGGGACGTCGGCGGTGAGTTCGGCGCCGGTCATGACTTTGCCGTCCAGTCCGATGCGGGCGCCGATGGCGCGGGCGGTGGCGGCGTGGTCACCGGTGATCATCTTGACCTGGATTCCGGCGTCGTGGCAGGTCCGGACGGCCTGGGCGGCTTCGGGCCGGGGTGGGTCGAGCATGGCCTGCAGGCCGAGGAAGGTCAGCGGCGGCAGCTCGTCCAAGTCGGCGGCGTCGGTGCGGCCGCGGGCGAAGGCCAGCACCCGCAACGCCTGGTGACCGTAGGCCTCGGCGCGGTCGTGGACAGCGGCGGCGTCGAGCGGAACCGGCTCACCGTCCGGCCCGGCGGCGTCGCGGCACAACTCCAGGATCCGCTCGACCGGGCCTTTGACGTAGACGGTTCCGTCGTCGTGGAGGGTGGCCATGAAGCGGCGTTCGGAGCTGAACGGCAGCACGGCGGCCCGGGGCGGGACGTGGTCGAGCCCCGCCTTGGCGGCGCTGGTGAGCAGGGCGCCCTCGGTCGGGTCGCCGGTGATCGTCCAGTCCTCGCCCTTGCGGACGAGCCGCGCGTCGTTGCAGCCCAGCCCGATGAGCAGGGTCTCCCGGAGGACGGGATGGCCGGCGAGGTCGACCGTCCGGCCGTCCTGCCGGATCTGCCCGATCGGCGCATAGCCGGTGCCGGTGACGGTGTAGTCGCGTCCGGCCGCGGTGACGTGGGTGACGGTCATCTGGTTCTGGGTGAGGGTGCCGGTCTTGTCGGTGCAGATCACGGTGGTGCTGCCGAGGGTCTCGACGGCGGGCAGGTGCCGGACGATCGCGCCGCGCCGCACCATCCGGGCCACGCCGAGCGCGAGCGTGATCGTCACGATGGCGGGCAGCCCCTCGGGGATCGCGCCGACCGCCAGCGCGACCGCGGCGGTCAGCATCTCGGACGCGCCCCTGCCGCGGAGCACGCCGATCGCGAACGTCAGCGCCGCCAGCACCAGGATCGCCGCCGTCACGACCTTGCTGAACTGGGTGATCTTGCGGGTGAGCGGGGTCTGGACGGCGGCGGTGGTGTGCACCAGGCGATTGATGTCGCCGAGTTCGGTGTCCGCGCCGGTGGCGACGACCAGGCCGGTGGCGCGTCCGGCGGTGACCAGGGTGCCGGAGAAGGTCATCGCGGTGCGGTCGGCGAGCGCGACCTCGGGCAGCGGCGCCGGGTCCTTGGCGACGGGCATCGACTCGCCGGTGAGGGCCGACTCGTCCACGGCCAGCTCGTCGGTGCGCAGCAGCCGCAGGTCGGCGGGCACCTTGTCGCCCGCGTCCAGCTCGATCAGGTCGCCGCG
>NZ_VCKW01000536.1 GCF_005889715.1 Actinomadura soli
GCGGGGATGGGGTGGCGTTGGGCGTAGCCGGTGGGCAGGTCGGCGGCGATGTGCGGTTCGAGGTGGGCGCCTGCGGGGCCGTAGGCGGCGGCCAGCGCTTGGACGGTCTTGGGGTCGTACAGGGCGCGGGTGCGCCCGGCCTGCCAGGTGCCGCCCTGGCGGACCAGCAGGACGACGCCTTGGGCGTCGCCGCCGTAGGTGGACATGTCGGGGCAGCCGGTGGTCTCCCAGTCGGGCAGGGCTTTGGTCATCTCCTTGGTGTTGGCGACGCGTCCGACGATGGTGGTGTAGGCGTTGGCCTTGCCCTCCTTGGATCCGGTGTGCTGGACGACGTCGCGTTGTTTGGCGGTGATGAGGACGATGCCGAGTGAGCGGCCGCGTTTGTGGATCTTGTCCATGACGGGCTTGAACACATCGGCGATGGCCGAGTGGAACCCGGTCGCGGTGTCCTGTTCGTCCACGATCACTTGCACCACGGGCGAGGTGGGCGAGGGGGTCAGGGTGCCGCCCTGGCAGGCGATGGCGCGTTCGTCCAGCAGCGCGTCCAGCCATTCCAGGATCAGGACGGCCTTGTCTTCCTCTCCGACTCCGGCGTATTCGTGCAGGTGGTCACGCCACAGGATGGGGATGACGCCTTTGCCCAGGTCGATCGCCACGGTCAGCACGTCGCAGCACTCGGCGCCCTGCTGGACGATGTTGGACAGCGTGTTGGTCTTGCCGCCGCCGTTGGAGCCGACGATGTCGACATGCCGGCCGCCGCCGTCGTCGAAGATGACCAGTTCCAGGTCGTCGCCGGTCTCGGGGTCGGTGCCGATGATGTACGGGCCGTCCAGGATCGACCGGTGTCCCTTGCTCGTCGCGGCGGCCGCGGCGGGAAGGGGGGTGCCGTCAGCGGCGACGGCGGCGGGGTGCGGCACGAGCTGCGACCACAGGTCCACCAGCTGGATGATGATCCAGGCGATGCGGGCGTTCTTGCGGTGGGTGGTGATCCGGACCCGGTCGGCGCCGATGCCGTAGCAGCGGGCGATCTGTTCGGCCAGGTCGCCGCGTTCCAGCCGGGACGCCGATGGGCCTTCCACGCCGAGGTCGATTTTGAACTTGACGCCGGTGCGGGTGCGTTCGGTGCGCAGCAGCCGGGACCCTTCCAGCCCGGCCAGGCCCGCGATGGTCTCCCACTTGGCCTGCGCTTCGGCGAACCGGCGGCGTTCTTTGAGGACGTCGGACCAGGTGTAGGCCGACCAGGTGGCGGTGGCGGTGAGGGTGTAGCCCAGCAGGGTGGGCAGGTTGGTGATGCCGGTGGTAGCGGCGGTGGCCAGCCACGACGGGATCCCGGCCGCGATCGCGGCGATGGCGCCGGAGTAGCGGGGCGAGCCGTGGGTCTTGTAGGTGGCCACCCACGCGGCCAGCGCCGCCGGGGGCGCGAACGCTCCCAGCAGCAGCGCATCGCCGGGGGCGTAGGTGTAGGCGAGGTGACCGGCAGGGTAGAGGGCGGCCAGGCCGGTGCCCAGACCGCGGGTGTCGGGCGAGGCCATCACCCAGCGGGCATAACCGCGGGCCAGCGGCCCCAGCACCGGCCGCCGTGGCGCCGCGCGGCGATCCATCAGCGCGGGCATCAGCGCGTCGAGCGCGTCGGTGTCGGCGTAGCCGCGGCGGCCACCGAAGCGGCCACCGAGACGGCCGCCACCGACGCGACCACCGCCACGGCCGTGGCCCGCGGCGGGTCGCTGTGGGCGGCCGAAGCCGCGCCGGGCAGGACGTTTCAGCATGTGAGAGGACTCCTTGTCCAGGTCAGACACGGAGAACGGCCGCGCCGCCCAACCCCGGAAGAAGGCGAGGGCGGCGGCACGGCCGAACGCGGTGGCAAGGTCGGGCAGGCGGGTAGGGAC
>NZ_VCKW01000053.1 GCF_005889715.1 Actinomadura soli
CCCCCGCCCTGCGTCCGCCGCGGTTCGCTCCCGGCACCGTGCGCTCGCGGGGATGCTCTTCGCCTTCGCCCTGCTGCTCACCGCGTGCGGCGGCACATCGAAGGCGAGCGATCCTTCGGAGGCCAAGCCGAAACACAACGCCGACGATGTCATGTACCTGCAGATGATGATCGTGCATCGCCAGCAGGCACTGGACATGGCCCGGCTGGTCCCCGACCGCTCCCGTCGCGCGGAAGTCCAGAAGCTCGCCACCGCGGTCGAGAAGGACAGCAGCGGTGAGGTGAAGCAAATGACCTCATGGCTCACCTCATGGTCGAAGCCGACGGCGCTGCAGGGGCCTGCGAACTCCCACGCCGCCCACGGCGGCCTTCCTGCCATCGGCCCGGCGGAGATGAAGGCACTGAAACAGGCCGAAGGCCGCGGTTTCGACATCACATTCCTCAACCTGCTCCTCGGCCACCAGCACAACGCGGTGGAGATGTCAAAGGTGGAAATGAGCAAGGGAGCCAATCCCGCCGCAAAAACCTACGCCAAAGGCGTCATGGAAAGCACCAGCAAGATGATCGGTCAACTGCTCGGCCTGCTCAACAGCTGACACCCGAGAGGCGCCCGGGCCACCTACAGCCTGAGCGGGTCCTCGACGCTACGTCGAGGACCCGCTCACGGCTCGACGGGACGCTCACCCGGCAAGAACCCAGCAGGTACTCCATGCGATCTGGCCGAGTTCGCCGTCCACGCAGAGCCCGGGACCGGCTCGCCGAACACATGTCGACGACGCGTGCGCACGCTTTCACGTCGCGGACCACCGGTGGTGTGGGGCCACCGGGCCACAACGACACGCAGTAGAAACGCCCTTGATTGATCAGCACAAGTGTGTCGCGGGGTAGGACGCGATCGTCTCGGCGGGCCGCTTCGCGGCGTCCAGCGCCAATCCAGCGGCACGCAGTGTCGGTGAGCACGCGGTCCCCTGAAGCAAGCATGTCGTCTAGTTCAGGCGGCGGGTAGTGACGGTCGCGGCGTCATCGACGATGCGGGATCTGGCGTCGGTGAGGGTCACGGAAATGGTGGCCAGATCCGTCTTCTGGAAACCGTTGCGGTCCATTTTGTCGACGGCGGTGACTTTCACAGACCGCTCCTTCCCGTCGCAGACTGGGATGATCTTGCCGCGAGCGCCGGCGACGGCATCGACCGTGGCGTTGAGCGCGACGATGTCGCTGCGTGGGGCGCAACGGTACTTGACCGCGATGGTGACGCCGTTGCCCGTGCTGTTCGCCGCCGCTCCGGTGATGGCGATTGTGGCGTGGAGGTCGGCGCCGTCCGGCGAGAACGGGTTCGTGATCACCCCGGCCAGCGCCTCCGACACTGCCGCTGTCACCGCCGCCGCTGAAATGATCAGTGCGATCAGAACACGCCATCCGCGCCTGGGAGCGGGCCGGGGAACCGCGGGAGCGGCGATCTGCCGCGGGTGGATCATTGCTTCCCGCTCGCTCACCAGATCGCGTTCGGTGAGCGTGGCGGTCCTGAGACTCTCGAGCATGGACGGTGGGGGATCTGCCGGCGGCAGAGGTCCGTGCAGGCGTTGCCAGCATGTCTGCCAATGCTCCAGGACGACAGGCGAAGCATCGCAGAGCGAGAGCACTTGCAGTACGTCGTCCAGGGTGGGCCGGCGGCCCCGGCCGCTGAGAAGATTGGAGAGCGTGGTGCGCGACAGATTCGTCGGGAACTCGGTGGCGTTGTGAGACCGGGCTGAGAGCTCTCGGAGGCTGACGCCGGCGCGGAGGCGGAACCGGTTCAGGGCATCCATGAGCTGAGTCGTCGTCTGCGCTGCCGCGGGGTCGATATCGGTCTCACCCGGTCCTGGCGGCTGGACGGACTCGGGCGAGGGCTGTGCCTCCTGGTCGGCAGAGTCGGATTCGGCGGCGGCGTTCGTGACGCTGACGGCAGCGGCGAGCTGCCATCGGGGCAGCCATTCGGCAGGGTCCGCGCCGCACGCTCTGACAAAGGCCTGTGTCACCTCCCAGGTCGGGAGCTTGCGGCCCGCGGCGGCCTGGGACAAAGCGGTGACGGAGTAGTGGACGCGTTTGGCCATCTCCCGGTAGGTGGGCATCGGGACGGCTGAGTCACGCAGGTCGCGCAGAGTGCAGGCGAATGCCGCGACTGGGCCGGTCTGCGGATCGAGGTGGTTTTGCGGGCGTGGCACTGGTGGCTCCCAGCGACAAGGCGCCGGTCTGGCCGGCCCGGCCGAGGGTCTCGCAACGGCAAGAACCCCGGCCGAGCCGTCTCAGTCCTCGTCGCGGCGGGCCGGGCGGCGGGTGATCTCGACGGCGGCGGCCACGGTCGTGATCGCGGCCGGCAGCGTGAGACCGGCCGCCAGCAGGACGACGATGACCACCACGAGGGCGACCAGGATGACGACCTGCCGCCCGGGTACGGGGAGACACGCTCCGTCGTCGCGGGATGAAGGGACGTGCATTTCGCGGACCTCTCGGATTGGGCGCCGGGGCGGGCATGAGATCGTCTGGCGATCTCATCCCGGCGCTGGCTCGGGTGGACTGATGAAGCGAGGCCCTCCGGCGATGCCGGAGACGATTGCCGTCGTCCCGGCGCGAAGGGGAACCCACCTCCAATGGTTCCCGCCCCCGATGCGGCCGGGAAGGTCTTTGCCGTCACCCGTTGTTTCGAAGTCTCGTCCATCCGTAGTGGTGAACAACACCGCCGCAAATGATCAGTTTGTTTCCATTCCTGATGCGCACCCGAGGACTTCTGAACCATCGACGCAGGTAGAGGCGTTGTTCGCGGTGGCGTGATGTCCTCGTCCGAGCGGCATGCCTTGCCGGACATCGGGCAGATCCGCGTTACTGAACATGCCTGCGTCCAGCGCCCGTCCGAAGCGGATGATCTGCGGCGTGAGCAGCGGAGTCCTCCCCGGGCTCGGGTGGCATCCGCACCGTTGGGGTCTCCTGTTGCCGCAGGGGGCCCCAAAGCATTTCGGTCAGGATCCGACCCTGCCTGACTACCGTCCGTTACCAGCGCGCTGACCAGACGCAGCCCGCGGTACGCCGTGGCGGGCAACGATCCCGGTGTCTGACCCCACCGGGTGATTCGGGCAACTCGGGCGGATCGTCGCGGCGAGCCGTGTCGGCGACGACCGTGGATGCGCCGTTGCGAATGGATCCCACGGCCGCGACGGAGGACCGTTGCCGAGGAGCGTCGCCACGAGGTGGGTCCTCACTCGAGGTTTCCGTGGGATCGGCCGGTCAGAACCAGATCCTGAAATTCGGCGCGCTTCCGTGTCGAGAATGTGGCCCTGGCTCCGTCCTGGCTATACCGGTGGCCACCACGGCCGCGCGACCAGGGAGGAAGCACCATGACGATACGGCGGATGGACAACGTCCTCATCGTTGTCAACGATCTTGAGGCCGCGATCGCGTTCTTCACCGAGCTCGGCATGGAGCTGGAAGGGAAGGCGCTCGTCGAGGGAAGCTGGGCCGACCGTGTCGTCGGGCTCGACGGCGTCCGCGCCGACATCGTCATGATGCGGACCCCGGACGGCCACGGGCGGGTCGAGCTGACGAGGTTCCACACGCCGTCGGCGATCAGCAGTGAACCGCAGAACGCATCGGCGAACACCCTGGGAATACGTCGCATCATGTTCACCGTCGAAGACCTCGATGACATCCTCGCCCGCCTGCTCACCCACGGCGCCGAACTCGTGGGCGAGGTGGCGCAGTACGAGGACAGCTACCGGCTCTGCTTCGTCCGCGGCCCCGATGGGTTCATCGTCGGCCTGTCCGAGCAACTCGGCTGACCGCCTGCCCAGGCCGGACGGCGAACCCGTTCCGTCCGACACACGATCCGCATTGCCGCAGGTAACGGAGGTCCGCATCGGCCTGAAGGGTGGGTGACACGTTCTGCCAATGGCATCATCGGCCGGGCACCTCCTGTCGGTTCATGACCGCGAAATGGCCCTGTAGCCGTGGAAGTCGCGATATCACTAGTGTGGACATTTGCCTGACGTCACCGGTTTCCCCGAAAGCGCTCGGGAACGGTGGCCGGCGGTCCCACGGTGGGCGACCGAGCGGTGGGAGTGGACGTGGCCAGGACTGACAAGTGTTTGTCAACGGCCTTACGAGCGGCACAGCGTGGAGACCAGGACGCTTTCCGCAGGTTGTATCGAGCCGTCCAGCCGCGGCTGTTGCGTTACCTGTTCGTGCTGGTGGGCGAGGCCGCCGACCAGGTGACGGCACAGACCTGGCGGGAGATCACGGACGGCCTGGGCGACTTCCGCGGCGATTTCCAGCGCTTCCGTGGCTGGGTCACGGTGATCGGCCGCAGGCGAGCCCTCGAGCATCTGAGTGGGCGCGGTTCGCCTGCGCCTGTCCACGCGCAGCAGCCCGCGCGGGCGGCGGGCCACGACGACGCCGGTCGCGTGGCCGAGCCGCTGTCCGCCGACGCCGCGATCGCGCTGATCGGCGGTCTGCCCGCCGACCAGGGCGAGGCGGTGCTGCTTCGTGTCGTGATGGGCCTGGACACCCGGCAGACGGCCGAGATCTTGGGCAGGAGCGCCGAGGCCGTCCAGGCGACCGCCTGCCAGGGGCTGCGGAACCTGGCCGACCGCCTGCAGCGCACAGTCGCGGCACCGCGGACGGCGGACGAGCCGGGAGCCGCCGCACCGCACCCGGCCCCGGGCGACCGGTAGGACGAGGGGCCACGGTGAAACCGCCTGTGAATGCGACACCGAGGGGCATGAGGTGACCCGCCCATGAGCTTTGATCGCCGCCACGGCGACCGAACCACAGACCGGGAACTCGACGAGGACACCGCCGAGGACCTCCTGGGAGGCATCTGGCGAGACCCGAAGACGGCCGCGCATCCCGTCGCGGGCCTGCTCGCCGCCGCCACCGCCCCGCCGAGTGAGCGGGAACTCGAGGGCGAGGACGCGGCCGCAGCCGCCTTCCGGCAGGCCCGGCTCGGCTCGCGACGCGGTCGTGGTCACGGCCGAACGGCGCACCGCGCGCTGCTGGAGCTCGTCACCGCCAAGGCGATCATCGCTTTGGCGGTCGCCGGGACGGCGGCGGGCGGCGCCGCCCTGGCCGCGAACACCGGTCATCTGCCCGTCCTGGAATCGCCGTCGAGCTCACCGGCTCCACCTTCAGCCACCGCCACGAAGTCGACCAGTCCCGCTCCCACGTCCGGACACCCGCGACACAGCCCACCACCCGGGGCGTCCTCGGGCCCCGGATCGCAGCACTCGTCCACGCCGGCGGCGCTCTGCCGCGCCTACCTGGCCACCAAGAAGGCCGACCGGGACAGGAAGCCGAAGGCGCCCCCGGAAGCCTCCGCCTCAGAGTTCGCCCCGCTGATCGCCGCCGCGGGCGGCCCCGACAAGGTCCCCGGCTACTGCGCGAAGGTCCTGACCGGCAAGGAGAAGAAGCCGGGCAAGGAGACACCAAAGAAGAAGCCGGAAGACCCCGACAAGAAAGAGAAGAAGAAAGCGAAGCAGAAAGAGTAGGGAAGTTCAGATACGGGGAGTTTCTCGCTCGTGAACGCCCGGCTGCGACGGCAGATCACCTCGAGTCGAGCAAGAGGAAGAGCGGGCGTCCGGGGCCCGCACGCTAGGACGTTCCCCTCGGTGCCGCAACTGAGCGTGGGCGTACCATTCTCTGACCGGGCACTCTAGCGGGCTGCGCGCTTCTGGATCCATGGTGCGTCCAGTTCGCTACAGTAAGAGGGTCGCAGCGACACGAGGAGAAGGGCAAGAAATGGCTCAAAAGGTACAGGTCACCATGACTGACGACCTCGATGGTGGCGAGGCCGAGGAGACCATCTCCTTCGCCCTCGATGGCAAGGCGTACGAAATCGACTTGAGCGAGAAGAACGCGAACAAACTCCGGCGTACCCTGCACACCTACATGGAAAGCGGTCGCAGGCTCAAGGCCACACGGGGCGGACGGCCGGTGAGCCGTGGCACCAGCAGCCGTGAACGGTCGGCCGAGATCCGCAATTGGGCGCGGCAAGCCGGTATCAAGGTCAACGACCGGGGGCGCATTCCCGCGAACGTGGTCGAGAAGTACGAGGCCGCGCACTAGCGGGCCCGGCACGGCCCTGCGCTGCCGCCGTCGGGGGGATGGTGTCGGTGACCTTGGTCGCCATCGCCGCCGACATCGACGAGATCGTGGTCCGGTCCGCAGTGGGCCCTCGTGCCCGAGGGCTCGCCGGATCGCCATCCTCGGCCATCCCGGCGTCCTCGCTGACCATGCCGCACACCTCCGATCATCCCGAAGCCGGACGTCAGGCGGTTACTTCCGCGCGGGCTCACCGCAGGAATGCGTAGAGGCTTCCTGAGAGGAAGACACCCGCGATGAAGATGGAAAAGGCGTTGCCCAGGTAAGCCGTGCTACGCCAACGAGGACGCACCGACGTCACACGCTCCACCATTCGGAGTTCGTCGACGCCGACGCGCTGCGCGAGCTGGTCCTGGAGAACCGCCAAAGGAGCCGCCGCGGCTGCCAGGTACTCGCGAGAACGCTTTCCCAGTAGTGCGAAGACCAGAGCGGAGACCGAGGCGGCAAGTCCGCAGAAGCCTGCGACCACGTCCAATTTCGCTTGCAACGACGCGATGTAGGCGGCCACGTAGCCGGCGATCGCGAAGAGGTAGAGGTTCGCGGCCTGCATCCGGTAGCCCATACTCGCCGTGTACCAGGCCCACGCGTGGTTCAGCGAGCCGTGCAGGTCGTCCGGGTCGTGCCCGCCAGAAGCCATGACCAGATTATCTGGGATCGCCCGGCTTTGGTCGGCGGGAACCCGCTGATGGTCTACCGTCATCGTCCCGCGACGACGACTCTCTTCAGCGGTCGGCCACGTGAACGCCGACCAAGATAACGCCGTGCGGCAGCCCGCCATCCGCACCTCGCTCGGGCCGCGAGTGCGTCGTGGCGGGTCGGCGTACCAGTGCGTCGAACCCGCCCAGCGGCGATCCTCCGCGCGATGGACTTGGCCGACGGAGGGATGGGCCTTGGGCTGTGGCGCTATGACGATGCCGTGCCGGTCCTGCAACGCTTCCTGCATCTCCGCGAATCACGGCCGCTGCGCAGGATTCTGGCGGAGCTGCTGCAGGATCCGGAGTGACGCTCCCGGGATGGGCGCCGGTTCGTCCAACCCGAATCCATGTGCTCGACGCCGCCGCGTCCGACGTCGTGTCTGGTGGAGCACTTAGTGCGTGATGGCCGGCAGGAGGGGCGAGTTCGCGCCCCGGCCTGCCGGCCGCTCAACGCCGTGAACGCACCCGTGCCCCGCGGCGGACGGTGGCAGGGCGGGGGCCGTGCCCCGCCCCGAGTCCGCGTGACCGGGCCCGGTGAACGTTCGTGGTCACCGCGTTAGCAACGCTTCCAGGCCAGGTGGTAGGCCGAGTTGGCGTACGCGGATTCCACCGCGATGAAGCTGGGCTCCTCGGAGTCGCCCGCGTTCACCCGCACTTCAGTGTTGATGTTCAGGTTGCGGCTCTCGCCGCACGGCTTGTAGACGAGCTCGGGCCGGCTGATCCTGTCGGTGAACCGCCAGCTGCGGTTGTAGGGGCCCTCGATCGTGTGGGTCACCGATCGCGTCTCGGAGCTGCCCTGGAAGTAGTAGCTCGTTCGCCGCACGGCGGAGGCTTCGGGCTCCACGTGGGCGAAGCCGCGGGACGAGATCCCGACGACCGCGTACGTGTAGTCCTCAGGGTGAGTGACCCGCACGTTGAGCTGGCAGTTCTTCCGGAACTCCGTCGGCGGGGCGTCGCCGCCGCCCCAGGCCAGGTACTTGTCGAAGGTGACGGTGAAGGCACCGCCGTCATCGGACGGGGTGACCTGCGCCGTCCCGGCCGGGCAGCCCGAGCCGAGTATCGTGGCGACCTCCATGGTCACCCCGCGGGGCGGCTGGACGGACTGGGACTCGTTGCCTGTCTCGGGGCTGGTCTCGGAGGCGGCGGCGTAGGAAACGCCCGCCAGGGCGGGCAGGAGCACAGCGGCGCCTACCACGATCCCCACACGTCTGTTGTTCATCATGGGTCGGGTCTCTCAGGAGGGGGTGGCCGCGACCTCGCCGTCGCACGCAAAATCGGCCAGCCGTAACCGGCGGATTCGCGGACACTTTGGCGGCCGGGGCTGAATGGCGATCCTCTCGGTTCGGAGAATCCATTGTGGAGACTATTCTTCATTCCGCTTAGGGTCAACACTCCGCCATTGCCCATTTATTCACAATTAACATTGCTTTTGAATAGCTCTTTAAGCCGCCTCCCACGTGGTCCCAGCAGGGGGTTTGTCGTCCGTGGGGACGCCCGGGAGGGCCGGGGCGCGGGCGGCGGTCCAGGCGCCGGGGCGGGCGGCCGCATCCGCGCCGCCTCCGGCCGCATGCCTGTGAACACGGCCGCCCTCGATGTGAACCGGTTGTGTTCCACGCGCACGGACTCACGCACACCCGTCGTTCCGGCACCGGCTCCAGGTCCGGAGGCCGAAGGGCGGATGGCCGATTCCGGCACCCAGATCGATGGCCGGTAGCCGCGCGCTGAAACGCCTAGTCGCGGATAAGGCACAGAGGGCGAAGAAGACGGGCCTCATTAGTCCAGGGAGACGTCGAAGATGTGTAGTGCTGGGGCCCCTCGTACTGCGGACTTGGACACCGCCGGTACTGTCAGCGCGGCCACGGTCTTGCCGGGGTCGATCGGAATCCGTCGGCAGAAGAGCTGGGTGCGCCGCTCGATGCGTCCCGTGGCGGAACTGTTCCGGTAGTTCATGCTGGCCAGCACGGTCGAGCCGGGGGCGGGGTGCTGCTCGCGGGGTCGTGTTCTGGTCGGCGGTGACGCTGACGTTGTTGAAAATGTCCGACAGGTTGCCGTACGGCACCGTGACCACCAGGTCGGCCCCAGCAAGGCGCACCGTCCGCCCTATCGAACGCGCCGTTACCGACACCGGCACCGTCGCGCTTCCTGTCTCATTGACACCGTTGACGTTCAGCGGGGCCGTGGCCTGACCTCGGGCGGAGAAATGGAGCGTTCCCGATCCCGGCTTCACAGTGACTCCCGCCGGGGGCGAAGCCGTCCATTTCACTTCCGTGGCCTTGGTAACGGTCAGCGTGCTGGACGCCGTCGCGCCCGGCTGCCGCAGGACGATCACAGCGTCCACCGAGGCCCCGAACTGCGCCGGGACCAACGCACCCCGCGCGTACGCCTGGACTTCGCGCAGCGAATAGCCGACCTGGGTGCCGCGCTCGGTCCTCGCGACCCGCAGGTACCGGCCGCGGCCGGAAACCGGCAGGACGTCGAGCCCTCCGTCGCCCGAGGTCGTCGAGTGGAGCGTCCGCCAGAAGCGCAGGTCGTCGGACACGTCGACCGAGAACCCGCTGGCGAAGGCGGTCTCCCATGTGAGGACCACCATGCCGAGGTCGGCCGGACGGCCCAGGTCGATGATGACGGACTGCGGCTGGGTCTTCGGGCCGCACCAGCGGGTTCTTTCGTCGCTGTCCACCCAGCATCGCCTCGTGGCACTCCGGCCGCTCTCGCGCCGAAGATCGCCTAGGTGTCGAAGATCTTCCGAGGGTCCAGGTTTTCCAGGTCGGGGTCATGCCAGAGTCCAGGTAGTTGGTGAAGTCCAGCGCGAACAGCGGGACCAGCTCGTCCAGGATCTACTTGGCGAAAGTCCGGGCGGCGTTCCGGTTGCCGTTGACGTCCACGATCTGCAGGCCCGGGGTTCGTGCGCAGCGCGTACTGCATGTGCCCGGGCGCTCCCCCCCACGCGGGGTCCGAGCCCGGCGAGCTTGTTCTGACCGAACGAGAGGGAAAGCAAGCGTTGCGGTCTCCTCCAACGAGCCAATTTTCGACTGGGTCACGGGCCTTCACCGATTCGCGATTCGTGCCGCGGTCGTCGGCCCGCTCACGAAGGGCGGCGGTATCGTCGGGACCGGCACCGGCCGCTACCGCCTCGCCCGGGTCCGAGCCCGAGAAGGCAGGCACGTCCAGCCTTCTGATGAAAGGGAGTCTTACGTAATGCGACCTCTCCGGTATTCCATCAACATCACATTGGACGGATGCTGCGATCATCTTGCGATCACCCCGGACGAAGAACTGCATCGCCACGCGACCGAGAACCTCGCTCAGGCCGATGCCCTCCTCTTCGGCCGGGTGATTTACGAGATGATGGAGGAGGCATGGCGGCCGCCCGCGCAACCGGGAGCGAGGCCCGACTGGATGGAACCCTTCGCCCGGACGATCAACGCGGCGAAGAAGTACGTCGTGTCGAGCACGCTGGACCGGGTCGATTGGAACTCCGAGCTCGTGCGCGGGGATCTGAGGAAGGCCGTCCAGCAGCTCAAGGAGGAGCCGGGAAAGGGACTCTTCACGTCAGGAGTGAAGCTCCCGCTGGCGCTCGCGGAGCTGGGATTGATCGACGAGTACGAGTTCGTGGTGCAGCCCAGGCTGGCGGGCCACGGGCCCTCGCTGTTCGCGGGGCTGTCGAAACATATCGATCTGAAGCCCGTGAGCCGCCTGGAATTCGCCTCGGGAGTGGTGGCGATGCGGTACGAGCCGAGAAAGTAACGGAAGCGGTGGGCATCGACCGGACTCAGATCGAACAGTGCCATGGCGGTGCCAGCGAGCAGTCCGAAGAGGGCAAGCCCGGTGGGTCGTCCGCGGCCGTCCCGACCGTCCATGGTGAGCTGGAGGGCATGGTCTCTTACAGGACGTAGGAGGAGGTCGATTCTGGGGTGCCGGCATGGAACCGTATATAGCGGTACTCGCACTTCTGGGGTTCCTGGCCGCCGTGGTCACGGCCGTCTACGCGCTGTCGTGGGTGTACGCACCGCCGGGCACCCCCGGTACCGGACCGTTCCTGTCGGGCGCGCGGCCCCGGGAGCACGCGCTGTCGCGGTATCACGTGCGCTGGTACGTCGTGACGATGGTCTTCCTGGCCTTCGACATGGAGATGATCTTCATGTATCCGTGGGCGGTGGTGGTCGCCTCGGTCGGGACGAAGGCCGTCGTCGAGATGTTCGCGTTCCTCGCCCTCCTCGTCGTCGGGGTCGTCTACGCATGGCGTGAGGGGGCCTTCCGATGGGCCTGAGGGCTCGGCTCCTCCGCTTCGCCCACGCGCGTCCGCGCGCCTTCGTCATCACGGCCCCCGGCTCGACGCGGACCAGGCTGTTCGTCGAGGCCGAGCTGCGCCGGCGCGGGGGGCGTCCGGTCGCGTCGCCCGCGGCGGCGGCGATGCTCGTGGTGTGCGGGCGTCCCGGCGCGGACCTGATGGCGGCGGTGCACACGGTCTGGGAGGACATGCCCGGACCGAGGTCACTCGTCCGGCTGGACGAGACGGCGTCGGCCGACGACGTCGCGGCGGGACTCGACCTGGCGGCCCGGGAGCTGGCGGACGTCGACGCGCAATGGGCGGACGCCCGGGCCCGCAGAGATCGCGGACCATGGTCTCCGGCCGGCGAGGACGATCACATGTTCGGCTCTGCGCACCATCATTCGGCCTCGTCCGAGCCGGACCACAACGACCATGGCGACCACGGCGGCGGTCATGAGCACCACATGGGAGCCCCGATGGGCCTTCCCATGGCCGGACGAGCGCCGGATCGAGACGGCCTGAAGCTGGACGTCCTGCACATCCCGCTGGGCCCTGCGCTGTCGGACTGGCCCGCCGGGCTCGTGCTCGACCTGACCCTGCAAGGCGACGTCATCCAAGCCGCAGAGGCCCTCACGACGGGCGGCTCGGCGACCGGACCGCCCTTCTGGGAGGAGCCCTGGCTACGGGCTGCCGCGGGCGAGCCGGTGACCACGGGAGAGGCGGAGCGGCGCCGGGCGGCATGCCATCTCGACAGCGTGGGGCGGTTGCTGGCCGTCGCGGGCTGGGACAATGCCGCCGATCAGGCCCGCGTCCTGCGCGACCGGCTGATCTCGGGTGAGCCCGGGCGCGACCTGGCGCCGCGGATCACCGGATTCACACGCCGTGCCGGCAGGTCGAGAGTCCTGCGATGGATGCTCCGCGACGTGGGCGTGATCGACCCTGAGCTGGCCGAACGGCATCAGTTGACCGGACCGCCCGCCCGCCGCCTCGCGGACGCGTCCGCCCGGCTGTCCGGATGGCTCGACGAGGTCGGCGCGGCCATGGAACGGCTGGACGATCCCGCACCGCTGCGGGAGACCGAGGGACCGCGCGGCCCGGTGGGCGGCCGGCCGGGCGCAGCGGTCCTCGCCCTGCTTCCCGGGTTGCTGGACGGCGCCGAACTCGCGGCGGCGCGGCTGACCGTCGCCAGCCTGGACCCCGGCCTCGACCAGATCGCCGTGCTGTCGGGGACGACCGATGGGCGGCCCGGTGGGTGACCCGACGCCGGTCTGGGCGGTCGTGGCACTTCCCCTGGTCCTCGCCGCCCTGACCTACTCGGCCGCGGCGATGGACTCGGCCTTCCATTCCGGCGGCGGGTTCGTCGCCCCGTTGCGGGAGGGCGTCCGGCTCGTCGTCCAGCAGCGGCGGCGCACGCTCGCACCCGACGCGCTCCTCGCACGGATCGGCGTGATCAGCCTTCCGGCCGCGGCGCTGCTGGCGGCGACGGTGATCCCGCTCGATGGCGGGAGCGTGTGGGAGCCGCCGGTGAGCGTGGTGTGGTTCAACGCGATGGAGGTCGTGGCCTGGGGCTCGCTCTGGCTGGCCGGGTGGGGCGTCAACTCGGCGTTCCCGCTGATCGGCGGCTACCGTTTCGTCGCCCAGGGGCTGGCGTACGAGCTGCCGCACATGTTCGCGCTCATCACCGCCGGTCTCGGCGCGGGTTCGCTCGACCTCACCGAGGTGGCCGCCGCGCAGGACGGCCTCTGGTTCGCCGTCTGGATGCCGGTCGCGTTCGCCGTCTACCTGCTGTCGGCGGTCGCGATGACGTTCTGGGGACCGATGAGCCACCCGGTGGCGGACGATGCCGCGGGCGGAGTCGCCGCGGAACTGTCGGGCCCGGACAGGCTGCTGTTCTTCGCCGGACGGCTGGCGTTGCTGACCGTCGCGGCGGCGGCCGCCGTGCCGCTGTTCCTGGGCGGCGGCGCGGGGCCGTGGTTGCCGGGATGGGCGTGGTCGCTGATCAAGACGTACGCGGTGCTGGCCCTGCTGGTCTGGGTCCGGGGCGGGTTCCCGGTGCTCAGGATGGACCGGTTCATGACGGCCGCATGGATGGTCCTGATCCCGGCCACGCTGCTGCAGGCACTGGTCGTCGGCATCGTGGTCGTGAACTGAGGGAGGTGAGATGCAGACCGTTGCGTTCTGGGTCCTCGCGGTGGGGGCCGTGGGCTTCGGAGTGGCCGTCTTCGTCGTGGACTCGATGGCGCGGGCGACGTTCGCCCTGCTGGCCTCGTTCCTGTGCGTCGGCGTCGAGCTGCTGCTGCTCGACCTCGACTACCTCGGCGTCCTGGTGATCCTGATGATGATCATGGAGATGCTGGTGATGGCGGTCTTCATGATCATGTACATGATGAATCCCGGCGGGCTCATGCCGATGACGATGGTGCACAACAAGCGGGGGGCCCTCGCCATCTCCGGCAGCGTGTTCGCCGCGCTGGCGGCCGGCGTCTTCCTCACCCCCTGGCCGGAGCGGCGCGGCTCGGTGCCCGCCGACCCGACGTTCTCCGTCGGAGAGTCGATCATGGGGCCGAAGATGCTGGTGATGATGGTGATCGGCATCGCCATCCTCGCCACGATGGTCGCTTCGGTGGTGCTGGCGACCGACCGGGGCCGCTATGACCGGCCGCCCGGCCGCGCGGACGGTGCGAAGTGAGCCTCCAGACCTTCCTCCTGCTCGCCGCCGCGCTCTTCTCGGTCGGCCTCTACGGGGCGCTGTCCCAGCAGTCGATCGTGATGCTGATGATGGGCCTCGAACTCATGATCAACGGGCTGCTCGTCGCGGGCGCCGCGTTCTGGTTCTACGTCTCGCCCGGGACCGCGGACGGTCAGGTCCTGGTGCTCGTGGCGGTCACCGTGATGGCGCTGGAGATGGCGATGGGCTTCGCCGTCGTCACCGCGCTCTTCCGCGCACGCGATGTGGACGTCACCGATGACGCTGGAGACCTCAAGGGATGAGCGGAGCGAACCGGGGGGTGTGGGGGGTCGCCCCCCACAGGAGGCAGGCATGAGCGAAGCGAACCGGGGGGTGTGGGGGGTCGGCCCTCGCAGGAGGCAGAGATGAGCTTGCTCGGGTGGCTTCTGCCTGCTGTGCCGGTCGTGACCGGTGTGCTGCTGGTCAGCGGACGGTTCGTCCTCGGGCGCGGGTTGGACCGGTTCGCGCCCGCGATCGCGGTCGGGGCCTCGTCCGTCGCGCTGGGCCTGGCGGTCGCGGCGGCGGTCGCCCGGCCTGCGGTGCGGTTCCCGCTCTTCGACGGCCTGCCCGCCGGGCTGGCGGTGGACGGCCTCTCCGCCGCCCTCGTCCTGACGGTCACGTCGGTCGGCCTCGCCGTCCTGGTGTTCGCCGCCGGGGAGTTCTCTCCGGACGAGTCGAGGGCGCGTTTCTTCGGGCTGATGCTGGTGTTCACCGGGGCGATGCTCGTCACTGTCACCGCGACCGACCTGGCCGTCCTGCTGATGGGCTGGGAGGTCATGGGCGCGATGTCGTACGCGCTCATCGGCTTCTGGTGGCGTGAGCCCAGGCGGGTCGGGTCCGCCGGCATCTCCTTCGTCACGACGCGCGCCGGTGACCTCGGTCTGTACTTCGCCGCCGGCGCCGCCATGATCGGCACCGGTTCGCTGAGCCTGGACGGGCTGGCCGGGGCGGACGGGCACTGGCGGGACCTGGTCGCGGCCGGTGTCGTCCTGGCCGCGCTGGGCAAGTCGGCGCAGGTGCCGTTCTCCTTCTGGCTGTCGCGGGCCATGGACGGCCCGAGTCCGGTCTCCGCGCTGCTGCACTCGGCGACCATGGTGGCCGCGGGGGCGTACCTGCTGCTGCGCCTGGAGCCGTTGCTGGCGGCGACGGGCTGGGCGGCGTCGCTGGTGGCGTGGCTGGGGGCGCTCACCGCGCTGCTGCTGGGGGCGGTCGCGCTGGCCCAGCGTGACCTGAAGCAACTGCTGGCGGCCTCGACCTGTGCGCAGATCGGGTTCATGGTGCTCGGCGCGGGGGCCGGCACGGTGGGCGGGGGTACCGCGCATCTCGTCGCCCACGCCGCGGTGAAGAGCCTTCTGTTCCTCGGCGCGGGCGCCTGGCTGACCGCCCTCGGCACCAAGGACCTTGGCGAGCTGCACGGCGCGGCCCGCCGGTACCGGACGGTCGGAGCCGCCTTCGGCGTCGGAATGCTCGCCCTTGCCGGGGTGCCGCCGCTGTCGCTCTGGGCCACCAAGGACACGGTTCTCGCGGCCGCCCTGGAGCGTTCTCCCCTGCTGTACGGGGTCGGGCTCGCCGCGGCGCTGCTGTCGGCGGGCTACGCGGCACGTGCGCTGATCGCGGTGAGCCGTCCGATCGACGCGGCGACGCGGGTGGACACCGAGGAGAGCGGAACACGGCACGTCGGCCCGCTCGAAAAGCTGCCACTGCCCGCGCTGGCCCTCGGGTCAGCGGCGGGCGGGGTCTTCGCGCTGCCGGTGGTGGACGAGGCGTGGCGGAACCTCCTCGGCACCAGCCACGACCCTGGCCCGGGCCTGGTCGAGCTGGCGCTTTCGGGCGTTCTGGCGTTGCTCGTCCTCGCGGGGACCTGGGCCCTCGTGCGGCGCGGTGGCCGGGCCCGGACGGCGTGGACGGCCCCCGCCCTGCACTGGCTGCATCTCGAACGGCTCGCCGGGCTGCTCATTGCCCGCCCGGTGTTCGCGCTGGCCTCCGCCCTCGCCCGGTTCGACGACCGGGTCGTCGACGGAGGGGTGCGCGCGACCGCCGCGGCGGGACGGGGCGCCGCCGGGCTCGCCGGTCGCCGGATCGAGATCCGGGTGGACGGTCTCGTCAACGCGGTCGGCCGGGGAGCCCGCGGGCTGGCCGGCCTCGCCCGGCGCCCGCAGACGGGTCAGGCGCACACCTACTACGCGCAGGCCGCCGTCCTGTTCGCCGTGCTCATCGTCGTCGTCCTCCTGGTCGGGTGAACGTGCTCTCCCTGGTGATCTTCCTTCCGCTCGCCGTCGGGCTCGGGCTCTACGCGGTGCCGCGGCTCGGCGCCCGCGCGGTGACCTGGACGTGGATCGCCGCGTGCGCCGTCGACCTCGCCCTGGTCGCCGCCATGTGGATCGGGCACGGCACGGACGGCGGGATCTCCTACGAGACGGACGCGCGCTGGATTCCGTCCGTCCGCGCCGGATACCACATCGGCGTCGACGGCCTGTCGCTGCCGCTGCTGGCGCTGACCTCCCTGCTGTTCCTGGCCTGCGCGATCTACTCGCTGCGCCAGGAACGGCAGGTGCGGGCCTTCGCCGCGCTCTTCCTGTTCCTGCAGACGGTCTCCCTCGGCCTGTTCGCGGCCCTGGACCTTCTGCTGTTCTTCGTCTTCTTCGACCTGTCGATCGTCGGGATGTACTTCGTCATCGCCGGATGGGGGCACGGCGACAGGACGCGGTCGGCGCTGAAGTTCTTCCTCTACACCTTCCTCGGCTCCCTGGTCCTGCTGCTGGGGTTCATCGGGCTCTACCTGGGGGCCGAGCCGCACACCTTCGACATGGTGGAGCTGACCCGGACGCCGCCGCTGGCCGGGTCGGCGGGGCTCGCCGGGCTCGTCCTGCTGGCGATCGGCACCGGCCTCGCCATCAAGACGCCGACCGTCCCGTTCCACACCTGGCTGCCGCCCGCGCACACCGACGCGCCCGCCGCGGGCTCGGCGATCCTGGCGGGGATCCTGCTGAAGATGGGCACGTACGGTTTCGTCCGCATCGCGATGCCCATGCTCCCGGACGCGTGGCGCCGCTACGCCTGGGTCATCATCATCGTGGGCGTGATCAGCGTCCTGTACGGGGCGCTGGTGGCGTACGCCCAGGAGGACCTCAAGCGCCTGGTCGCCTACACCTCGGTCAACCACATGGGGTACATCATCGTGGCGCTCGGCGCCGCCGGCGCGGCCGGCGACCAGGCCGCCCGGCGGCTGGCGGTGACCGGCGCGGTCACCCAGATGGTGAGCCACGGGCTGATCACCGGCGCTCTGTTCCTGCTCGCCGGCGTGCTCTACGGGCGGGCGGGCACCTACGACATGGGACGCTTCGGCGGGCTCGCCGGGCGTGCCCCGGTCTTCTCCGCGCTCGTCGCGGCCGGCGCGTTCGCCTCCCTCGGGCTGCCGGGCTTCTCCGGCTTCATCGCCGAGTTCCAGATCTTCACCGGTGTGATCGGCAGCGGCGGCGCCGGTCTGGCCGTCGTCGGCGCGCTGGCGATCGTGGGCATCCTCATCACCGCCGCGCTGTTCCTTCGCCTGCTGCACCGCGCCGTCCTGGGCCCGCCGGGCGAGTTGACCGCGCGGGTCACCGACCTGCGTCCCAGTGAGGCCGGCGCGATCGTCCCGCTGCTGCTGCTCGCGGTGGTCATCGGAGTCGCGCCCCGGCTCCTGCTGGACGTGATCGAGCCGATCTCGGCGACGGTGGTCTCGCTGGTGGCGCGATGATGCGCGAGAACCCGGCGGATCTCCTGCCGGAGCTGCTCGTCCTCGGCGCGGCGGTGATGGGGCTCCTGGCCGGGTCGTTCCTGCCGCGGGCACGGCAGTGGATCGTGGGGCTGCTCTGCGCGATCGGGCTGGCCGGGGGCCTGGTCGCGGCGGCCTTCGCCGCCCGCCGGACGGACCTGATGACCTTCGACGCGTTCATGCTCGACCCCGTCACCCACGTGACGCGGGTCGTGGTGCTGGCGGCGACGCTGCTGGTCATCGTGCTCGCGATGAGCCCGATGCGCGGTCATCGCAGGGAGAGCGAGTTCTACGTCCTCATCCTGCTGGCGGCGCTCGGCACGATCGCGCTCGGCGCCACGTCCGACCTGCTGGTGCTGGTGGCGGCCTATCTGCTGGCCAGCATCCCCGGGTACGCGCTCGCGGGATTCGGGAAGGACGCGCCGGGCACCGAGGCGGCGCTCAAGTACTTCCTCATGGGTGCCTTCCTGGGCATCCTCATGCTGACGGGGGTCACCCTGCTGTACGGGCTCGGGCGCGGCACGTCCTACGAGATGCTCCGCGCCGAGCTCGGGACGGCCCCGGACGGCGCGGTCACCGTGGGTGTGGTGCTGCTGCTGGCCGGGCTGCTGTTCAAGGCGGGTGCCGTGCCGGCGCACTTCTGGGTCCCGGACGTCACCGAGGGCGCTCCCCCGGTCGTCGCGGCGTTCGTCACGACCGTCCCGAAGATCGGGGCGTTCGCCGCCCTCTACCGCTTCGCGGCCGAGGCCCTTCCGCCGGGCGCGGGCGACTGGCCGCCGCTCATCGCGATCATCGCGACGGCGACCATGACGCTGGGCAACCTCGCCGCGTTCGCGCAGGACAACGTCCGGCGGCTGCTCGCCTACTCGACCGTCAGCCAGGCCGGGTACCTGCTGGTCCCGATCGCGGTGGCCGGGCGCACCGACCTCGCCGAACCCGCCCTGCTGTTCTATCTCGCCGCCTACGCCGTCACCAATGTCGGCGCGTTCGCCGTGGTCATCGCCGTCGGCCGCGACGATCTGGCCGCCTACGGCGCGCTCGTGCGACGCTCGCGGCTCCTGGCGATCTCCCTGGTCATCTGCCTGCTCGGCCTGGTCGGGACCCCGCCCGCCGCCGTGTTCGTCGGCAAGCTGCTGATGTTCGGGGCGGCGCTGGACGGCCGGTACGCGTGGCTCGCGGTCGTCGCCGCCGTGAACTCCGTCGCCAGCGTCTTCTACTACCTGCGCTGGATCGTGCCCGCGTTCACCGGGGACGCCGAACAGGGCCGGGGCCTGGACCGCGTCGCCCAATGGACGGCCTGCCTGGCGGCCGCGGGGTCGCTCGCCCTCGGCGTCGGCAGCGGCGTCGCCCTCACCATCGGCTGAAGGAAGCGGCCCGGCCGCTGACAGGGCCGTGCCGCCCGGGTCGGGGACCCGGGCGGCGGCCTCGGTACAGCCGATCATGCCTGGATCCTCTCCTTGGCGGGCTCGCCGGTCTTTCCACCGACGGCGGGGGTCCGCAGTGTGACCAGGGCGAGGCCCGCGCCCGCCAGGGCGACGACTGCGGCGCCGATGAATGCGGCCTGGAAACCGCCGGTCAGGCTGGGCAGGTCACCCAGCTTGTCCGCGCCCTGCGAGGTGGCGATGGCGGTCATCGCCGCCAGCCCGATCGCCGAACCGACCTGGTAGGTGGTGTTGACGATCCCGGACGCCAGACCGCCCTGCTCGGGGGCCACCCCGCCGAGCGCCGCCATGGTGGCGGGGATGAACACCAGCGACATGCGACCGCGGAGATCAGCGACCCGGGCAGCACGTCGGTGACGAAGCTCCCGCCCGCGTCAATCGTCGACAGGACCGACAGGCCCGCGGCGAGGACGACGAGTCCGGTGACGATGAGCGGCTTGGTGCCGAACCGGGCGATGAGCCGTCCGGTGACGCCCACCATCAGCACCATCATCAGCGCCGTCATCGGAAGGAGCGCCGCGCCGCTCGGGAACGCGTCGTACCCCAGGACCTGCTGGAGGTAGAGGTTGAGGAAGTACCACATCGGGATCCACGCGGCGCCCAGCAGCGTCATCGCCAGGTTGGCGCCGGCGAGGTTCGGGGTGCGCCACACCGACAGCGGCATGAGCGGGCCGCGGGAGATCCGCTGGACGGCGACGAACGCGGCCAGCAGCAGGACGGCGCCGCCGAGCTGCAGGGCGGTCGCCGGAGCGTCCCAGCCGCGCTCGGGCGCCTGGACGATCGCGTACACGGCGAGGCCGAGCCCGCCCGTGACGGAGAGCGCGCCCAGCACGTCCAGCCCGGTGCGGCGTCCGGGGACGTCGGGCAGGACGGCCGGAACCAGCGCCAGCGTGAGCAGGCCATGATCCCGCATCACCGCCAGGCGATCGAGATGGCCGGTCTCGCCGCGACCCGCGCCGCGTCCCCCGAGGTGAGGAAACTCGGTGCGGAGATCAAAAAGGCCCAGGGCCCGGAGATCGAGCAGCTCACCACCTGGCTGACCGGCTGGGGGGCACCGGTGCCCTCGCCCCGGACGGACGGAACGGGCCACATGGGCCACGGCGGCATGGAAGGCATGATGACCGGCGAGGAGATGAAGGAGCTGGAAGGCGCCAAGGGCGCGTCCTTCGACAAGACCTTCCTGGAAATGATGATCAGGCATCACCAGGGCGCCGTGGCGATGGCCGGGACCGAGCAATCCTCCGGGCGTTTCCCCGGCGCCACGAAGATGGCGGGGGACATCGTCGCCGCGCAGTCCGCCGAGATCACCAAGATGCGCGACCTGCTCAAGCAGTAGCACCGCGCCGCGATTCGCGAACGGGCGGTGCCGCGCGCCCCGCCCGTTCGCCCACCGCACACCCGCCCATCCCGAATGGCGCGTACGGCCCAGGCTGCGCTTCTCTCACTGACCTATAAACGCTGCCGCCTGTCACCTAAGCGAAGCCACTTCCGGCGCTCTATGTTGAAGGTATTAACAGTGAAAAACCCGGGCCCACTGAAAGGGTCTCAGAAGTTGGCCGGCGGTCTATTTTAAGGGAGCCTTTACGTAGACCCCCACACAGGAGCCGTGATGTCCCCCCGACGCGCCGGCATCTTGGTAGGTGCTGTTCTCGTCCTGCTTTTCGGGACGGTCCTCCCCGCCACAGCCGCCGATCAACCGAGCAGTTCTCCGGCCACCCTGGCCGGGCCGCCGATCATCGGCGGCTCTTTCGTCACCGACGCCGAGGCCCCGTGGGCCGCCTCGATCTATCGCAGCAGCGGATCGTTCACCTGCTCCGGCACCGTCATCGCCCCGACCTGGGTGCTGACCGCCCGGCACTGTGTCAGCAGCGGCATCAGCGTCCGGGTCGGCAGCGTCTACCGGGGGCGCGCCACCGCGGTCGCCGTCAGCAACTACCAGGTGGCGCCGCAGGGCGACCTCGCCCTGGTGCGGCTGTCCAGCGCGCACAACACGACCTTCTCCCAGCTCGCCGACGCCAACCCGCCGACCGGCTCGACCAACCAGATCTGCGGCTGGGGCTACACCAGCTACAACGGCCCGGTCTCGGAACAGCTCAAGTGCGCCGACGTCCGTGTCACGTCCACGTCGTGCCGCGACTATCACAGCGGCCAGGCGATCTGCAGCAGCAGGATCACCGGCAACGCCTGGAGCGGCGACTCCGGCGGCCCGCAGCGCTACAACGGCCAGCAGGTAGGCGTCGCCTCCACGGCCGACGGACGGTCGACGCAGACCTACGGGAGCGTCCCCGCCAACCGCTCCTGGATCCGTTCGGTGGCCGGCGTCTGACCAGCCGAAACGCCCGGCCGGAGCCCCCCGGCCGGGCGTTTCCTCATGCCGGGCGCACCGTGTCGGACACCGGCAGGTGGGTCAGCCGAATTCCAGTTGAGTGTCGATCGGGATGCCACCCGCGAGGGAACGGGCGACCGGGCAGCGTTGGGTGTGGCGGTCGTGCTGACCGAGAACGGCATGGAGTTCATGCCGGACCACCCCGTCGAAGGGTTCGCGCACGAGCCGTACACGGTGGCGCGCTACTACCGGGGCCCCGATTTCGGCCGCTCCATTCTGCGGGTGCTGCGGAAGGCGTTCGACGCGCAGCTCGCGGCGGGCCGCATCACGCTGTCGCTGAAAACAAGGCTCACCGGGCACACCGTTCCCGGCTGCTCGAACCAGGATCACGGGCCTGGTGCATCCGGGTCCGCGGGATCGCTGGCGGGCAGCCGGGTCACGTAGGGGGACCGGCCGCGGAATCCGCGCTGGAAGCGGGGCGGTGGGCCCGTCCCGAGGAACTCGTAGAACCAAGCCTCGTGCTCGCTCTCCTCGAAGAGGATCGCTTGGGCGAGGTCGTAGGTGCGAAGGTCTTTGTCTTCGGTGAGTTCGCAGAGGTGGGTGTAAATTCGTGTCGCTCTCCTGGTGGAGTCGATGAGTGCGGTCACCAGCGCGTCCGGGCTGTCACCGATGCCGTCCGGCAAATTCTCGTCCGCGAGGTCGGTGGCCGCGAAATGGCCGAGGTCGTCCGGCAGGCGGCCGTCCAGTTCGTAGATCCGGGTCACCAGGACGTCGAAATGATTGTGGTGTTCGGCGCGAACGTCCATGAGCAGCTCCTGCAGGCGCGCGCCCATCAAAGTGGCCAAGCCGGCATGCAGGATCGTGTAGCGGTAATGTGCGGCCAGTTTCGCTCGGGCGGCCGCCGTCAGTCTCTGGATCAGGACGTCCACGTCGACACCGGCACGCTCGACGAGTTCCCGTGCGATTCCGCTCATGCGTCGGTTCCCTTCGCGAGGCGGCCACGCCCCGTCAGGCCGCGGAGGTCTCCGCCGGAGCGCGGTCCTCGGGGTTGAGGGCCAGGAACGCCACCGCGGCCAGGGCTCCCCCGGCCAGGTCGGCCAGCAGCCAGATCCAGAGCTTCGTCCAGGCGAACAGGCCCATCGTCGCCGCGCCCGTCGCGACCGCGGGGTTGAACGCTCCCCCGGAGATGCCGCCTACCGCGAAGGCCCCGGCCGCCACGGTGAATCCGATGGCCAGCCCGTAGAAGCTGTTGTCCGGATGGTCTCTGCTGGTGGCCACGTTGAGGACGACATAGGCGAGCGCGAGGGTGAAGACGGCCTCGGCCAGGAGCACCGTCCCGAGGACCCGGCCGGACGGTGACAGCTCGGCGACCGTGCCCGGATCCACCACGTACCGGGCTGCGAGGGCGGCGACGATGCCCGCGATGAGCTGGGCCGCCCAGTAGGCGACGGCGTCCGTCCAGTGGATCCGGCCGCGCAAGAGCACCGCCAGCGTCACCGCCGGGTTGTAGTGGGCTCCGGAGACGTGTCCGCCCGCGTACACCATGACCATCAGCACGGCGCCGATGGCCAGCGGGGCGAACGGAGCCTTCGCCAGGACGGTGCAGCCCACGGTGAAGACCAGGAAGAATGTGCCGATGAACTCCGTGACGTAACTACGCACAATCGACCTTTCCAAGTTCGAGAAATGGCTATTAACCCCCCGTAGCGCCTTGAGCCTGTCACTTTGGTCGATCCCTGAGGAGCCGGGCCGTCCTTACAGGGTGATTACGGTCAAGCACACCTCGCCGGTGATCTGCGACCCCTGCCTCGAAGATCCCTATTTCGCCGCGGGAGCCGTCAATCAGCGTGACCTGGACGGCGAATTCATCGTGAATTTCGTTCACGAGTTGAGAGAGGGCCGCGTCTTCCGGTAGCGCGTTGCCTGGTGCGCCGCCTCGGGTGGACGTCATCTCTTCGTAAGGACCGGCGGCCCGCGCGGGCCGTTAGCGTGACCGGCATGAAGAAGGTGCTGGCGATCGTGATCAGTGCGGTGGCGCTCATGGCCGGCTGCGGGGGCGGCGGCGATGGGACGAGCGCCGTCGAACCGACGGGCGCCGCGTCCCGGAGTGCCGCCGCGAAGAGTCCCGGTGGAGCAGGTCAGGACGCGCCTCGGCCGTTGCGCTTCGAAGGCGAGACGTTGGACGGTGGCGCCTTCGACGGCACAAGTCTCGCGGGCAAGCCGGTGGTGTTCTGGTTCTGGGCGCCCTGGTGCCCCAAATGCCTCGCCGAAGGCCCCGATGTGGCCAAGGCCGCCGGGAAGTACAAAGGCAGCGTGTCCTTCGTCGGAATCGGAGGGCTGGAGAAGGACAAGGGCCGGCTGCGCGACTTCGTCTCCCGGACGGGCACCGGAAGCCTCACCCACCTGGACGACCGGACCGGCAGGCTGTACTCCCATTTCAAGGTGACCTCGCAGTCGTCGTTCGTGTTCATGGCACCCGACGGGGCGACGAGCAACGCCTCCGGGCCGCTCGGGGAGTCCGAGCTGAACCGGCACGTCGGCAAGCTCCTCGGCTGACGCGCCGATGGAGAGGATCTCCCTCGCGCTGGCCGCCGGGCTGGTCGCGGCGTTCAACCCGTGCGGCTTCGCGCTCCTGCCGTCCTACCTGACGCTGCTGATCGCCGAACCCGGGGCGGGCGGCGGCTGGCGGGCGCTGCGGCTGTCGGCCGCGATGACCGCGGGGTTCGTCACCGTCTTCGGCGTGTTCGGCCTGCTGATCTCGGCGTTGACGACCTCGATCCACCAGTACCTGCCCTGGCTCACCATCGTGGTGGGCCTGGCCTTGACCGGCCTCGGCGGCTGGCTGGTGACCGGGCGGGAACTGATGCTCCGCCTGCCGCGCCTCCAGGCGGGCGGGCTGTCGGGTTCGCTGGCGGGACTGTACGGATACGGCGCCTCGTACGCCGTCGCGTCCCTGTCGTGCACCATCGCGCCGTTCCTGGCCGTCACCGGACTGGTGTCCGACGGCACGGGCATCGTCGCCGGGCTGGCGGCGTTCGCCGCGTACGGCGCCGGAATGGGCCTGGTCGTGGGGTTCCTGTCGATGCTGGTGGCGCTGGCGCACGACGCCGCGGTGGCGCGCGCCCGCCGGATCCTGCCGTACGTCTCTCGCGTCAGCGGCGTCCTGCTGCTCGTGGCCGGGCTCTACGTCGCCTACTACGGCTGGTACGAAACGCGTCTCAACGCGGGCGCGGCGGCCGACTCGCCCGTCGTCCGCACGGCCACCGAAATCCAGGGCGCGCTGTCCACCTGGATCGATCAGCTCGGAATCTGCTGGACCGCCGCGGCCTTCGGCGGCCTGGCGGCCGGGACGGTGACAGCACGCGGACTGTGGCGGCACCGGCGGCACCGGCGGCACAGCGCCACGCCCGGGCTGCGAGGACGCCCGATGTCGCGGCGAGACCGGGACGGATAACGCGGCAGGCGTTCCACCACCGGCGGGCAGCAGGGGCCGCCGTTCTGGCGCGACGTCCCCGACCGATCAGGATCGGATGGCCTCGATGAGGTCGTCGAGGACGCCGCGGCGGCGGGCCGAGGAAATGTGGTCGATGTAGTCACGGGAGGCGACGATCTTTCCGTCCCGGACGCGCAGGACGAACACGCAGGGCACCCGGAACGGTTCACCGGTCTCGGTCGTCCCGCGGTACGCGAACTCGGCGACGATGACCTCCGGATCGGCCGTCTCATGGACGGTGATGTCGGCCGGTTCCTGGCGAGGGGGCGGCATGCTCTTGCCGGCCGAGAAATGCTCGCGCAGTTCCTCCCGGGTGCGCATCGGTCCGGCCTCGAAGGGCGAGAACGGATGCTCGACGCAGGTCTGCTCCGCGTACAGGTCGGGCAGCTCGTCCCAGCGGCCTTTCGAGACCCCCCACACCAGTTCGAGGAACACCTCGCGAGGACTGGGCGCCATGATGCCTCCCGATGGCACGGTAAGCTTTCCGAAGTGGAGACTCCGAATATACGGAGTGGAGACTTCGGATGTCAATGGAACCCACGCGCGCCGACGCCCGCGGCAACCGGGCCCGGATCCTGGAGGTGGCGGAGGACGTCTTCGGCAGGGGCGGCTCGGCGGCCTCCACCGAGGAGGTCGCCCGGCTCGCCGGCGTCGGCATCGCCACCGTCTTCCGCCATTTCCCCACCAAGCGGGAACTGGTGGAGGCCGTGCTGGTGAAGCATTTCAACCGCCTGTGCCGGGAAGCGCGCAGCCTCGCCGATGCGGCCGATCCGGGCCGGGCGTTCTTCGATTTCTTCCGCCGGCTCGTGGCGGACGCCGCGGGCAAACTCGCCATCATCGAGGCGTTCGCCGACGCGGGCGGCGACGCCGCAGGCAGGGCCTCGCAGGGCCCGCGTGACCTGCGCGAGGCCGTCGGCGTCCTGCTCGGGCGAGCCCAGGACGCCGGAGCGGTCCGGACGGACGTCCGCCTCGACGAGGTCTACGCGCTCATCGTCGGCGCCTCCCGCGCCGCCGCCCACCTCCGCCTGGACGAGCCCGTCCGCTCCCGCACGCTCGGGATCATCTTCGACGGCCTCGCCCCGCGGTGACGCCCGGCCGCCGGTCAGGAGCCTGCGGCACGGCGGAGGGAGCCGGTAGCGCAAGGCGATCTGGACACCGAGCACCCGGCGTCCGTCCGGACGAGCACCGGGTCCCGGCCGCGCAGGTCAGGGGGCCGGGGTGGTGAAGGTCAGCGCGCGGGCCGGGTTGTCCACCATGATCTTGTGGACGGCCTCGTCCGCGACCCCGAGGCGGCGCAGCGCCGGCAGGAAGTGGTCGGGAATGTAGCTGTAGCCCTGGCCGCCGTAGCGCTTGAGCTGGATCTTCTGGCAGACGTCGTGGCCGAGCAGGATCTGGCCGGAGTACCCGTCCTCGACCAGGTCGGCGATGCCGCGGGCGACCTTGTGGTCGCCGAGCAGCACGAGATGGCCCCACGGGCTGCCCGGCGAGGCAAGGAAGTCGAACTCGATGAAGACGCCCCGGGCGAGCACCCGCCGCGCGAAGGGCAGGTCGACCGCCATGGTTCCGGCGTGGCCGAGGACGACGTTGGACGGGTCCACGCCCTCCTCGTCCAGGATGTCGAGGACCGTGAACTTCTCTTCGCCGACCCCGCCCACATGGAACGTGATCGGAGCACCGGTGACGCGGCTCGCCCGTCCGGCGGCCCGGACGCTCTTGAGCTCACCGGGCGTCAGCGGCGCGCTCTCCGCGCCGACCTCGCCGATGATCCCGGCGCGGACGCCCGTGCCGTCGGCGCCGTCCACGATGTCGCGGACGATCACGGCGGTGAGGTCGTCGACGGTCCGTTCGCCCAGGTCCGGCGGGTGGAAGGTCGGCGTGTACCAGCCGGCGCCCATCACGATGTGGAGGCCGCTCGCCCGCGACATCCGCCGCAGCGAGCCGGGGTCGCGGCCGATGCCGAGGCTGGTGACCTCCACGACGGTTCCGCCGCCCGCGCGCCGGAACTCCCCCACCTCCGCGAGCATCTCGTCGAAGTCGGCGAGGACGTCGTTGTCGGCGTTGACGGCGCCGTGCCGGGTGCGGGCCAGGTTGGCCAGGGTGAGCGGTTCCCGCGCCTGCGGGGAGTCCTCGCCAGGGCGGAGCGCGTGGGCCGGACGGCGAAGGTCGACGAACAGGTGCTCGTGCATGAGCGTCGGGCCCAGGGCCGAAGGGTCGACCGGCCCGGTCACGGTGAGCACCTGACCGGCGAGGTCGGGGATGCTCGGTGGCAGGTCGGGAATGGTCAGCGGCAGGTTCACCCGCGGCCCTCCGTCATGGTCAGCCATCGGCGTGGATTCGACTCCGTGAGGGCGGTCAGCAGGGCTTCGTCCGCCCCGAGGTACCCCAGGTAGGGGACGAACTGCTCGGTGACGAACCCGTACCCGCCGCCGCCGAAGGACTTGAGATCGATCTTGCGGGCGACGCGGGGCGACAGCAGGACCCGCTCTGCGTGGCCGCGCCCGGCGAGGGCCAGGACGGCGGCGGCCACGTCCTGGTCGTCGACCTCGCGATTCACGGTCGGGAGGCGGCCGAGCCCGTCGAACTGCAGGAACACGCCGCGGTCTGCGAGCCCGGCGAGGGCGTCGGCGTCGGTCGCGAGGCCGTCGCAGTGGCCGATGGCGACGCGGCCGAGGTCGGCGCCGGACTCGGCCATCAGGTCGAGGAGTGCGTGCGTGGCGGCGGTCGTCGCGGCGCGGTCCAGGAGCACGGGCGCTCCGGTGCGCCGGGCGGCGTGCGCGACGCCCGTGGCCAGGGCACGGTCGGCGGGACGGCCGAGGTCCAGCGCCTCGATCTCACCGATCACGCCCGCTCGGACGCCGTCCACGCCCTCGCGGAGATCACTGATGATCTCCGCGGTGAGGCTCTCGACCGGCCTGTCGGTGAGCCCCGGCGTCCGGGACGGGGAGTATCCGCCGCAGCCCATCACGACGTTGACCCCGGTCGCCCTGGCGAGATCGGCCAGCGCCCGCGGGTCGCGTCCGAGGTCGACGCCGGTCACCTCGACCACGGCGCCGCCGCCCAGCCCGGCGAAATCGGCGAGTTCGGGGCGGACGATCGCCTCCGTGAGCCGCCGGTCGTCCCGGTTCGGGGCGCCCAGGGCGAGCGCGCCGAGCAGGCCCATGGTCACTCGCGCCTCGCCCGCGCCGGCGTCGGAGAGACCGTTCGGATCGGCTTCGGACAAGCCGTTCAGGTCGGCTTCCGAAAGGCCGTACAGGTCGCTGACCAGGTGCACGGAGGTGACCGTGTGCCCGAGGGAACGCGGATCGATCGGCCCGGTGACGGTCATGACCCGTCCGGTCGCGGTCGGCGTGCTCATCCCACGGACGGGTGGGTCGTCATGACTGGGCTCCACGCCGGTCAATGTATCGACCGCCGTCCGCATGATCCCTTGTGTCTCACCGCACGCTTGTTGACGTACCACGCACACCGGAATCGGGTCGCGCGACGCGTGTGGCCTCATCCGGAACCGCGGCCGGCTGGCAAGGCGCACGCATACCGAGGCAAAATGAAACTTGCATCTCGGCCGAACTCGCTTGATCCATTGGCCACGTTTCGACCCGAATGAATTGCGTCAACCCCGCGTGTCACACTGGCGGTGAACTGACCTGATACGGACGTTCATCGCGTCCTGACTGGCGGCACTTCTGCTGTTACGCGATCCTGACTGCGTGAGCACGACCGACGACGCAGGTCGGAAGAGATTCTTCATCAGTTACGCCGGGCCCGACCGGCTGTGGGCGGAGTGGATCGGCTGGCAGCTCGAACAGGCGGAACACGATGTGGAACTCGATGTCTGGGACTGGGGACCGGGCGAGAACTTCGTGCTCCGCATGGACCAGGCGCTGCGTTCCGCGAACCGGGTGCTCGCCTTATGCTCGGCGTCCTACTTCGAGCAGGACCGTTTCACGACCGACGAGTGGACGTCGGCAATTGCGATCAAGGAGTACGGCGCGCGGCTGGTGCCGATTCGGATCGAGAACCTTCCCCGGGAGCGATTCCCCGCCGCGTTGCGGGCGATGACGACGCTCGATCTCTTCGGCCTGGAAGAGGACCAGGCCCGGCGCCGTGTGCTGGAGCTCGTGGAGCGGCCCGGGCACCCCGGGAGCAGCCCGGTCTTCCCCGGTCCCGCGCGCAGCGGCGTACCGCGCGGGCTGGGCCCGCGGCTGCCGGGCACCGGGCCGCAGGTGTGGCGGGTCCCCGCTCGTAACGCGTCGTTCGCCGGACGGGACGCGCTGCTCGTGGAGATCCGCGAAGCCCTGACCGTGTCCATCAGCGGAGTGGTCGTCCTGCACGGCGGAGGCGGTTTCGGAAAGACGCAGACGGCGATCGAGTACGCGCACCGTTTCGCCGCGGACTATGACGCCGTATGGGTCATCGACGCGGAGCAGAGCGAATTGATCAATGGCCAGCTCGCGGCGCTGGCCACCGCGCTGGAAGTGCGGGCACCGGTGACCGATCAGACGGTCACCGCGCAGCGCGCTTTGGCGGAGCTGCACAAATCAGAGAGGTGGCTGCTGGTCTTCGACAATGCGGAGGATCCGGCGGAGGTCATCGATTATCTTCCCGGCGGGCGCGGGCACGTTCTCATCACGTCCAGGAACTCCGCGTGGGCCGAAGCGGGGACCCGTATCGCGGTAGAAGTGTTCACGCGCGAGGAATCCGTGCGGCTGCTGCATAACCTCGTGCCCCGCCTGCCGCCGAGCGAGGCCGGGCATCTGGCCGAGATTCTCGGTGATCTGCCGCTGGCACTCGTCCAGGCCGCCGGGGTGCTCGCCAGCGGGGTGACCGTGGCCCATTACGAGCGCTCCTTGGAGGCCCATGCCACGGAGGTGCTCAGCCACGGGCGGCCGACGTCGTACCCCGCGTCCCTCGCGGCGGCGACCTCGCTCGCCCTGGAACGGCTCGCGGCGGCCAGGGCGGGCGGCGAGACGGTGATCCGGGCCTGTGCCTATCTGGCGCCCGAGCCGATACCGGCCGCCTGGTTCTACGCGTCGCCGCGGTCGGCGGACGAGGGTCTCGCGTACGCGCTGGAGGCGCTCCCGACGGGCGTCCTCAAGGTCAGCAGGGCCTTCGAGGCCATCACGCGGTACGGTCTCGCCCGCATCGACCGCAACAAGCTGCGCCTGCACCGCCTCACCGCCGCCGTCATCCGCGACCAGACGCGGCGGCAGCGGGCGGCGTACCGGGAGGTCATCGCCGGGCTCCTCGTCGCGGCCGAGCCGAAGTCGACCGACAAGCCGGAGACGTGGCCGGACTGGGCGGTCCTCGTCCCGCACGTCCTCAGCCAGGATCCAGCGACGAGCCCCCATGATCCGCTCCGTCTGCTGGCGACCGGCGTCGTCCGGTATCTGGTCTCGAGCGGCCAGACGCAGACGGCGCGCCCCGTCGCCGAACATTTCTACGCGAGCTGGCAGCGGTCTCTCGGCCCGGACCACGAGACATGCCTGGAGATAAGCCTGCAGCTGGCGTACGTCTATCAGCGGCTCGGCCTTTACGCGAAGTCCCAGCGGCTGAACGAGGGCTGCCTCGCCCGGTGCCGCCGCGTTCTGGGCCCGGACGACCCGCGGACGCTCAAGGCCGCCACCGACCTGGCCACGGACCTCTATGCGCTGGGGGCCGCGGAAAGAGCGTGCTCCCTAAACGAGGAGACGTTCCGCCGCAGCACGGAGGTCTTGGGGGAGAATGCGCGCTCCACCTTGGGTGTCGCCTATAACTTCGCCATCGACCTGTACACCCTCGGCGACCTCGACACGGCCCGGGCGATGGCCGAGGAGATCCACGGACGGCGCCGCGAGGTGCTGGGCGTCGATCACCCCGATACGTTGAACTCGGCCGGCATCAAGGCAGGTCACCTGAGCGAGTCGGGGCAGGCGGAGGCGGCGCGAGCCCTCGCGGAGGACACTCTCGACATGTGCCGCCACGCCCTCGGCGAAGACCATCCGCAGACGCTGCTCGTGGCCCGGAGTCTCGCCCTGTACCTGCGGCAGCTTGACGAAACGGAGGAAGCCCGGCGCCTGGAGGACGAGACCCTGGAGCGCTATCGCGAGGTGCTCGGGGAGGAACACCCGGACACCGCGGCCATGGCCGCGCGGGTCGCCGTCCACCACGACCGGGAGGGCACGGGGAACGGCGAGGCGGCCGATCGGAAGGAAGCCGGCCGGGACGCGTGGAATCACGAACTCATGCAGCTCTACCGGGCTTTTCGCCTGCTTTGACCAACGAGCGGGGTACGGCGCAGCTTTGACGGACGAGAGCCGCCGTCATATCTGGCCTTTGACGATCGCCCAGCGCTCGTGGTCCATCCATCGCCCATTGATCTTGATGAAGTTCGGCGAGTAGCCTTCCTGCCGGAACTGCAGTCTCTCGACCAGATTCCGGGACCTGAGGTTCGCCGGCTGAATGTCGGCTTCAACGCGGTGCAGGCCCAGGTCCGTGAAGGCGTAGTCGAGCAGCAGCCGTAGCCCTTCGGTCATGTAACCGTGTCCGGTACCGGACACGAATGCCCCGTAACCGATGACCCCGCGCTGATACGGACCGCGAACGATCTCGTTTATGTTGACGAACCCTGCCATGGCCTTCGTGTCCAGCAGGCAGACGACGAACCCGTCGGCGGCCACCCGATCGAATCGCTTGACGTACCTGTCGAACTCGTCCGCGGTCTTCGGAGCCAGGATCCAGGGACGGAAGTACGACTCGCTCCGCCGCGCCAGTTTGACAAAGGCGTTCTGATCGATGGCGGCGACCCTGCGGAGACCCACTCTCTCCCCGCGGCGAAGGAACAGATCCGCCTTCTCCGTCGCGCTATGTGTCCCGATGCTCACGATTAGAGAGTACACCTTTGTCATTGATCGCGCATCGGATGGAAGCGATCAATACGGTCCCGACTAACCATCCACGGGGCCCGGGAAGGCGTGATTTACGGACGATCTCAGACGAAGAAGGCCATCCCGGATGAGCCGCGAGTCAGTCCTCGCCTCCCCCGCGGACTGCGTCATCAACCGGCCCGAACCGCCAGAAGACGGTTGCGGACGCGATTGGAAATCATGTCAAAACCTCCCGATGCCCAGCGGTAACAGGATGCCCGGCCAAGCCATTTACCCCGATCGTCGCAGCGCACATCGTCCGGCCCACGGGTTGCCGGCGGACAGCACCATACCCGTGCAATCGGGTGCCCGGATTCGCCTGAAAGCCTGACCTTAACGACCGGCTAAAAGGCCGGCGGGTAATGGCGGCCAGGTGCGGCCGCTGAGCCTCCAGAAGCCGGCTGCCGCGCCGGACGGCCCGGAGGCCACTGGTGCTGTGCGGGCCCTGGGTAGCGGTTTCGAGATCACTCATCGGCGGGATGCGTGGTCGGGCGGGCGGGCAGAAGGCTGAAGCCCATGACACGCATCGCAGCACGCCTCACCGCCGGGCTGGTGGCCGCCGCGGCGATCAGCGCCACCGGCGCGGCCGCCGCACCGGCCACCCTCGCCTCCGTGGGTCCTCCGGACCGCCCCGCCGCCGAGCACCAGTCCGCGGCGCGCGGACGACTGGTCTCCGCGACCCATCTCCGAACCATGTCCGCGGACCAGGTGCGCGG
The DNA here is from genome assembly GCF_005889715.1 of Actinomadura soli. Lineage (GTDB taxonomy): Bacteria > Actinomycetota > Actinomycetes > Streptosporangiales > Streptosporangiaceae > Spirillospora > Spirillospora soli. The sequence goes on from NZ_VCKW01000053.1 coordinate 32,455, forward strand.
GTGGCTGGCGTCGGAGGGCTTCGACGACTCGTCCGTCCGGCACGGCGTCGACACCTACCGTCTCGTCTACCGGACGATCGACACCCGCGGCCGCGCCACCACGGCCAGCGGCCTTCTCGTCCTGCCCCGCGGCGGTGACCGCAGGCTCGACACGGTCTCCTTCACGCATGGCACGGAGATCTACAAGCCGGACGCGCCCTCGACGTCCGGCGACGTCTGGGGCCCGGGCCCGGCCGTCACCTACGGTGCCGCCGGGTTCGCCGCCGTCGCTCCCGACTACCTCGGTCTCGGCGAAGGCCCGGGCCTCCATCCCTGGAAGCATGTGCCGTCCGAGGTCTCCGCGGCCCTCGACATGCTCCGCGCAGCGCGGCAGTTCGCGCCGCGCACCGGGCGGCTGCTGAACGGTGACGTGCTGGCCACGGGGTTCTCACAGGGCGCCTCGTCCGCCCTCGGCCTGGCCCGCGCGCTGCAACACGGCGCCGACCCTCATTTCAGGATCCGCGCGGTCGCCCCGATCAGCGGCGCCTACGACTTCGAGGGCGCCGAACTCCAGGCCCTGCTGAAGGGCGACGTGCCTCCGGAGGTCGCCGCCGTCTACGTCTCCTACCTCTTCACCGCATGGAACCGGATTCACGGCGGCGTCTACGAGACGCCGTCGGAGGTGTTCCACGAACCTCACGCGAGCCGCGTCGAGAAGCTCTTCAACGGCACCACCCCTGGACCGGACGTGCTGGAAAGCCTGCCGGACACGCTCGGCGAGCTCCTCACGCGACGCGGCTTCGCGGTGCTGCGCCATCCGTCCGGCACGTTCGCCGATGCCTTGCGCGTGGACGCCGAGGTCTGCCGCGCCTGGACCCCGCACGTCCCGATCCGCCTCTACAAGATCGCCGACGACGAGCAGGCCACGACCGCGAACACCGACCGCTGCGCCGCCTGGCTCCGCGAGCGCGGCGTCAACGCCCCGGTCATCGACGTGGGCGACACCGTGTACGGCGGTTCCCGCCACCTCGGCTCCAACGTCGCGGGCACCGCCCAGATCGTCCGCTGGTTCACCACGCTCAAGTGAGCCGCGCTCAGGCGAACGACCCCGCTCGCCGCACGCCGACGGCAACACGGTCTGCCATCGCCACTACGGCGAGGCGAGGCGAGGCGGGGCGGCGAGGCGGCGAGGCGGCGAGGCGGCGAGCGAGGGTTTCGCTTCAGGGCCTGTCAGGGTCAGCGCTGTTTGCCCTGGCTGAGCGTGTCCACCGACTTGGCGATGCGCCGCTGCCGGGTCTGTTCGGTCTTGGCCCCCTCGATCTGCAGCACGTGATACCGCTGGTTGCTGTACGACAGGCTGCTCCAGGTCTGCTGCGCCGCCGGTTCAGAGGCAAGGGCCTGCGCGAAGTCCTCGGGAACCTCGACCACACGAGGCTCGGTGTCCAATTCGAGGGCGACCTCTGTCTCGTCTCCCGCTTCTACACCGGCCTTCGTCCTGTTCTCGGCGGCCAGCGGCAGCATGTACCGGTCGCCGTAAACGGCGACCGTGCTGCGGTAGGTATGGGCACCGATGGTCACTTTCACCTTCGGTTTCTTGCCCGCCCCCAGTTGTTCGACCACGTCGGCCGGAACCTCGAAACCGGTCGCGGTCTTGCCGCCCAGTTCGATCGTGGTCCGGAACTTCACCATCGTGCGCCCTCCCGATCAGCCCAGTCACGAAAGCACACAGCCGTCCAAGGGCGCAACAGAACAGCCTGGACGCGAACCGCCGCTCCGTTGCTGCCCCACGGCCATAGCCCGCGCAGGCGAGCCAGCCCAAGCCCTCAGCTGGGCTGCTCGGGGGTCGGCCATCGGGTTCAGTCCCATTCCCAGCGCATGCCGTGGTAGCCGGTGTCGATGCCGAAATCGAGGAAGTGGATGCTGTTGTAAGGGGACAATCTCAGCGGCGTCCTATCTTGCAGCGGAGTGCGGCCGTCGGGACGCCACACGCGGTAGCAGCGCGTCGGGACGGCTTCGGGGTGGAACCGGATGTCGAGCAGGAATTGATGCACCGGTATGCGGAATGCGCGTCCGTCGCCGGTCATGGGCGGCCCGGATTCGTCGAAGGTGAAGGTGTACTCCAGCAGGTAGGTCTTGCCCTCGGCGAGGGGATGGTCGAAGAGGAGTTCGGTAGCGATCGCGCCGACGTCATCGGTGCGCGTCCGGCCGAAGCGGCATCCTTCGGCGATGCGCGTCGAGGGCAGGAGGCCATGTTGGTGGCTGTAGACGGCGATCCAACGGTCGGCGCCGCGGCGCCGGGCCTGGAACACCATGCGGGTCCGGGTCTGGAGAAGGTGCCCGTTCCGGCCCAGCAGGTATTGGCTGTGGAGGCTCAAGCCGACCATCTGCTCACTGGTTCTGTTGCCGATGGCGTCCACCAGCACCTTGACCCGGGGCTGTTCGCACAACTCGTCCAGCGGAAGTCGTGGTGCCGAGTTTGGACTTTCGACTTCAGGAGTGTCAGCAGGGAATGGCGGGGCAGTCCAGGATCTCTTCCAGCGCCCGGACGGCCTTCAGAGAATCGGCGCGTTCGGGTCTGTTGCGGCCACGTTGCCAATGGCTGAGGCAGGCCACGCTGACCGGGCTGCCCAGCGCTTTCAGCCGACGGCTCAGTGCTTCCAGGCTGAGGCCGCTTGCCCCGATCGCCGCCTTGAGCGCCTGATCGAACGGCCCGGTAGGCACGATCCGAGGAGATTCATTCTCCGTTAGCGTGGGGAAACTGCGCATCGTCGCTTCTTCGGAGTCCGGCACCCGGGTTCCGTGCCCGGGTTCCGCGCCCGGCCCGGCGCTTGGGCGGCCGCCGTCTGGACGGCCGCGCAGCATCGCCGAGACGCTGCTCGGGGCGCCGGGCTCGACGTCGGGCCCCGCTCTCGCCGCAGCGACGGCAGGCCGTCCGGTCTGGTGGGCGTGCCAAGGACGACGATGGAACGTCCGTCCATCCTCGCTGTTCCTTTGCTTGGGCGATGCCACGGCCAATTCGGCGATGACGTCACCACGATGGGCTGCTGGGAGCGAGGTATCAATCCGCAGAACTCTAAGTAGACCTACCTATTCGGCCTTTCACCGGACGCACGGCACGTCCCGTCGGGCGGTTACTTGAGGGCCCCGCCGAAGTTGGAGGTCAGGGCTTGCGGAGCACTCCGCCGAACTCTCTGGCGAGTTCGCGTTCTGTCGAGGCGCCGAGCACGGACTGCAATGCCGGATCGACCGGGTCGAGCGGCGGCTGCGCGGTATCCGGACGCCAGTCCATGACGTTGACCATTCCTGGTTCGACGGGTTCCAGTCCGCTCACGAACGCCTTGACCTGGCTGGGCGTGCGGCTTCTCCACGTCATGCCGACACTGTGCATGATCGCGGTGAACTCGTCGGCCGTCTCCTGGTCGGCGCCGACGAACTGGGAGAGCGCGACGTAACTGCCGGAAACCAGCGCGTCCGTGATGGTGCCGATGGTGTGCCGTGCCGTCTCATCGTCCGGGATCGAGTGAGGCACCGACAAGAAGAGCGCGGCGACCGGCCGCGTGAAGTCGATGAGGCGCCGCACGTCAGGATGATCGAGCACCTCGTCGGGCTTGGTCATGTCCTGCGCGATCACCGTCGTGTACTCGTTCTCGGCCAGCACGGCCCGGCCGTGCGTCAGGACGATGGGGTCGTTGTCGACGTAGACCACGTGTGCGTCGGGACAGAACTGCTGCGCCACCTGGTGCACGTTGTGCTGGGTGGGCAATCCGCTGCCCAGATCCAGAAACTGCGTGATCCCGGCGTCCCGGGCCAGGAATCGGACCACGCGATAGAGAAAGAGCCGGTTGGCCCGCGTCGCGTCGAGAGCCTCGGGAAACCTCGCGTTAATCGCCCGGACAGCGGCGCGATCAACGGCGTAGTTGTCCTTGCCACCGAGGCCGTAATTGTACATTCGCGCGGGCGTCGGAACGTCAACCGAGAACTTCGCTGAATACGAGCGATCATCCGTGGACACGGCAGACTCCACATCGTCCAAGCCAGGCCGACCGGGCGCGGGAAGCCTACCGGCGAACCGCCCCGAAGGGGAAGGTCGCACGGAGCGCCGTCAGCGACGCGGCGACCGGATCCAAACGGCCGTCCTGCAACCCCGCACGAGCTCGGAAGCCAACTACTTATGCAGATTGCTTCTGAGGATTCGGTAGCCCGTAGGGACACGGGCAGAACCCGTCCCATCGGCCTCGGCAGCCATAGTTGAGGTCGCCGGATTGACGCACCTACCCAGGAGAGATGCACAAGGAATGTCGCGAGTCGACCACCCCGGGGTGAGGAGAGATTCTTCGATGGATGACGAGGTCCAGGTTCAGGAACTCGTCGTCCGGGAGCAGCTCAGAGGCCGGTTCCGAACACGCCGGAACCGGCCTCTTCGACGCTGAGGTCAGCTGACTTCGGCGCCGAAAGCCTGGAGAGGCTCGGTCACCGGCTGGAAGAAGGTGACACCGCCGGATTGGCAGTCGCCTGAGCCGCCTGAAGTGAGGCCCAGCGCGGTGCTTCCGCTGAACAGCGACCCGCCGCTGTCACCCGGTTCGGCGCAGACGGTCGTCTGGATCGCCCCGGTGACGGTGCCTTCGGGGTAGTTCACCGTTGCGTTGGTGGCGGTGACGGTACCGCTGCGGAGGCCGGTGGTGCTGCCGCTGCGCGTGACGGGCTGGCCGACGACGGCATCTCCGGCCTCGGTGATGTCCTGCGACTGGCCGTTGTACAGGTTGACGGCACCCTCGCCGGCCTCCTCGGCCTGGACGAGCGCGAAGTCGTCCCCCGGGAAGCTGCTCTCCACGGTGGTGCCGAGGGCCTGGGCGCCCTGCTGATCAGCGGTCCAGGTGCGGACGACGTTGCCGCAATGTCCGGCGGTGAGGAAGAAGTCCTGGTCGCCGCGTTTGACGTTGAAGCCCAGCGAGCAGCGGGTGCCCTGGCCGAAGATCGCGTCGCCGCCGAGCGCGAGGGTGCGGAGGCGTCCCGGGATGCGGACCATGCGGATCGCCGGTCCCACCTCCCGGGCCATCCGGCGGACGGCGGCCATGCGCGTCCCGGTGACGGAATCGTCCGTCCAGACGGTCACCTTGGACGTGGCGGGGTCGACGGCCCAGCCGGTGCCCGGAATGCCGGACGTCGACTGGCGGAGGGCGGCGGTGATCCGATTCAGCGTCGCCGGGCTTCTCTGCAGCGCTTTCGGCACGGCGCCGGCGGCGCGCACCATGGCGGCGTCCGACTGGTTGGTGACCGTGACGACGGGCCGGCCGGACGAGTCGAGGTACGCGCCGGCGGTGCGCGTCCCGAGCCGGTCGGCCAGCCTGGCGGCCAGGGCGCCGGCCGATCTCCGCTGGGTGTTCGATGCCTGCTGTCCGGCGAGCGCGGCCTGCCGGCCGGTGCCGGACTCGTCCGGCATCCGGACCGCGTACAGCGAGCCGGCCACGAGGCCGGCGGATCCGGCGGTCACCGCGGTCCACGTGACCACGGTGCGCATACGAGTTCTCCTCGTGGCGTTACGGCGGGTCATGGGTCCTCCAAGGTCCGGTCTGTGCGTGGAGATACGGCGCACGGCCGGACGAAGTTCAAGCGCCGGAGCGGACGCAGGTCACGGACACCGTCAGGCGCCGATTTCGATAGCGTCGGGTTCATGCGGCTTCATGTGGGGTGCGCGATGTGGGCTCATCCGCCATGGCAAGGGCGTTTCCTGCCGCATCCGCTGGCTCCGGGCGAGCGGTTGCGCGCCTATGCGAGCTGGTGCAACGCGGTGGAGGGCAACACGACCTTCTACGCGACGCCGTCACGCGGCACGGTGGAGTCGTGGGCGGAGCAGACGGCGCCCGACTTCCGGTTCGTGCTCAAGCTGCCGAAGTCGATCACGCATGAGCGGCGGCTGGTCGAGTTCGATGACGAGCTCAAGACGTTCCTGACCGCGATGGAGCCCCTTGAGTCGCGAGCGCATGCGCTGTGGGTTCAGCTTCCGGGGTCGTTCGGCCCCGCCGATCTCGGAACGCTGGCCGGATTTCTGCGCCGCCTGCCAGCGGTGCACCGGTACGCGGTCGAGGTGCGTCACCGCGCGTTCTTCGAGGACGCGGGGTGTGCGCACAATCTTGAAAGGGTTCTCGCCGGCGCCGGGGCCGAATGGGTTCCGTTCGACACCACCGTCTTCTTCCGGGGGCGTCCGGCCAGCGATGCCGAACGGGACGCGTGGACGAAGAAGCCCCGCGTTCCGCGCCGCTCTGTCGCGCTGACCGACCGTCCGATCGTCCGCTACCTCGGACGGGACGACACGGCGGAAACCGTTGAAGGATGGCGATTCTGGGTCGAGAGAGTCGTCGAGTGGCTGCGCGAGGGACGTTCGCCGACCTTCTTCGTCCACACACCCGACAACGCGGACGCGCTGAGCCTCGCCCGCCGCTTCCACGACGAGGTGAGAGCCCGCGCCCCCGAACTCGCCCCCCTACCC
>NZ_VCKW01000537.1 GCF_005889715.1 Actinomadura soli
CCCGCCCGCATCGCCGAACCCATAACCCCGCCGAGCACCCTCACCCCCCGAGAACGCGAGATCGCCCTTCTAGTCGCACGCGGCCTCAGCAACCGTGGCGTGGCCGACGAACTCGTCATCAGCCCTGCCACCGTCGCCCGCCACGTGACCAACATCCTGACCAAACTGGGCTTCTCCTCCCGCGCTCAAATAGCCGCCTGGGTCGTGGGCAACATCGCCGACCCCCCAACGCCGTAAGGGGGCGTCGCCTCATGCCCGGGCCGAGCAACCGCGACATGGGCTACCTGCGGGACCTACAGCGGGTCGGTTCAGGTCTCGGTCGAGTCCCTTTGGAGGACGGCGAACTGCACCGTCAAGGCATGGTGGAACGGCCCGGCCATGGCCCAACCTCCACCCCCTCGATGCGATCTCCATTGCCGTCGACCGGGTCCCTGCCGAGCTCTTGCAGATGTCTTCTGGCCTTACTGCAGAGAACTCCTGGATCGACATCGGCTTTCGGTGACGTGTTCGCCTGTGATGTGTGGTCGCGTTGTTGCTTGCGGTTGTTCCGAGTGCGGCGATGGCGCCGACGGTCCGTGCCGGGCGGGTTCGTGCGCCGACTTCCGGTCGAGGAGGGGACGAGGGTGGGTGTGTACATAGGGCCGAGCTATTGGGGGTGTGTCGAATACGACGGTGATTGCGCAGTTCGGAGTATGTGCGGCGGGCGGACATTGATCTAGGTTCGCGGCATGCTCTCCAAAGGGTTGGACCCCGCAGCCGTCTATCCGGCGGTCACCGTGACGCGGGCGGTGCTGGGGGCGTCCAGCGCTGATCCGGGACGGGTCGCGGTGGTGGACGCCGCGTCCGGGCATTCGGTGACGTACGCGGACCTGGTCGCCATGGTCGAGATCGCCGCGTCCGGGCTCGTCCGCGAGGGGATCGGGCCGGGGGACGTGGTCGGCCTGCACCTCCCGGACGGGCCCGAATTCGCCGTCGCGCTGCACGCCGTCATCGCGGCGGGAGCGGTGCCGTTCCCGGTCGACGAGGCATTTCTCGTGGATGCCGCGGGTGCCTGCGCCGTGATCACGCCGCCTGGACGCTTCGATGGCGCGGCACGGACGTTGGAGATCGACGGCCTGCTCACAGGGGAGCCAGGCGGCATGTCCTTGCCGGACGCCGACCCCGACCGGGATGCGGCCCTGCTCGCCCGCACGCGCGGACCGGGGCGGACTGTCCGGCTCACGCATGCCGAGGTCGTGGCCGGGCTGGTCCGGGTCGCCGACGCCGGGATGATCGGCGGTGGCGACACCGTGCTGAGCGCGCTGCCGTTCAGCGATGTGCTCGGGCTGAACGGTGTCCTCAACCCGGCGTTGCGGCTCGGCGCGACCGTCGTCGGCCTGGGCGGTCATGACTTGCTGCGGGCGATGCGGGACCACCGGGCGACCGTGGTGGTGCTGCCGCCCCGGCTCGTGAAGGCCCTCGCCCGCGACCGCGCCGTGTCCCGGTACGACCTGCGCCGTCTGCGCGCCGTCGTCGTCGCGGGCGGGCCGCTGGCCGCCGAGGACGCGCGCGCCGCCGCGGCCCGGCTCGGCTGCCCCGTCCGGCAGGCGTACGGGCTGGCCGAGGCCGCCGGGTTCACCCACCTCAACCTGCGGGCCGCCGAGGAGGGCACGCTGGACTCGGTCGGACGGGGGCTGCCCGGCGTGATGTGGCACATCGTCCATCCCCGCAGTGGCGCCGCCCAGCCGTCCTACCAGCCGGGCGAACTGTGCCTCCGCCTTCCCGTCGCGCGGACGGCGGACGTGCCCGTCCGGTGGCTGCCCACCGGGGACTCCGCCTTCGCCGACGACCACGGCCGTGTCTTCGTCCTCGGCCGGGTCACCGGCAC
>NZ_VCKW01000538.1 GCF_005889715.1 Actinomadura soli
GACCCCGCCCCGGAAACCGACTCCGGGGACGAGTCCGCACGTGAGGGCGGTGCCGCCTACGCGTCCGGCGCCGACCCGGCCCGCACCCGCGGCCGTGGCGGCGACGCCGACCGCCCGCGCGGTGCCGTGCCCGGACGCGCGACCGCCGTCCCGCCTCCCGTCGTGGCCGCGCCCGCTCCCGGCTCGGCACCCGCGCCCGACCCCGACCCCGCACCGGACCGGGAACCCGCGCCGGACGACGACCCGGCACCGCCGGACGACCCCGCACCGGACGACGACCCCGCACCCGACGACGACCCCCCACCAGACCGGGAGCCCGAGCCCGATCCGGACGAGCAGCACAGCCTCTTCGGCCCCCCGGACCCCGAGGGCGGAGAGTCGATCTTCGCGCGCGACGGCATCCGCTGCACCCTGGGCTTCAACGTCCGCAAGGCCGACAGCTACTACTTCCTCACCACGGGCGCCTGCGCCGAAGTGGGCCTGAAGATCTACGCCGACCCGATGCTGAACATCAAGCTCGGCACCGTCGTCGCGGTCACGAACGGCAGCATCGGCCTCGTCCGCTATGTCAGCCCCCACGTGGAGAGGCCCGGCAGCGTGGGCACGCCCACGGGGTCGCAGGACGTCACAGGGTCGCGCAACCCGCGAGTGGGCCAGGAGGTCTGCCACACAAGCCCCGACACAGGCATAGAGTGCGGCACCGTGACGGCGCTGAACCAGAGCGTTAGCTTCCCCAAGGGGACGGTCAACGGACTGGTGAGGACGACCATCTGCACAGAGCCCGGCCAAACCCCGGGGGTGCCCTACCTCTCCGGCACCTTCGCGCTGGGCCTGGGATTCACCGTCGGCGGGAACTGCGCCAGCGGCGGATCAACCTACTTCCAGCCGGTCCAGGCAGCCCTCAACGCCTTCGGCGCCGAGGTCTACTGAACGGCGGGGCAAATTCGGTTGTGCGTTCGGACGCGGCCGATCTAGCGTCCGATCATGGACTCACCCGTGCCGGAGGGGCCCGTACGGCTGCTCGGAATCAACGACCTCCCCGCCTGCCAGCGGCTCGCCGAAGACCGCGGCTGGGAACGCGAAGACCGCAAATGGCGGTTCCTGTTCTCGGTCGGCGACGTCTACGGCATCGACGACGGCAACGGCGAACTCGCCGGCACGGTGATCTCCACTCCGTACGGCAAGGACGTCGCCGCCATCAGCATGGTCCTCGTCGCCAAGCGCTACGAGCGGCGCGGCCTCGGCGGACGGTTGATGCGGCACGCCATGGACAACACGGACACGGCGAGCCTCTGCCTGACCGCCACCGATTACGGACGTCCCCTGTACGAGCGTCTGGGATTCCGATCCGTGGGGCTTTGCACGGCGTACAAGGGCGTGGCGGAGGGTCTCTCCAAGCGGGGCGTTACCGTCCCGGTGGAGGCGAGCGACATGCCCGCCGTCCACGCACTCGATACCGAGGTCTCCGGCGCCGACCGCTCCGAACTGGTCAAGCGCCTCCCGTCCTTCTGCGAATCGTTCCGCGTCGTCCGGGACGGGCCAGGCATAGCTGGATTCGGAGGTGCCTGGAAGAACGAGGACTGGTTTCTGGTCGGCCCGGTCATCGCGCAAGACACCGAAACCGCCCTCGCGCTAGTGGACGAAGTCGTTCCCCCGGGCCAGGTGCGCCTCGACATAGACCACCGGCACCCGGAACTGATCGCGTGGGCGGAAGCGCACGGCCTGCGACCCGCCTTCACCACCACGGTCATGGAGTACGGGGCTCCCCTCACCGGCGATCCGTCCCGCCTCTACCTCCCCGTAGCCCAAGCCCTAGGCTGACCCACCCACGCACGTCCGGCCACACCCTAAGGC
>NZ_VCKW01000539.1 GCF_005889715.1 Actinomadura soli
GTGCGGACCGGCGGCGAGCTGGCGGCCGACGCGCATGGCGTGGGCCGCGCCGTGCTCCTGGAGGACCTGGTGAAGGCACAGGTCGAGGGTGGCGGCCGAGGCCCCGGCGGTGGCGACGTCGCCGTGATCGACGTAGATGACGGTGCCGTCCGGGATGACGCGGGGGTGGCGGGCGGCGAGCTCGCCGGACAGCTCCCAGTGGACGGACGCGCGGCGCCCGTCCAGCAGGCCCAGCGCGGCGGGAATGAAGATCCCGGCCGCGACGGCGACGATGCGGGCGCCCCGCGCATGGGCGCGGGACACCGCGTCGAGGACGGCGGGCGGCGTCCCGAAGGTCCAGCCCGCGATGACCACGGTGTCGGCGTCGTCGATGGCGTCGAGGCCGCTCTCCACCTGGATGGGGACGCCGAGCGTGGTGGTGAGCGAGCCGGGATTCTCGGCGCACAGCCTGAAGCTGTAGTGCTGGGGGATGTCGGGCCCGTGCCAGCCGAAGACGGCCGAGGCGGACGTGACCGGGTAGAGCTCCTGGTTCGGGGCGACCAGGGCGACCACACGATGCGGGCGAGCGGGGGCCGGTGGCGTTTCCGGGCACTCCAGGGGCATGGCGCAAATGTACCTAATGATGTCATTTAGGACACCAGTGGTCTGACCTGGAAAAATCCAGAATTGGGGATCATGTGGACGAGGAACTTCACCCTCTACTTCGGGGCCCGCACGATCTCCCTGCTCGGCGACGCGATGATGCCCGTCGCGTCGGCGCTGGCGATCGGCGGTGTCCATGGGATCGCGGGCGTCGGCTACGTGCTCGGGCTCTGGACCGCGTCGGCCGTCCTGGTCATGGTGTTCGGCGGGGTCGTCGCCGACCGGATCGGCGCCCGCCGCCTGATGATCGGCGCGGACATGGTCAGGGTCGCCACCCAGGGCCTCGTGGCCGTCGCCTTCCTGGACGGCGCCCCGCCCTACGCCCTGCTGCTGGTCATGGCGTCCTTCTCGGGCGCGGCCGCCGGGATGTTCGAGCCGGGCGTCAACGGCATGGTCCCCCTGGTCTCCGCCGACCCCCAGCGGGCCAACGCGACGCTGAAGGTCGCCGAGGCGCTCACCCAGCTCGGCGGCCCCGCGCTGGCCGGAGTCCTCATCCTCGCCGCCGGACCGGTCGTCGTCTACACGGTCGACGCCGCGACGTTCCTGGTCAGCGGGGTGTGCCTGCTGCTCGTCCGGGTCGCCGTCCCGAGGCCCGCCCCCTCCGACGTGCTCGGTGACCTGCGCAGGGGCTGGGAGGAGTTCAGGGCCAGGAGCTGGATGTGGTCGGTCATCCTGGTCTGGGTGTTCTGGGGCGTCCTGGTGATCGGCCCGTCCGTGCCGCTGTCGTCCCAGGTCATCGGGGACGACTACGGCTGGGTGATGGCGGCGCTCGGCCTCGGCACCGTCCTGGGCGGGCTGGTGGCGATCAGGGCCAGGCCCCGCAGGCCGCTGGCGGCCGGTGCGATGGCGGTGAGCGCCTACATACCGGTGCCGCTGACGGTCGCGCTCGGACTGCCGCTCCCGCTCCTCATGGCCGGGCACCTTCTGGGCGGCTGCGCCTTGGCGTTCTGGTCGGTGATGTGGTCGACCAGCGTCCAGACCCAGGTCGCCCCGGACGTGCTGAACCGCGTCAACGCCTACCAGATCGCGGGCTCGGTCGCGGGCATGGCCGCCGGCCAGGCTCTGGCCGGCCCGGCCACCGCACTGGTCGAACCACGCACGTTCATGCTGGGATCGGCCCTGGTCACGATCGGCATCGTCGCGGCACTGCTGTTGATCAGGCCGGTCAGGCAACTGGGCCGCGCCCCCCGGCCCCCCGAATAC
>NZ_VCKW01000540.1 GCF_005889715.1 Actinomadura soli
GGCTGTTCCTGGCCGAGAAGACCGTCAAGAACTACATCTCCAACATCTTCGCCAAACTCGGCATGAGCCGCCGCACCCAGGCCGCCGCGCTCGCCGCACAGCTCAAATCCGACTCCTCTCGCTCCAAAGATTGGCACGAGTAACACCGGACCGGCCCCACCGGCGCGCCTGGCCGATCAAGTAGCCGCTCCCGCTCAAGGACGGCGGTGCACGATCGCCACGGGGCAGTGCGCACCGACGTCAGGGAACTTGGCCCGCCACCCCGCCAGTGACTCGGCGAGCAGGCGCTTTTCCTGCGCGGCGAGAAGCTCGCGGTTGTAGACGAGGGGCTGCGTATCCCCGGGCCGGGTGGAGACCGGATGCGTCCAGGCCAGCAGGGCTCGCAGCCGGATACCGCGCAGGGACGCCTCCTCAAAGGCGAACCCGACGGCGTCGGCCCGGCCTGCGAACCGTCCGCGCCGACCATCACCCCTCCTTGCGCGGAGGGTTTCGGTGGAAACCGCCCGCCCCGCGCGCGCCGACCACGATCAGCGCCGCGTCCGCCGCCGCGCCAGCAGGGCTCCGGGCGGCGTGCCTCTAAGCAGCACCGGCCGCACGTCCATACCCGGGGGCGGAGCTCTCGGACGAGCCGGACCCCGTCGTCCAAGATCAGAGCACCCATGCGGCGGACGACCTGTACCGCGTCGCCGTCCTGGGGACGTTGGGGATAGGGCCAGGCCCATGCGTGGCAGATCCGCAAGGGCAGGCCACGTAGGGGTGCCTCGGTGGCCGCCCAGCGCAGCGCCTGTTCAGCGGCCGGGGGAGGCGTCGAAGCCAACGAGTACGTGTCGAGTGTCCATCGAACGCTCACCCTCCAGGCCTTCCACGCTCGTCCGGCCGAGCCGTGGTGGTCAGAGGCATGGGTCCGTCGATCCGGGGGACCTTCGGCCCTGTCGGCGGGCAGCCCGGGATCGCAGGGTAAAGGCGTCAGGAGGTGTGGCGATGAACACCGGTTATGCCCTTGTGGTCGCCGCTCCCGGCGACGGCTGGGGGCACATGGGAAACGGCGGCTGGTCCGGCTGGATGTGGGTGTGGGGCGCGGCGATGGTTCTGCTGTGGGTCGCCGTCGTCGGCGCGGCGGCATGGCTGATCACCCGTGCCGCGGCGTCTCGCCGCGTCGATTCGCCTGATCCACGTGCGACGGGGATGGAGCGCGCCCGCGCGATCCTCGCCGAGCGGTACGCCCGCGGCGAGATCGGCACCGACGAGTACGACGAGCGGTTGGCAAAACTCCGATGACTACAGCCCTCGCCCCCTACCGCAGGCCCGCCGAGGACGTCGTCCACGACCTCGGTGGGGACCCGGCCAAGGGCCTCACCTCCGGTGAGGCTCGGGCCAGGCTGGAGCGGGACGGCCCCAACACGCTGCCCGCCGCCCGCGGACGCGGCCCGGTGACCCGGTTCCTGCTGCAGTTCAACAGCCCGCTGATCTACGTGCTGCTGGTGGCGGCGGGTGTGACGGCCCTGCTCGGCGAGCATGTCGACGCGGTGGTGATCCTCGGCGTTGTGATCGTGAACGCCGTGGTCGGCTTCGTCCAGGAGTCCCGCGCGGAGAAGGCACTCACCGCGCTCGCGGCCATGGCGCGGACGACGGCGACGGTCGTCCGCGATGGGACGCCACGCCGGATCTCGGCCGCCGAGCTGGTCCGCGGCGACCTGATCGAGCTGGACGCGGGCGACAAGGTGCCCGCCGACCTGCGGCTGCTGCGCACCGACGAGCTGGCCGTGGACGAGTCGGCCCTCACCGGCGAGTCGATGCCCGTCGCCAAGGACC
>NZ_VCKW01000541.1 GCF_005889715.1 Actinomadura soli
GTGCAGGGCGGCCTTGCCGATGCGGATCGGGGGGTTGGACCAGATCGCGGCGAAGCGGAGGCCGGGGTCGAGATCATCCGCCAAGATGAACCTTACATTGTCAAGGCCGGCGGCGTGTGCATTGCTCTCAGCAAGGTCCAAGGCCCGCTGATTAACGTCCACGCCCCAGACTCTCGCCTCGGGAGAGCGCTTGGCCAGGGTGAGGGCGATGGGGCCGTATCCGCAGCCGAGGTCGAGCAGGTCGCCGTCGTTTGGTGGTGCCGGGACGGTCTCCAGCAGCACGCGTGTGCCGGGGTCGACGCGGTCAGGGGAGAACACGCCGCTGTCGGTGTCCAGGCGCAGGTGCAGGTCGGGCAGGACGAGGTCGACGGTGCGGCGGCGGCTCGCGGTGCCGGGGCGTTCGGCGAAGTAGTGTTCCCCCACGTCGGCGAACCGTATCAGCGGTCAGGGCAGGCGGGAGAACCAGGCGAGGGAGGCGCCTCCGGCGGCGAGCGCGAACAGCAGCGCGATGCCGGTGTAGCGGGCGGCGACGTCGCGGTGCTCGGTCTTGAAGCCGAGGGAGGTGCCGATGTTGGCGTAGACCTCGCGGAGCTGGTCGGCGTCGGCGGCCTCGTAGGCCTTGCCCTCGGTGCTGTCGGCGAGGGACCGCAGGGTTTCCTTGTTGACCGAGACGCTGGTGGTCTCGCCCTCGATGTCGACGGTGCCGTAGGGGGTGCCGAACGCGATGGTGGAGACGGGGACGTGCGCGGCGCGGCTGGCGTCGACGGCCTCCTGGACGGAGCGTCCGGTGGTGTTGTCCCCGTCGGACAGCAGGACGATGTGGGCGGGCGGCGGGTCCTGGCTGGCCTCGGCGTCGAAGGACCGGACGGCCTGGAGGCTGGTGAAGACGGCCTCGCCGATGGCGGTGCGCTTGGCCAGGACGAGCTGGTCGATGGAGGCGATGGCGGCGCCGCGGTCGGCGGAGGGCGCGGCGATGAGGTTGGCGCTGCCGGCGAAGGCGACGACGCCGACGTTGAAGCGTCCGGGGAGTTCGCCGATGAAGTTCTTGGCGGCGGCCTTGGCGGCGTCGAAGCGGCTGGGCGGGACGTCTCTGGCCATCATGGACAGGGAGACGTCGATGGCGACGAGGATGGTGGCGCGGTCGCGGGGGACCTTGACCGAGTCGGCGGGCCGCGCGAACCCGATCATCATCAGGGTGATCATGATGAGGAAGAGGGCGGCGGCGACGTGGCGGCGCCAGCCGGGGCGGCGTGGTGCGATCTGGGAGAGCAGGGCGAGGTTGGTGAAGCGGACGGCGTGGCGGCCGCGGCGCAGCTGGAGCAGGACGTAGACGGCGGCCAGGGCGGGCAGGACGCCGAGGAGCCAGAGGCGTTCGGGTGACAGGAAGGTCATGGGCGCACTCCCGCGGTGGTGAAGTGCCGGCCTGCGGCGCGGCGCTGGCGGAGGGCGAAGCGGGCGATGTCGGCGATCCAGTCCCGGTCGGTGCGCAGGACGAGGTGGTGGGCGCCGCAGCGGCGGAGGGCGGCGCGGGTGTGGTCGCGTTGCGCGGCGGCCGCGGCGGCGTAGCGTTCGCGGACGCGGCGGCTGAGGACGATCTCGTGGACGGTGCCGGTCTCGGGGTCGGTCATCTCGACGAGTCCGACGTCGGGGAGGTCGAGTTCGCGGGGGTCGATGATCTCGATGGCGAGGACCTGGTGGCGGGCGGTGAGGCGGCGCAGGGGGCGTTCCCAGTCGGGGCGGGCCTGCTCGGCGGTGTCCTCGTG
>NZ_VCKW01000542.1 GCF_005889715.1 Actinomadura soli
CGCCCCGCCCGGGCAGCGCCCCGGCGATGCGCCGCACGTCCCCGTCGTAGTTGCGCTGCAGCAGGTAGAGGCCGCTCCCGACGAGCAGCAGGAGGCCCAGCGCCACCGCACCGCACCCGATGATGACCTGGCGCCTACTCCTGTTCCGCAGCATCCGCCCACCCTGCACCCCAAGCCAGCGCCACCGCCCACGCCAGACGGACCGAAGGGCGAGCCTTGGACGAGATTGGGGTTTGCTATGACCAAGAAGCCGGCAGCCGCACCGTCCTGGCGGGGACCTAAGCCGGGGTCACGGGTCGTGCGGCCGGAGGCGCTCAGCGCCGGAGGTCGCACGGCCCGCCGAGCCGGTCGACCGCAGCGCCGCGATC
The DNA here is from genome assembly GCF_005889715.1 of Actinomadura soli. GTDB lineage: Bacteria > Actinomycetota > Actinomycetes > Streptosporangiales > Streptosporangiaceae > Spirillospora > Spirillospora soli. The sequence goes on from NZ_VCKW01000542.1 coordinate 369, forward strand.
ACAAACCCGCACGGTCACAACACACCCGCACCGTGGCGTGAGGATCGACCGGCTCGCGACGGGGGTTCCAGGGGGTCGCCCCCCTGGGTGGACAGCGCTATTTCCAGTTGGTCGAGGGCCCAGTCGAGGTCTTCGCGCTCGATGGTCAGGGGCGGGGCGAGGCGGAGGGTGGTCTCGTGTGTCTCCTTGACGAGGACGCCGAGGTCCATCAGGCGCTCGCTGACCGGGCGGGCCTTGCCGTGGAGCTCGACGCCCGCCCACAGGCCGCGGCCGCGGACCTCGTGGGCGACGTCGCCGGGCAGCCGGGCGAGGCGCTCGTGCATGTGCGCGCCGAGCGTCCTGGAACGTTCCTGGTACTCGCCCGTCTTCAGCATCGCGACGACCTCGCGGCCGATGGCGCAGGCGAGCGGGTTGCCGCCGAACGTGGAGCCGTGCTGGCCCGGCCGGAAGACGCCCAGGACGTCGGCGTCCGCGACGACGGCGGAGACCGGCATGATCCCGCCGCCGAGGGCCTTGCCGAGGATGTAGACGTCGGGGACGACGTCCTCGTGCTCGCAGGCGAAGGTGGCGCCGGTGCGGCCGAGGCCCGACTGGATCTCGTCCGCGATCATCAGGGTGCCGTTGGCGGCGCACAGGTCCCGCACCGCGCGCAGGAACCCGCTCGGCGGGACGTTCACGCCCGCCTCGCCCTGGATCGGCTCGATCAGCACGCCGACGGTCGAGCCGTCCATCGCGGCCTTCAGCGCGTCGACGTCCCCGTACGGGACGGTGCGGAAGCCGGGCGTGTAGGGGCCGTAGGAGTCCTTGGCGTCGGCGTCGGTGGAGAAGCTGACGATCGTGGTGGTGCGGCCGTGGAAGTTCCCCTCGAACGTGATGATGTTCGCCTGGTCCGCGGGGACGCCCTTGACCTCGTAGCCCCACTTGCGCGCGGTCTTCAGGGCCGTCTCGACGCCCTCGGCGCCGCTGTTCATCGGCAGCACCATGTCCTTGCCGCACAGCTCGGCGAGCTCGGTGACGAACGGCCCGAAGTTGTCGTGGTCGAACGCGCGGCTCACCAGCGTGACGCGGTCCATCTGCCGTTTCGCGGCCGCGGTGAGGCGCGGGTTGCGGTGCCCGAAGTTGACCGCGGAGTAGGCGGCCAGCATGTCGAGGTAGCGGCGCCCCTCGACGTCGGTGATCCAGACGCCCTCGGCCTCGGCGACCACGATGGGGAGCGGATGGTAGTTGTGCGCGCTGTGCTCGTCGGACAGCGCCCGCAGCTCAGCGGACCTCGCGGGCAGCTTCTGGGTCGGTGTCACGACGCTCCTTCACGGCTCGGCCCGGCCGGTCGGGGCCCGGGCACGGCTGGCACACCGGACGGCGGTCCGGTGCCTGGGGGAGGGGGCCGGGC
>NZ_VCKW01000543.1 GCF_005889715.1 Actinomadura soli
CCGCCTACCCTCCGCCCACCCACACTGATCCGGCCGTTCGGCGGTTCGGGCCAGCCGGGGGCGCCGGGGAATGACTAAGGGCCGCCCACATGGGCGGCCCTTGGAAAGTGTGAGGTCAGGCGCGGACGGCCTGGATCTCCAGCTGGAGGTCGACCTTGTCGCCGAGCAGGGCCTTGTCGCCCTTCAGCGGCACGTTGAACTCGATGCCCCAGTCCTTGCGGTTGATGGTGGTGCCGGCGGAGAACCCGGCGCGCGTCCCGCCCCAGGGGTCCTCGGCGACGCCGTTGAACTCGACCGAGAGGCTCACCGGACGGGTGACGCCCTTGATCGTCAGGTCACCGTCCAGGTAGTGCTCGCCGCCCTCGGAGCGCACGCCGGTGGTCGCGAAGGTCATGGTCGGGTGGTTCTCGACGTCCAGGACGTCGGCGGTCCGGACGTGGGCGTCGCGGTCGGCGTTGCGGGTGTCGAGCGAGGCGACCTTGATCTCGGCCACGGCGCTGGACGCGGAGAGCTCCTCGGCGATCTGCACGGACCCGCTGAACTCGGTGAACGTGCCGCGCACCTTGGTCATCAGGTGCCGGATGACGAAGGTCACCTCGGAGTGCACGGGGTCGATGTTCCAGGTGCCCACGGTCAGCTCGGGGGCGACGGCGGCGATGCTCATGATGACTCCTAGCAGTGGTTGGAACGAGCCATGTGCTTGAAACTTCAACGACTGGTCGCAGGTTAGTTGAGGGTTCAAACATTGTCAAATCCGTGATTGTTCCCCGGGCGTGCAACCCGATCGGGGGGTCGTGCGTAATCAGCGGTCACACAGGTGGGCCGGGGAGAGCGAACGACCCGTCCCGCCGGCGTCCACGATCATCGGGAGTCCTCGTGAGCGACGAACAACCGCGCGCCGCGATCCGCGGCGCGGCGCGCCCGGTCCATCGGCCCCGCCGGGCCCGCGGTCCGGCGACGGGCGCGGCCGTACTGGCGGCCACGGCCGTCCTCGTGACCGGCTGCGGGGGAGGGGAGCCGGGAGCGGGCAAGGCGGCGGCCGCGGACGGCGGCGGAGGAGGAAAGCTGCCCGAGGCGACCACGTACACGACCCTCAACGACCTGCCGGCCGACACCGCGCCCGCCGCCGCCATGGACGGGACGGTCGTCCACCCCACCGAGACCGCCCCCGTGTCGTCGCAGCCCGGCGCGCCCGCCGTGGCGGAACTGCCCGCCAGCCAGCTCAAGGGCGACACCTGGGTGCCGGTCGTGGAGACCCGCCCCGGCTGGCGGCGCGTGCTGCTGCCCAGCCGCCCCAACGGCGTGACCGGCTGGATCCCCGACTCCGGGCTGAAGGTCGCGCGCAGCTCCCACGTCATCAAGGTGGACGTCAGCGACCGCAAGCTGACCCTCCTGAACTCCGGCCGCAAGGAGGGCACCTGGTCCGTGGCGGTCGGCGCGCCGAAGACGCCCACCCCGACCGGACGGACGTTCGTCCTCGCCTCGCTGGCCCCGTCCAAGCCGACCTACAGCCCGCTCATCCTGCCGGTCGGCGCGCACTCCGAGACGCTCGACACCTTCGGCGGCGGTCCCGGGACGGTCGCGTTCCACGGCTGGCCCAGCGCGTCCGTCTTCGGCAAAGCCATCACCCACGGCTGCGTGCGCGTGCCCCCGGACGCCCTGAAACGCCTCGCCAAGGCGCCGCTAGGCACCCCAGTCCTCGTCACCGCCTGACGCCCGGCCCGAAGCCCCGGCCGAGGGCCCAGCCCGCC
>NZ_VCKW01000544.1 GCF_005889715.1 Actinomadura soli
CCCCTGAAATACGAACGGCCCCGCCGGAGGCGAGGCCGCTACAGGGGGTCGTTGGATCAGAAATTCAGCTTGTCCGCCTTCACAGCGCCAACTAGCTGAGCAAAGTCTTCGGCTGAGAGCGTGAGGTGCCCGGCTTGGGGGGCCTTGCTGTCACGGACGCCGATCGTGCCGGTGAGGGCGGCAAGCTCCACGCACCCATCGCCACCGCCAGCGCTGCCCCCGCTACGGCTGGACTTACGCCACACGGGTTCGCTCACTTCATGGCCTCCATCAGGTCGCGAAGGAGACTCCGGGTCGAGTCTCGGGATAGGGCATCATCGCCTATGAGGTCCCACCGTAGTCGGTAGCCCCTGATCTTCGCCGGGTCGGAAACGAGCCGCCCGCCATTCACGGCGGGCGACCAGGCATGTTCTATCTCCCCCGACCGCAACAGCGTGAATGAACCATCAACCCCCGCGTGCGTGGCCTTGGCCTTCGCCAGTGCCCTCACCACCACGCCCTTGCGGTGACTCAACTCCAGTAGGTGTGAGAGTTGCCCCCGCATCACATCGGGGCCGCCGACCGGATCTTCGAGCACCGATTGCCGCACGAACAACCGCAGTTCAGGAGCATCGGGGGAGTCCAATATCTGACGTCGAGCCATCCGGGCGGCAAGCGTGCCCTCGACGTCGTCGACAACTTGTGCGCCCTCGATCAGTGCCCGCGCATAGTCCTCGGTCTGGAAGAGGGCATGGAGCACGAGAGCCGAGTAGGTGCTGATGGCGTCGGCGCGCTCTTCGTACCGCGTGTACGCGTTGAACCAGTCCGGGTCATGGCTGCTCTCCGCAAGCGTGCGAAGCCGGACAAAGTGCCCCCGAGTCCGCCAAACCCTGTCAAGAGTTTCGGCGCGACGCTGCGGCAATTTTGCTGTGCCCGATTCCCAGTTCGAAACCGTCGAATTATCGACTCCGCAGATCCGGGCGACGTCCGCCTGCGAGAGGTTCCGCTCTTCGCGCCAAACCCGCAGGTCAACGGCAACCCAATGCCATCGGTTGTGATCAGGGTCGAGCCTGTCCGCTCGCGTCATTTCATGATCCTTAGCCCTGGGATCAGTAAACGAAACGGGAAAAGTCTAAGCGCTGACGGCAGCCTGTGCATGAGAAACGGAACTGCGAAAGGCCCATTTCATGGACGCCGTCACGCACAAAATGGACCACACCCACCAATTCGCGGTGAGAGTTACCGCATGTCGCGAAACGGTCTATTTGACCCGCGATCTCGTGCGGAGCAGCCTCGACGCGTGGGGACTCGACGCGTACAGCAGCGACGCGTGCCAGATCATGTCTGAGCTGGCGGCCAACGCGGCGCGGTACTGCCTGAGCGAGCAGATGCGCGCGTGGATCAGTCGGCTCGACGTCGGCATCGAGCTATGCGTCTGGGACGACCACCCCGGCCGTCCGGTATTGCAGACGCCCGGGCAATTCAGCAAGCACGGCCGGGGCCTGATCCTCGTTCAGGCGTTCGCGACGGGCGGCTGCGGGTGGGCCGAGTTGGGCGCGGGAAAGACCGTCTGGGCCCGCATCGCCATCGACGAGAGGTTCATGCGGGCCGCCGCCTTGTCCGTGGGACGTCCCATAGCTGGCGCCCTCCCGCACGTGGACAGGGCGCCGCAACGCATCACGATGTCCTCCTAGACAGGCCCCGGCCTCTGCGGCCGCCCTCCCCCGCACGTCCGTGTCC
>NZ_VCKW01000054.1 GCF_005889715.1 Actinomadura soli
GGGAGGTCTTGCGACGGCGCACCCACCCGGTCAGCACCGACCGCTCCTCGTCGGACAACACCACCGGTTCCAGCTTCGGGCTCGGCATCCCCACACCCTACCGACTAACGAAGAACTAATGACTCAGGACACTAGTGCTGCGGTACGGAGAAACATCCTGGACGGCGGCGCTGCTGCCGGTGAGCGTGGACGGGATGATCGCGGTGGCCTCGATGTCACTACTGGTCGACTCCCGACAAGGCCGCCGCAGCGGCATGTTGCCGTGGGCGCTGCTGGTGCTGGGCAGCGCCGCCAGCCTGGCGGCCAATGTCGCCGTCGCTGAACCATCGGTGGTCGGCCGCGTCATCGCCGCATGGCCTAGCTGCGCCCTGATCGGCGCCTATGAACTGCTGATGCGGCAAATCAGGCACACCTCCGTCAGAAGAACAGAGCGCGACAACGCTGACGTCGGTGTTATCTCTGAAGCGGCACATATGACCTCTGAGAACGGTCAGGAGATCTTTGCGGCGCGACGTGGCCCCGCTGAGAAAACTCATAGAGGACCACGCCTGGCTCCGGTGACTTCAGAGGAAACTCTGAGGGGTCCAGCCTCTCGGGCCGCGACCTCCGGGAAGTCTCATACCGATCAGATCTTCAACCTCAGACATTCTTCAGCGCGGCTTCACCAGCGTGACGCAGCCGTTGAGTCGCGGGCACAGCGGTCCTCGTCTCGCAGGGACAAGGCCGGAATGGAGAGGGTCGGAGATGTGGACATCCAGCGGCGAGCGTGGCAGTGGGCGGTGGCCCGCCGTACGCCTGTGGGGGACCTGCCGCCGGGGAAGGCGATCGGTGGCCAGTTTGGGCGCAGTGAGCGCTGGGGACGGCTGGTCAAACAGGCCCGCCGTGCCGGGCGACTCGACGCCGTCGCGTCATAGACAATTTTGGACTCCCATCAACAGACCGACGGCCGCGTGAAAGGGGCGGATGCGAGGCACAGCGGGCACGGCTATCAGCTGCCACTCGTACCGTGCGGGCTCCGCCCGCGGGCAACTGCGCACGTTTGAGGGGTCCACCGACGCGAGACCTACCAGGGCAAGACTTTCGTCGGCCTGCCCCCGGAGAAGCGGGACGAGATGCTGACTGCGCTGGAGGGCGGCAAGGTCGAGTGGGGGGCTCGTCGTCAGCCGGTCAGTTTTGCGTCCGCATCGTTCGTCGCAATGTTCAGGCAGAGGTCCGTGAGGGTCCGTTGTCCGGCCCGAAGCACGGCCGCAAAAGCCGCATGGTCGGTTGAAAGTGAACCAGTTGGTGTCGAACGCCGCAGGGGCCAGGGGGATGGGCGTAGCGGTCGGGTACCGCCACGGGATTCTTGACGAGAAACCTACCCTGCAAGTAGTGGATTGGCTGGCTGACCGCGCTTGGCCCTCGCCGGTGATCACATTGGGGCCGACTGGCGGGTTCGTTCGATCGAGTGCAAGCGCGGACTGGCGGCCGCTACGCCAGGGTCGGCGTGCGCCGGTTCTCGTGATCGGGGCCAGACTGGACGATGCCGCCGCCCGGGCCGGGCGGCGGCATCGTGCGTTTCCCGTTTACTTCGTCGTGGACTCGGCGGGCTTGTCCTCCGCGGGACGGTTCCGGAAGTAGTCCCGGGTCTCCCGGTAGACGAGCGGAGACAGGATCAGCAGGCCGATCAGGTTGGGCAGTGCCATGAGCCCGTTCATGACGTCGGAGAAGGTCCACACCGTGGTGAGGGTGGTGACGGAGCCGACGTACACGACGACGAGGAAGAGCAGGCGGTAGGGCAGTACGGCTCTGCGGCCGAACAGGTACTCCACGCAGCGGTCGCCGTAGTAGGACCAGCCCAGGATGGTGGAGAACGCGAAGAGGATCACGCTGACCGTGACGATGACGCTGGCCCAGTCGCCGGGCAGTCCCTCGTCGAAGGCGCGGGCGGTGAACTGTGCGGCCTCGTCCTCTCCGGCGTCCTTCCACACGCCGGTGACGACGATGGTCAGGGCGGTGAAGCTGACTACGACGAGGGTGTCGATGAAGGTCTGGGTCATCGACACCAATGCCTGCCGGACCGGGTGGTCGGTCTTGGCCGCGGCGGCGGCGATGCCGCCGGTGCCGAGCCCGGACTCGTTGGAGAAGATCCCGCGCGCGACCCCGTACCGGATCGCGGCGGCCACCCCGGCGCCGACGAAGCCGCCGGTGGCGGAGGTGCCGGAGAAGGCGTCGGAGAAGATCACGCCGAACGCGGCGGGGACCTCCTCGATGTTGAAGGCCAGCACGGCGGCCGCGCCGACGACATAGAGGATGATCATCACGGGGACGAAGGCGCTGGTGACGCGGCCGATGTTCTTGATGCCGCCGAGGATGACGGCGGCGGCGAACGCGGTGGCGATCAGGCCGGTGATCCAGGGGTCGAGTCCCCATTCCTCTTCGACGTTGGCGGCGACGGTGTTGGCCTGGACCCCGTTCCCGATGCCGAAGGCGGCGATGGCGCCGGCCACGGCGAAGAACCCGCCGAGGAAGACGCCGAGTGGTCCCTTGATGCCGTTCCTGAGGTAGTGCATCGGCCCGCCGCCCTGCTCACCGGCGGCGTCGGGGCGGCGGAAGCGCACGCCGAGGAAGGCCTCGCTGTATTTAGTGGCCATGCCGAGCATGCCGGTGACCCACATCCAGAAGACGGCGCCGGGACCGCCGAGCGCGATCGCGGTCGCGACGCCGGCGATGTTGCCGACGCCGACGGTGGCGGCGAGGGCGGTGGCGAGCGCCTGGTAGTGCGAGATGTCGCCTTCGGCAGCGTCGTCGTCCGTGCGGCGCACGAAACCGAGCCAGAACGCGAGCCGGAAATGGCGCACCTGCAGCCCGCGCAGCAGGATGGTCAGATAAAGGCCGGTGGACAGAAGTAGCGGGATCAGGAGCCAGGGGCCCCAGATGAAGCTGCTTGCATCGCTGAGAAAGTCGTTTAGGGAGTCCATCACACCACCGATCAGGGGGAGCGGGTCGATCGTTCAACGAAACGTAGGCGAACGCGCGCTGTTTGTGAAGACCCACCGCATGAAACGGCATCGCGATTCATTCGCCCACCGCCTTTCGGCCACGGCGATGTTTCCGTAGTGAAGTGGAATTGAGATCGATTGGTGATCGCTTTGCGGTCCGTTCCCGCTGTGCGGGACTAAAAGGGCACCGTGCGGGGTCCGAACGGGCAGCATGGTGGCGTACAAATGGGCACCGCTCGGCATACAAAAGGGCACTGAGCAAGATTTCCAGGGGCACTACGGCAGGGGGTGCGGCGGGGCACCGCGGCAGGGTGCGGTCGCGCGGTGCCCGGCGGGGCGGGCGGTAAATGGGATCCCGATGCCGTTGCTGACCGCGAGTAGCGGCCGGACCCGTCCGGCACGTGCCAGGTCTCCGCCGAGGGGCAGCCGCCACGGCAGTGTGGCCGAGGCATCACACCGCGAGTCCCCATCGCAGGGCTCGGGTCCTTCGCATCGATCAGGGCGGCGTAGTCGATGGGCGAGCGGACCGTGCGAGGCAATGCGCGGAGTTGCTCAGCGGTCCTGCCGGGACCTGTCGCGCAACTGGAGTCGATGGGTGGTCGAGCCGGGTCACAAATACCGGAGCCAGAGGTAGGGGGTGGCGAGTGCGACCGTGACGAAGGTGACGACGAGGCCGTACTTGGTGAAATGCCAGAAGCTGATGGGAGTGCCGTTGCGGGCGGCGATGCCCAGGACGACGACATTGGCGCTGGCGCCGATGGCGGTGGCGTTGCCGCCCAGGTCGGCGCCGAGGGCTAGCGCCCACCACAGGACAGTGCCTTCTCCGCTGGGCTGCTGCTGGACCAGGTCGTCCACGATCGGGCTCATGGTGGCGACGTAGGGAATGTTGTCGATGATCGCCGACAGTCCGGCCGAGGCCCACAGCAGAAGCATGGTCGCCAAGCCGAGGCGGCCGTCGGTGGCGTCGGTGGCGGCGCGGGAGATGTCGGCGACGACGCCGGTCTCGACCAGGCCGCCGACCATGATGAACAGGCCGGCGAAGAAGACCAGGGTGAGCCATTCGACTTCTTCCAGCGCCTGTTGGGTGGTGACCTTGGTGGCCGCTACCAGTACGCCCGCGCCCAGAAGCGCCACGACGGACGGTTCGTAGTGCAGAACGGGGTGCAGCACGAACGCGGCCATCACCAGGACGAGCACTGCCAGGCTCTGCCACAGCAACCGCCGGTCGGTGATGGCCTCCTTTTCCTCCAGCGCCATGACTTCCGCGACGCGTTCGGGGTCGTAGACGAACGCACTGCGGAACAGCCAGCGGCACAGCAGGCAGAAGACCACCATCAGAATCACCACCAGCGGCGCCAGGTTGACCAGGAAGTCGTTGAACGACAGGTCTCCGCGGCTGGCGATGATGATGTTGGGCGGGTCACCGACGAGGGTCGCGGTTCCGCCGATGTTTGAGGCCATCACCTCGGCGATCAGGTACGGAGCGACCCTCAGCCCGAGCCGCTCGCAGACCAGGAACGTCACCGGGGCGACCAGCAGCACGGTGGTGACATTGTCCAGCATCCCAGAGGCGACCGCGGTGATGACCGTGAGCATCACCATCAGCCGGTAGGGCCTGCCGCGGGCGCGTTTGGCGGCCCAGATCGCCACGTACTCGAACACACCGGTCTGCCGCAGTACCGAGACGATCACCATCATGCCCAGCAGCAGGAAGATGACGTTCCAGTCGACGCCGGACTCGGTGGAGAAGAACGCCTTCTCGGCGTCGGTGATGTGGAACAGCAACATCAGACCGGCACCGCCGAGCGCTACAGCGGTGCGGTGCACCTTCTCTGATGCGATGAGGACGTACGCGGCGGCGAAGATGATGATGGCGGCTGCGGCGGCCAATGCGGCTCCAGGTCAATGTGGTTTGTCGTGGACGGGGTCGTCGGGGTCCGCCGGTGGATCGGCGCCGTCCCGCGGCTCCCGCGACGAGGTGGTGGCGCCCGGCCGCCGGACGAGGGTGCGGGCCTGGCCGAACCAGGCCGGGACCTCGCGTTCGTCGTCGAAGCTGCGGGCGACGATGATGTCGGTGGAGGAGTGGGCCAGGATCGACAGCGCGATCGTGACGCCGACGAGGTGGAAGATGTGCTCGCCTTCCGTGATCCCCGCTTCAAGGACCAGCAGCCCGTAGACCACCGAGGCGAAACCCTTGGGCCCGAACCACATGACCGCGGCCTGCTCGCGAGCGGTCAGCCCCGACCGCAGGAATGACACCCAGATCGCCACCGGGCGGGCGATGACCAGGGCGAGGACGGCGAACGTCCAGCCCGTCCAGCCGACGTCGCCGAGGAACGCCGGGGACAGCAGCGCGCCGAACACCAGCAGCGCGGCGAGCTTGAGCAGCTCGGCCAGCAGTTCACCGAATTCCTCGAACGCCTCACGATGCCGGCTGCCGAGGGTGGCGACGGTGACGCCGGCGGCGAACGCGGCCAGGAACAGGTTGCCGTGCGTGGCCTGCGCGGTGGCCAGCACCAGCAGCCCGATCGCGACGGCGTTCAGCGGCTCATACTTGGGTGCGATGGCGAACAGCCGGGTTCGCTCCAGCATGATCGCTGCCCAGGGGATCGCCACGCCGATGACCAGGCCGCCGGCCAGCTCAGCGACCAGTTCCCCCAGGTGCAGGTCATTCTCGCCTTGGGCGACCGCCAGGAACAGCACCACGAAGGGCAAGACCAGACCGTCGTTGACCCCGGACTCGACGTTGAGCAGATGCCGCAGCCGCGGCGGCACTTTGTCGTTGCCGACCAGCGCCGCGGCGAACACCGGGTCGGTGGGGGTGAGGATCGCCGCGATCAGCAGCGACTCCACCCATCCCAGGCCCACGACGGAGTGCGCGAAGACCGCCGTGATCAGCAGTGTCAGCGGCAGGCCCCATCCCAGCGCACGTCCCGGCAGACGCCAGGCGCTGCGCAGGTCCTGCCAACCGGCGTGCATCCCGTCGGTGAACAGGACGGCGAACAGCGCCAGCTCGGCCAGCCCGGAGACGAGCTCGTCCCCGGGTTGCAGGGAGACCAGATCGGTGACGCCGTCGCCGAGCAGGAAGCCACCGACCAGGAACAAAGCCGCGGTCGACAGCACGGTGCGGTGCGCGAGGCTCGACACCAGCACCGCCAGCAACAACATGACGGCGAAAGCGAGCAGATGATGGCTCATACCAGGCTTTCGGGGTCGGCGAACAACGATGCCGACCAGACTTCCCGGCTCACCCGACCACGACCTTAACGGGACTCGCGGACGTTTTCTACGCACGTGAGCGGCCGGTCCGTTCCCCCGGCCAGCGGTCCTCGGCTAGTTTCCAGGTGTGCGTGCACGAGAACTAGCCGTCGAATACCCCACCGTTACACCAGGCACCAGTGCGCTGGACGCGGCCCGGCTGCTGGCCGAGGAGCGGCTGCCGGGCCTGCTGGTCGTCGACTCCCGGCGGCACACGGTCGCCGTGATCACCGGCTCACAGCTGCTCCGGTACATCATTCCGCACCACGTCCAGGACGATCCCGCCCTCGCCCGTGTCTATGACGAACACCACGCCGACCGGCTCTGCGCCCGGCTCGATGAACGACGAGTCGCAGATCTTCTCAGCGAGAAGCGCAAGCCGCTGCCCGTCGTCGACGCCGACGCCACCGCCATGGAGATCGCCAGTGTCATGGCGGGCACTCGCAGCCCCATGGTGGCGGTCTCCGGGGAGGCTGATCGCGCCGACGCGCCCGTGATCGGCGTCGTCACGGCGGCGGAACTGCTCGAACGGCTCCTGCCCGGCCGGCCGGGCACCGCCACATAGCCGCCTGCGCTGATCAGGTGGGGCGCCAGGATCAGCGAGATGTCGGCGTCGCCGTCCATGCGGATCCGCACCCATTCCTCGGTGTCCGCGCTCACACCCACTTCAGCGCCGGCGGCGGACGGCTCGCCTGAGCTGGCGGCGGTCAACTCGACCGTTGACGGGGCGATGAGTCGGCCGGCCCCTTTCGGGGTCGCTGCCGGCTTGGCTGAAGGTTTTGGGAAAACGTTGCGGCCCAGCTGTCGATATACGGGGAGCCCGTTCGTTGTGGGATGAGGGCGGGAAGGGCCCGCTCGGCACGAGGAGCACCGTCATGACCAAGTACATGCTGTCGGCCCACAGCGTCGAGGGTCAGTCCCCGCCGCCGATGAGCCCGGAGGACGTCCAGCAGGTCACCAAACAGGTGCTCGCGTTGGAGGGGGAGATGAAGGAGGCGGGCGTCTGGGTGTTCGGCGGGCGTCTGCACGGCCCCGACACCGCCACGGTCGTGCGCGCGTTGGGGCAGCAAGTGATCACGACAGACGGACCGTTCGTTGAAGCACGTGAGCATCTCGGCGGCTTGTACATCCTTGAGGCCGCCGATCTCGACGCGGCGCTGTCCTGGGCCGCGAAGGTCACCTCCATCGTTGGCGCGCCGATCGAGGTCCGGCCCTTCGCCGGCCTGCCCGAGGGGTGATCATCGATGCGGCCTTCGTCGGCCGGATCTTCCGTGCGGAGTCCGGCCGGTCGATCGCTGCGCTGATCAGTGCCATCGGCGACATCGACCTGGCCGAGGACGCGGTGCAGGAGGCGTTCGCCATCGCCCTGCGCAGGTGGCCTGCCGCCGGGGTGCCGCCCAACCCGGGTGCCTGGATCACCACCACCGCCCGCAACCATGCGATCGACCGGCTTCGCCGCCAGGCCAGGGAACGGCGGTTGCTCGGCGACGCCGCACTCTTGACGTCGCCGGCAAAAGAGGCGGATCACGTGTTCGATGACCGGCTTCGGTTGATCTTCACCTGCTGCCATCCCGCTCTGCCGACCGAGGGCCAGGTGGCGCTCACGCTGCGGCTCCTCGGCGGCATGTCGACCGCGGAGGTCGCACGCTCGTTCCTTGTGGCCGAGTCGGCCATGGCCCAGCGCCTTGTGCGCGCAAAACGAAAGATCAAGGCGGCTCGGATCCCGTACCGCGTTCCGGACGAGCACGAGCTGCCCGACCGGCTTCCCCCGGTGCTGTCCGTCGTTTACCTCATCTACACCAGCGGCGTGTCCGGCGGAGACCCGAGCCTGTGCGGAGAGGCGATCCGCCTGGCGCGGACGCTGGCGACTCTCATGCCCGACGAGCCCGAGGTCGCCGGGCTGCTCGCCCTGGTGCTGCTCAGCGAGTCACGGCGAGCGACGCGCACCCGTCCCGACGGCTCCCCTGTCCTGCTCGCCGAGCAGGACCGAAGCCGGTGGGACCGTGCGCTGATCGAGGAAGGACACGCACTGGTCCGCTGGTGCCTACGCCGCGACCGGCCAGGCACCTTCCAGCTCCAGGCCGCCATCCAGGCCGTCCACACCGACGCTGCGACGGCCGAGCGGACCGACTGGGCGCAGATCGTCACGCTCTATGACCAGTTGCTGACCATCGCCGCGACCCCTGTCGTGGCTCTGAACCGCGCTGTGGCGGTCGCCGAGATCCACGGTCCCGCTGCCGCCTTGGTCCTGGTCGAGGACCTGGACTTGGACGGTTATCACCTTTTCCATGCCACCCGCGCCGACCTCCTGAGCAGACTCGGCCGCGACCGTGAGGCCGCGACTGCCTACCAGCGCGCCGCAGCCCTGGCCCCCACCCCCGCCGAACGCGAATTCCTTCATCGTGGTGGCCGCACAGCACGATCATGCAAACATCGCCAGCAGCGGTGATCCTCACGCCGCTCCCTCAGGCGCTCGCCGGCCGGCCTCATCGCTGACCTGCCCGGCCTGCCGCCGGTCCGGTACCGCCGCTCCTGGGACCATCTGCGGGTGCTGAGCCGGTTGGGAGCCGATGCGCCGGCCCCCATTCGCCGGATCATCGCGCATCGCACCCGATGACCCCGCAGCGAGCGCACGAACTGCTTCTACGTCGACGGCTCAAGTTCACAGAGCCCTGCATTCGCCCCTCGGCCCGTGTCCCGCGAGGAACCCTCCATCGCGGCGAAGCGGGGCTGTCACCGGGGCAGCTGGATCGAGCGGGCGGGCTGCGGGTGCGTTGCTAGCAGGTCGTCGGGGTGGCTAGCAGGTCGTCGGGGTGGTGGCGAATGCTCGGGCTTCGTCCAGCAGTCTCTGCCAGAGCGGCTGGTCGGGGGCGGGCAGGGCGACCCATTCGCGGAAGGTCCGTCCCGCCGGGGCGAACGGTTCACCGACGCCTTGGGCGATGAGTTGCGCGACCTGTTCCTGCGGCAGCTTGACCACCAACGTCTGGTTGCGCGTATCCAGTGCGGCGAAGAGGCGTCCGTGGTGGCGGACGCATGGCAGGCCCATCATGGTCGACCGGGTGACGGCGGGATCGGTGAGCGTTGGCTCGACCAGGTCCCAGAACAGCTCTTCTGGTGTCATGTGTTGTTTGATCCTCGAAGGTCGGCTGATTCATCGGTCGTGTCGTAGCCGACGGCTAGTCTGCCGACATGGATGCTGCTGAGACGGCGGACGCCGATGTCGCGGGGCTGCTGGCCGCCGCGCGCTCCGGTGACGAGGTGGCGTTCGAGGCGCTGCTGGCGCCGCATCGGCGGGCCCTGCATCTGCACTGTTATCGCATGCTCGGTTCGCTGACCGATGCCGAGGAGGCGATTCAGGACACCATGCTGCGGGCGTGGCGCAGCCTGCACACCTATCAGGCGCGTGCTCCGCTGCGTCATTGGCTGTTCCGGATCGCCACCACGACGTGTCTGAAGAGCATCGAACGGCGCAACCGTACGCCCGCCGTGCTGGCGGAGGTGGGGCATCTGCAGCCCTATCCCGACCGGCTGCTGGACGATCTCGACCCCGTCCGGGTGGTGGAGGAACGTGAGGCGGTGGCGCTGGCCTTCGTCGCGGCTCTGCAACTGCTGCCCGCCACGCAGCGTGCGGTGGTGTTGCTGCGCGAGGTGTTGTGCTGGAGCGCGGCCGAGGTGGCCGAGTACCTGGGCAGCACCGTCCCGGCGGTCAACAGTGCCCTGCAGCGTGGCCGTGCCACCCTGCGCTTCCACCACGAGCCGCGGGAGCGTGTCCTGAGCGCGTACGAGCGGGAGATCCTGCGGCGTTTCATCGAGTCCTGGCAGCGCCGCGACCTCGACGCGCTGGCCGCGGTGCTCCGGGAGGACGCCGTCCTGCGAATGCCGCCCGAAACCGTCGAGATCACCGGGCGCGCGGCGGTCGTCGGGTTCTTCGCCACCCAGCCCGCCGGTGGGCGCCTGGAGGAGATCCGGCTGGTGGAGACCAGGGCCAACGGGCAACCGGCACTGGCCGCCTACCTGCCCGACGTCACCGGCACCTGTCTCGGCTACGGCATCATGGTGCTGACCATCGGCCCGGCGGGCATCGCCGAGATCACCGGCTTCCCCAACGCCGAGATCTTCGCCTGGTTCGGCCTGCCGAGAACCGTCCGCTGAGCGTCGGGGCGGCGGCCGATTCCGCCGACACCGATGAGTCGCCGCTTTTTCCGGGATCTATCAGGGGTGCATGGCCGCGCGCCGCGGCCCGACGCCTCTTGGAGAGATCATGGACGCTCTTGCCATCGCCGGGCGGTACTACGACGCCTGGATCCACCACGCCGGTGACATGACCGGCGTCCCGCTGGCCGCCGACTTCACCTTCACCGGCCCCGTCGCCGGCTTCGACAGCGCGGCCGGCTACCGGGCCATGGCCGCGCAGGCGGGTGCGGCCGTGCGGAGCTTCCGCGTCCGTCACCAGTTCGCCACCGACCGGATGGTCTGCTCGATCGTCGACTGGGAGATGGACCCGCTGCCCGGCACGCTCACCGCCGCCGAACTGCTGCACGTCCGGGACGGGCAGATCGTCCAGGGTGAACTGATCTACGACGCCGAGGACCTGCGCCGCGTCATGGCCGCCGCGACCGACCCGCTGCGGCTGCTGCGCCGCGGCTACGACGACACGGCCGAGCTGATCGAGCGGGTCACCGCGGACGGCTGGGCCGCCCCGGGCCCCTGCACCGGATGGACGGTGCGGCAGACCGCCAATCACCTGACCGGCGGGCTGCTGCTGATCACCCGGGTCGCCGAAGGGACTCCGCCCGACCCGGCCGAAATCGACGCCCAAGCCCAGGCCGACATCGACCACCTGGGCACCGACCCCGCCGGTGCGCTCCGCGCGGTGGCCGGGCGCTCACTGGTGGCCCTCGGGGAACCCGGGGTGCTGCAACGGGAGTTCCCCTTCCTCGGCGGACTGAGCAGCGGCGTGACGCTCGCCTCCATCTGCCTGCTCGAAACGCTGGTCCACGGATGGGACATCGCCCAGGGCGCCGAGATCGATCATCCGGCCGACGAGGAGGTCGTGGACGCGGTCTGGGCCTACGCCCGGCACGCCATCGGTGACGACCAGCGCCGTGCCGGCATGTTCGCCGAACCGCTCCCCATCACCCCGGCCGCCGACACCTTCGTCGCACTCCTGGCCCACCTGGGCCGACGCGCCTAGGCGGACTGTGCGCGGCTGAGCGAGTCGCCTGTCGGTGAGTGGTGGATGTTGCAGGAATTACACAGCGGCGCGCGGACGAATCCATGCTGTGGACGAGCCGGTCGGGGGCTCGGGAAGCAGCCGATGTCGAGGAAGAAGTCGAACGTTCCCAGATCGGCCGATCGCAGATCCGTCACGTCGCCCGCGAGATAGGTGACCCCTTCGGTGTCGCGGCTCTTGGCGGCCTCGATCGCGGTCGGCACGTAGTCGATGCCCACTGCCTCCCAGCCGCGCCGCGCGAGGTCCGGGGTGAACTGCCCCCGTCCGCAACCGAGGTCGAACGCGCGGCCGAGGGGGCGCGACCGGTCGGCCTCCTCACGGTCCAGCACGGCCGCGATGCTCGTGGCGGCCGCTTTTTCGTAGCGCTCCCAAGGGGTGAGCCCCAGGCGGTACAGGCGGGCGTAGTCGTCATCCAGGCTCCTCGAGCTCGGGGCCGCTCGGCGGTCACCTGTCGCCATCAACTACCAGCCATAGTACTACGCATTGTAGTAAATGGCCGGGCGGGAGCTTCGGTAGCGGCATGAGACGTCCGGACTTTGTCCTGTTGCCGCTCTGGAAGACCGTGCGCAGGGATTCGAGACCGGGACCCGGCCGACGCGACCCCTGGCGGGGGCAAGGCGGCTTCGACGCATCGCCTCCTGCCTCAAGGCCGGTGGTAGCGACCACCCCTGGGGTCATGAAGCGGCACGCAGTCAACCATTCGAACGGAAAGACCGATGAGGATCGGACGTAAAGCAGCCGCCGCAGGATGTGGTCCTCACGGACGTAGAGGTTCTTGGGCCGGTCCGGGTCAGAGCGCGAGGCACTGCTGTGGCCGTGCCGGCACCGGTACGCCGCCCGGTTGTTGACCCGGCACAGCTCCAGCCGCCGCCTGCAGATTCCGCAGGCAGATGGAGGCGAGCGCCGCGCCGCCGCTCAGTCCGCCGAGGAAGGGGAACTTCCGTTGCAGCGCACCGGGTTCGCCGAGGGCGGCCAGTGAGCGCTCGGCCACCGCGCGGAACGCGCTGATCGGTGCTTACAAGCTGCTAAGAAGCAGATCAGGCATACCGCTGTGGAAGAACTCGCCCCCGGGACGAACACGGGAACGCGCTGTCCACCACCACACATGAGCGCAACATTGACGCCCGACGCTAGCCTCCATTACTTCGGCGGACGCGCCCGCATCGATGATTGGGCGGAAGGCCACCTGTCCTGGCGGACGGCGGAGTGGACCTGGTGGGTGAGTTCCCGGGCGACGACCTCGACACCGGGCGGCGTCCGTCCCGCTCGCGGGGTGCACAGGACGACCGAGCGCCAGACTTCGGGATCGCACAGGGGAGCGGCGCTGAGCGTGCCGTTCGCGACGTCGGTGGCGATCCCCACACCCGGCAGGATCGTCCAGCCGTGACCGGCGAGGACGAGCCTCTTTTGCACCTGCATGGAGTTGGTTTGGACGACCACGTCCATCTGGGTCTCGTCGACCCTCGCCCGTGCCGCGGCGGCGTCGATCAGGGCGCGCAGCCCGTGCCCGCTCGCGGTCATGATGAGCGGATGTTCCGCGACCCGCGCGAACGGGACGGGACGGTCGGCGCGCAGGCACGCGGAGGGCGGTGCCACGGCCCACAGCCGCTCGCGGACGAGGGGCTGGGCGTTGAGTGACGGGGTGCTGTCCATGTCGTAGAGGAGAGTGAGGTCCAGGTCTCCCCTATCGAGCCACTGTTGCAGGTGGCCGGAGTAGGCGGTGAGCAGGCGCAGGTCGATGCCGGGCTGGTCACGGGCGAGGGCCGCCACCAGCGGCCCGGGGAGCAGGTCGGCCGTGCTCTCCAGCAGGCCTACGGTCACGATCCCGGTCACGATGCCGGGGGAGGGCCGGACCTCCGCGCGGGCCCGATCCAGTTCGCCCAGGGCACGACGGGCGTGCTCGATCACGACGACCCCCGCCTGCGTGGGGCGCATCCCCTGCCGGCACCAGCAACGCACCGAACCCTTGAGTTCGGCCGCCCGATCCTTCAGAAATCGCGAACTCGCGGAGGTTCGGTTTCACCCCGTTCTACTGCCAGCCGGGCGAGCGCGGAGCACACGAGAAGGCCGGGGTGGAGGGACAGGTCGGCTACTTCCGCCGCAACTACCTCACGCCCGTCCCCGAGGTCAGGTCGCTGACGGATCTGAACGCCCAACTCCCGGCCTTCGAGCACCAGGAGGACCAGCGCCGCATCGGGCATCGGATCCGCACCATCGACCAGGACTTCGAGTTGGAGGCGGCGGTGTTGCTGCCGCTGCCTGCCGAGCCGTTCGGAACAGGCCTGACCTTCACGCCCCGGGTGGACCGCTACTCACTGATCACGGTGAAAATGTGCCGATACTCGGTACCGGTCCACCTGATCGGCCGCAAGGTCCACGTCGTGCTGCACCCCGAAGAACTGCTGGTCTATGACGGCCGCCGCCAGGTCGCCCAGCATCCGCGGCTGAGCGGCCGCGGCGCCGAACGCATCGTGCTGGACCATTACCTGGAGGTGCTGCTGACCAAGCCCGGAGCACTGGCCGGATCCGAAGCACTGGACCAAGCCCGCCGCCAGGGCGTCTTCACCGCAGTGCACGAGGCGTTGTGGGCCCAGGCCACCGGGCGGCTGGGCGAGACCGAGGGCACCAAGACTCTGGTCCAAGTCCTGCTGCTGCACCGCCACCTGCACGGCGACGACGTGCTGACCGGCATCAGCCGCTGCCTGCAGACCGGCACCGTCTCGATCGACGCGATCTCATTAGAGGCCCGCAAATCCGCCGAGACCCACGGCCGTTCCCCCACAGTCACCAGCGACCTGGAGCCACCTCCACCAGCAGCGCAGGCCGACCAGCCCGCAGTGACCAGCCTGGACGAGCATCGCCGCGCCCTACTGCACGACACCCGGCCGCCGCCACGGCTGGAGAACTGGGACCAACCTGACCGACCCGGCCGTCGACGCCGCGATCGACACCGCCTGCCGGTCCCTTCGCCTGCCGACCATCCGCGCCCAGTTCACCGACCTGGCCGACCGCGCCGAACGCGACCAGCTCACCTACCGCGGGTTCCTGGCCGAATTGCTGATGGCCGAATGCGAAGACCGCGACCGCCGCCGCTCCGAACGCCGGATCAGAGCCGCCCGATTCCCCCGCGAAAAGTCGCTGCGCGACTTCGACTACGACGCCAACCCCAACATCCCACCCGCCGTCATCAACACCCTGTCCACCGGCGACTGGGTCCGCCGCGGCGAACCGCTCTGCCTGATCGGCGACAGCGGCACCGGCAAGTCCCACCTGCTCATCGCACTCGGCACCACGGCAGCCATGGCCGGATACCGGGTCAAATACACCCTGGCCGCCAAGCTCGTCAACGAACTGGTCGAGGCGGCCGACGAGAAACAGCTCACCAAGACAATCGCCCGCTACGGACGCGTCGACCTGCTCTGCATCGATGAGCTGGGCTGTGCGCCACGAGGCGCTGAGGAATCTTGCGGAAGGAGGAGTCCGCCGCCGGTCGTCGCGGTGACCGGTTGAAGCTGGAGGCAGGCCGAACCCCGGGTCGGGGGCGAGGCCGGGAGCAGCCTCGACAACGTAGGGACGGACCGGCACCACCAGACGGCTCCGTGCCCGCAAGCGAAGACGGAATGGGTGCAAGGAAACTGAACCAGTGGTTGACGTCCCGTGAGTCGTCAGCGGCCTGCCGAATCTGGTGGATGGGCCGCTTGCAGTGCTGGAGAGCCGGAACCGATGGCTCCTCCTCTTCCGCCGCCTGGAACCCATGGGCGACGGGAGGCCCGGACCAAGACTGCGATGTGCGGTCCGTGGCGATGCTGCCGGGGTATAGCTGGGCACCGACGCCGTCACAAAGATCCTCGGCGAACGTGGGAAGCGATCCGGCATCGCCCTTCCCGTCCGGCAGCCGGCCGGACGACGGGCAGGCGCGACGTCCGCTGATGAGGCCGGATCGTGGCGGAGTCGCCGTAGTACTCCGAGGCCGGGAAAGCCGGTCACATGGGGAAGGGCGACAGCGTGAAAGCGCAGGACTGCTGTCGGGAAGAGGCGTTGTTGAACAACGACGCGCCGTCGTGGCCGGGGTTGCACTCGGCCGAACGACGGGTACTCGATCATCAACTCAAGCTGCACCGATGGGCAAGAAGCGAACCGGGGCGCCGGTTCGACGACGTGTTCAACTTGGTCTATGACCGGGCCACCTTGGTGGTGGCCTGGGAAAGGGTGTCGGGCAACCGGGGCGCCAGGACGGCCGGAGTGGACGCGGTCACCCGCTACCACATCCAGGAACGCCATGGAGTGATCCCGTTCCTGGAGGAGCTGCGCTCCTCGCTCAAGGACGGATCGTTCACCGCGCTGCCGGTCAAGCAGGCCGTGATCCCCAAGAAGAACGGCAAGGTCCGTTATCTGGGCATCACGACTCTGCGCGACCGGGTCGCGCAGATGGCGCTCAAGCTGATCCTGGAACCGATCTTCGAGGCCGACTTCTACCCTTCCAGTTACGGGTATCGGCACGGACGTCGGGCTCAGGACGCCATCGCCGAGATCCACCGCTTCACCCGCAAGCCGTCGACCTACGACTGGGTCATCGAGGGCGACATCAAGGCTTGCTTCGACAACGTCGACCATCACGTCCTGATGGAGCTGGTGGCCGAACGCATCAAGGACCGCAAGGTTCTGCGGCTGGTGTCCGCGTTCCTGCGGGCCGGGGTTGTCGAGTTGCATGGTGGATTCGCGGAGACCCTCACCGGCACTCCGCAAGGAGGGATCGTCTCCCCGCTGCTGGCCAACATCTATCTTTCTGTCCTAGATCGGCACTTCGCCCGGATCTGGGACACCGAGATGACCCCCGGATGGCGGCGGCAGCAACGCCGCCGCCGAGGGCTGCCGAACTTCCGTCTGGTGCGCTACGCCGACGACTTTGTCGTGCTGGTGCACGGCACCCGGGCCGAGGCCCAGGCGCTGAAGACGCAGATCGGTGAGCTGCTGGCCCGCAGGCTGAAGATGACCCTCTCGGACGAGAAGACCCACATCACCCACATCGACGACGGCTTTGTCTTCCTGGGCTTCCACATCCAGCGCAGGCCCTTCGGTGACGGCCGTCGCGTCGTGCTCACCATCCCGGCCAAGCAGGCACTGGCCTCGGTGATGCACAAGATCAAGAAACTGACGGGGCGGGGCGCGACCTCGTGCTCGTTGGAGGAGGTGTTGCGGACGGTCAACCCGGTCCTGCGGGGCTGGGCGGCCTATTTCCGCTACGGCGTTTCCAAGCGAACGTTCTCCTACCTGGGCTGGTTCGCCTGGTGGAGGCTGCTGCTCTGGATCCGCCGCAAGCACCCCCACCTGACCTGGAAACAGTTGCGGCGGCGCTACTACGGCACCGACCGCATCACCGAGGGCGGCATCGTTCTCTACAACCCGGCGAGGATGCGGGTCGAGCGCTACCGCTTCCGCGGAGCGCAGATCAGCACGCCCTACAACATCGACGAGGTCGACCCCGACGGAGCACGCTTCCGCCGGACCAGCCACGACGATCAGGGCTTCGTCGGCCAGGTCAGTGAATACCTCGCTTGACCCATCGGATCACGTGGAGAGCCGGATGCTCGGCCAACGGGCACGTCCGGTTCGGCGGGCGGGGACGAGGAGACCGACGCTGGAAACAGCGCACGGCGTCTCGTCCCCGACCCAACACCTCGAACTCGACCGCCGCGGCGCCGAGATGCTCTTCCAGGTCCTGACCGAACGCGAGGAGAAGAACAGCGTCGCGATCGCCTCCAACGCCTCCTTCAGCGAATGGGGCAACACCTTCTCCGATCCCCGGCTCTGCGCCGCCATCATCGACCGGCTCACCTTCAACGGCACCATCATCGAGACCGGAAGCGAATCCTACCGCCTCGCCCACTCCAAAGCCCGCCAGAACCTTGCCTCCACCCACTGACCCCACGACATTACGGCCTGATCCACAAGCCCGGAGCCAACTGTCCTTTGACAGTGGATCTGAGGCATAGATGAGGCCCGACCTGGGGTGCCTCGGATTCGCTGGCTATCCGGTGGCCTCTGTTCGCCACCGAACCTGAGGCAGGCGATCTGGTCGGCGGGGCCCCGGTGCAGCCGCGTTCGCGGGGCCAGGATGCAGCGGCGTGTGAGGACTTCCTGTCAGACGTCCCAGTCGAGCACGCCATCGATGACGACAGGGTGATAATGGCCGATGGCGGTCTGCGTCTCCAGGGCCACGGCCAGGTCGGCGAGCAACCTGCCGAGCGACGCCTGGCCCCTAAATGCGAAGTCGACTCCGTCGTACT
The DNA here is from genome assembly GCF_005889715.1 of Actinomadura soli. GTDB lineage: Bacteria > Actinomycetota > Actinomycetes > Streptosporangiales > Streptosporangiaceae > Spirillospora > Spirillospora soli. The sequence goes on from NZ_VCKW01000054.1 coordinate 17,760, forward strand.
TGAGATACTCGCCGACCCGGCCCTGCGTGGCGCCCGGCCGCTGGTCGATGATCACGCCGTCGCCGGTGATGCCCCACGCCACCGGAACCCAATGCAAGTGGAACCACATGGGCTCATCCTCGTCGTCGGCGGCGGGGGCCAGCCGCCGATAGGTATCCACGATGCCCGCGACGGACAGCAGCGCGTGCCCGCCGGGCAAGAAGCCGGCGCTCCGCCAGTGGTCTTCCGACGTTCCGTCGTTGTGTGACAACAGTTCCGCCAGCTCAGGCAGGAACGGCATGCCGAGCTCCCGCTCTGCGGCCAGTACATCTGAGGGATCGGCCGGAGGGTTCAACGAGGCGTGGCTCAGTGGAGCGTGTGCTGCCAACCATCGGACAACCTGCGCCCATGACTCATCGAGCGGGGGAGGGATGTTCATCTAGAAGCAATACCATCGACTATCACGACCCGCGCCACCATAGACAGACATCTCACCTGTCGCCGACCCGTCAATGAGCAGCGGGGGAGCGGTCGAGCTGACCGAACCCACCTCGGACGGATCCCTAGCGGTTCGACGGCTGCCGCCAGCGGCAGCAGCACCCGGTGCCCCTCAGGTTCGCTGATAACGACCCACGAATGCCTCACCATCGATGGCAGTGCCTCGTACTCAGCGGCAGGGGACACAACCAAGCCGTCCCACGGGGCCACTTCAAACCGTCATGACGTTCCGAACCGGCCCCACCAATGGTCCCAGTTCAAGACGTCCAGCCGGGGCCATTTACGAACGTCATAGCCACGGTGAGCGTCTGAGAGGTGTGAGCGAATCGATCGGTCGTCCCCCGGATGGTCCAGCGCCTGCCCAAGAACCCGCTTCCGAACCTGGCGGGGGCGAGCGGTCTCGGTCCGGCGGCGGGGAGCCTGACGTCCTGATGCCCAGCCGGGCAGAGTTGGACGCGCTGCCCGCTGAGAAACGCTTAGAACTGCTGGAGCTGAGACGCCAGCGTGAGGCCGCCGAACGCGACCACCGGGCGCAGGAACGAGAGCGTCGGCGTCAGAGTCTTCACCAGTGGTTCAACAGCCTCGGCATCCTGGTCGGTGTCATCGTCGCTGGCAGCGGGCTGGTCGCGACAGCTCTGACCTTGCGCGCCGGGCAACAAGATCTGCGCACAGCACGCGACAGCCTGCGCACCGCCCAGGAAGGCCAGGTCACCGACCGCTACATCAGAGCCACCGAGCAACTGGGCTCCGGCAAGCCCGAGGTAAGGCTGAGCGCCATCTACGCCCTCGAACGCGTCGCATCGGATTCTCCCCGCGACACCGGCACCATCCTCGATGTGCTCGCCAGTTATGCCCGGATTCACGATCCCGCCCCCGGGGCCCACGACGCCGACCTGCCGGCTCAGTGTCCTCCCGACCTCTCGGCCGCCCTCACTGTGATAAGCCGATTACCGCGGACGGCCGGGGCGCTGCACCCGCTGAATCTGCGAGAGGTCCGATGTCCTGGCATCAGCTTGCTCAAGGCCGATCTTCGCGGCAGCGACTTGTACGGAGCCAACCTCACCGCCGCCACGCTCAACCAGGCGGATCTGCGCAAGGCCAACCTGACCGCGGCGAATCTGGCCGCCGCCGAACTGAAAGGCGCGACCTTCACCGGCGCTGACCTAGGCGCTGCGGAACTGTCCAGCACCTACCTCGACGGCGCCGACTTGGCGGGGGTGGACATGACCGGAGCATCCCTGGCCGGGGCGACCCTCGCCGGCACGAACCTGACCGGCGCCAACCTCTCCAGAGCCAACCTGACCGGCATCGAAGGCATGACCGCCCAGCAAATACGCAAGATCGCCAAAACAGACCGCCACACCAAATTCGGACCACTGCCGACCGGCGACTAACACGCCACCAAGGTCCCAGCACCACCGCACCGCCCACACCGGCGAATACGACTCAGTCGAATACGACAGGCCACCAGTCCCGAACCTTTCCGTTTCCGGACTTAGGTTTCCGGCGGCAGCGTCACGTTCGGATGAGCTCTTCCGCCCAGCTGGTTCGGTTCCTGAAGGATGACCGGCCGTGGATGAGCCGGGCAGACAAACCAGCCCTGAACGATCAGCGTCATAAACCGCCCGGTTCGCGCAGGGGCAATCCGGCGATAGGAGCGCCTGGCCGCTGTCACCTCCGCCGGCCTGGTGCGCCGGGACGGGGCCTTCACCTGGGTCTCCGGGGCCGAGGCGGAGGTGGGTGTGCCCAGCATCGACGGTGTCGCGCTGCCCGGCCAGCGGATCGCCATCCTCGACCTCCCGAGTCTCGCCCTGGCCACCGGGGCGGGCGAGGTCCATTTCGACTTCGCCGTCGGCGCTTCGGCTGGCCGCCGACGCGGCGAGCCGGCCTCCACCGAGGTCCTCATCGACCTTAAGGGAAACGGCCCGTCCGGCGACCCTCTCCGCATCCGCCGCCACCTCTTCCACCCCGCCGGCCAGCGCCCCCTCACGGCCCTCGGCGTCGAGCGGCCCCTCGGCCTGCGCGGCGAACCTGCCTGCCCGGGCCTGCACACCCCCGAAGCCCTGCTCGACCCGGCCCTCACCGTCGAGCGGATGACGGCCATCGGAACCACCTTCGCCACCGTGTGACGGGGTCGACCAAGGACGACGACGGAGGGCAGGACTCACCGCCAGAACCCGACCAGGGCGCTGATCAGCGTCAGGTCGCCCCGGGGGGCGCATCGGAGCGGCCAACGGCGATAGGGCGCCACGCATGCCCCCCGGTACCGCCGCCGGCCGGTCCGATGTTGCTGCTCAGGCGGGGGCGAGGCAGGCGTACCAGGAGGACGGACCATACACCGAGCGGGCCCATTCGTCGCGGTCCCAGCCGGTGACGGCCCGGCCGGTGAGTGCGGTGATGACGGCGGCCGCCGCGGCTTGCGCGCCCGTGGTGTCCCCAGCGCGCTGGCTGTTGCCGAACAGCCCGAACTCGGGCACCTCGATAGCGCCGTCCGGGCCGGTCAGCTCCCACCGGCCCTCATCGCGCCACAGGCACAGGTCCCCGTCGTCCCAGCCGCGGCCGGTCTCGAACATCGGCGGGGGGCCGGGGTCGTGACAGGTGGGCTGGTCGAAACGCGGTGCAGATCACGACCTGGGCGAACTCGATCACCGATCCGCGTGACAGCGCGCCGCTTGGACACGGGTCATTCGCGGAGGTAGGCGAGGACGGCGCGGACCCGGCGGTGGTCCTCAGTGCTGTCGGCGGGCAGGTCGAGTTTGGTGAAGATGGCGTTGATGTGCTTGCCGACCACCTTCTCGCTGACCATCAGCCGTTTGGTGATCGCCGCGTTGGAGCGTCCCTCGGCCATGAGGGCGAGGACCTCCCGTTCGCGGGGGGTGAGGCGGCCGAGGGGGTCGTTGCGGCGCGTGATCAGCTGGCGAACCACCTCCGGCTCGATGACGCAGCCCCCGGCGGCGACCCGTTCGACTCCCTCCACGAAGTCGCCGACGTCGAGCACGCGATCCTTGAGCAGGTAGCCGACGCCGCCCGAGTCGGTCGACTCAAGCAGCTTGGCGGCGTACGCGGTCGCCACGTACTGGCTGAGGACGAGCACCGGCAGCCCCGGCTGCTCGGCGCGCAGGGCGATGGCGGTGCGCAGTCCCTCGTCGGTGAAGGTCGGCGGCATCCGCACGTCGGTGATCACGACATCGGGCCGGTGTTCGGCGACGGCGGTGGCCAGCGTCGCCGAATCGCCCACCGACGCGACGACCCGGTGGCCGAAGCGGTCGAGCAGGGCGACCAGGCCCTCGCGGGGAAGGACCGCGTCGTCGGCGAGCACTATTCGGAGCATGGCAGCTCCAGCCGGACGGTGGTCGGCCCTCCCCGGGGGCTGGTCAGGGTCAGGGTGCCGTCGAGGGCGTCGACGCGGTCGGCGAGCCCGGTCAGGCCGCTGCCCTTGGCGGGGTCCGCGCCGCCGGACCCGTCGTCGTGGATCTCGATGCGCAGGAGCCGGCCGGTCAGCGTTGCGGTGATCTCGACGCGGGACGCACGGGCGTGCTTGGCCGCGTTCGTGAGGGCCTCGGCGACGACGAAGTAGGCCGCCGACTCGACGGCGGCGGGTTGTCGGCCGGGCAGGTCCAGCTCGACGGTCACCGGCAGCGGCGACCGGTCGGCCAGCTCGGCGACCGCCGCCGGGAGGCCGAAGTCCGTGAGCACCCGCGGATGGATGCCGCGTACCAGCTCACGCAGCTCGGTGAGGGCGGATCTGGCCTCGCCGGTGGCCTCGGCGATCAGGGACCTGGCCGCCTCGGGGTGGGTTTCGAGCTCCATCTGGGCCCTGACGAGGATCATGCCGAGCTGGAGCAGGCGTTGCTGGGCGCCGTCGTGGAGGTCGCGTTCGATCCGCCGGCGCTCGACCTCGAAGGCGTCGATGAGCCGAGCCCGGGATCGGGTCAGCGTGCGGATCCTCCCGTCGTCGGCGGACAACAGCAGCCGGGCCAGCTCTGCCTGGAGCATCGCGGCCGCGGCCGTGGCGTAGCCGAGCAGTATCACGGTGGCCGCGATGGCGAGGGCCGCTCCCCCCGCGATGAAGGGCGACCCGGCGCTCGCGCCGGGTCCCGCCGACGCCGACCCGTCGCCTGCTCCCGACTCGACGAAACTGGCCGCGCCGCTGGCGAAGATCAGCGCCGGGGCGAGCCCGACCACCAGCGCCATCAGGTTGATGAACAGCAGGACGCTGCCGTTCAGCACCAGGAAGGCCAGTTCCCTCCAGGTGACGGCCTCGGTGTAGCGGCCGCGCAGCCACCGGGCGAAGCCGGGCCGCTCCGGCGGGCGGTGCGGGTCCGGCAAGGCCGGGCCGCCCAGCAACATCACCCGGCGTCTCTCGACGGCCACCAGCGGCCGGACGAGCTCAGGCGTGAGGATCACTCCTCCGGCCAGCAGCGCGGGCGGCAGCCAGACCACGGTGGCCAGGCCGGTCAGGACACCGGAGACGGCATAGCCGAACGTCCGCAGCGGCCACGCCGACAGGACGAACCGAAACGGCCGATGGCGGATCGCCTCTGCCGCGGTCGTCATCTTCGTCCTGCCGGAGGCCGCCATGCCCGCCATGGTAAAGGGGCAGCCGCCGCTGTTCGGTAGGGCTGGCCCTCCCGTCAAGATGGAGCCACGGCCTCCTGCGCGGCGTTCCGGCGCTGGCTTTGATGGTTGCCGTGAACGCGAATCGACGAGACGCCGCGCCCACGATCGAGGTCCGTGGCGTGCGCAAGCAGTACGGGCGTGTCCTCGCGGTGGACGGCCTGTCCTTCACCGTCCCGCCCGGGCGGGTGACCGGGTTCGCCGGCCCCAACGGAGCCGGCAAATCGACGACGCTGCGATTGATCCTCGGCCTGGACGCGCCCGATGAGGGCAGTGCCCTCATCGGCGGCCGTCCCTACCGCGGCCTGCGTACGCCCCTGCGCGAGGTGGGGGCGCTGCTGGACGCGGGCGCGATCCATCCGGGCCGGCGCGCCGACGATCACCTGCTGTGGTTGGCGCACAGCAACGGGCTGCCCGTGCGGCGGGTCCGGGAGGTCCTTGAGCAGGTCGGCTTGGCGCAGGTGGCGCGGCGCCGGGCCGGCGGCTTCTCCCTGGGGATGAGGCAACGCCTCGGCATCGCCGCAGCGCTTCTCGGGGACCCGCCGGCACTGATGTTCGACGAGCCGGTGAACGGCCTTGATCCTGAGGGCGTGCACTGGATCCGCGGGCTGCTGCGCGGCTTGGCGGCCCAGGGCCGGACCGTGCTGGTCTCCAGTCATCTGATGAGCGAGCTCGAGGACACCGCCGATCACTTCGTCGTCGTCGGCCGGGGACGGCTCCTGGCCGACGCCGCCGTGCGCGATGTGCGCGACGCCGCTTCGGAGGGGCGCTACGTGCTGCGGACCCCGCGGCCGCCCGAGGCGGCCGGCCCGCTGCGGTCCGCCGGTGCCGCCGTGACCGTCTCCGGCCCGGACTCGCTGATCGTCGGCGGCCTGGCCGCCGACCGGATCGCGGCGCTGGTCACCGCGGCCGGGGTGACGTTCTCGGAGCTCACCGCGCACCGGGCGTCACTGGAGGAGGCGTATCTCCGCCTCACCCGCGCGGTCACCGACTACACCGCGTCGGCGGAGGAGCGGCGGTGAGGGCCGGACGGCGGACGGCGGGGACCGGCTTCGGCGGCCTGATGCGCGCCGAGTGGACGAAGCTCCGGTCGGTGCCGTCCAACCTCTGGTCGCTGCTCGCCGCGATGGGGCTGATCGTCCTGTTCGCCGTCATGATCTCGTCGGGGAACCCGGGCACCTACGCCGAGACGCCCTACGTCGACCGGTTCCGGTTCGCGCACCAGACGCTCACCGGCGACGGCTCGATCGTCACCCGCGTCCGCGAACAGCAGTCCGACCATCCCTGGGCCATGGCCGGTGTGATGATCAAGCAGAGCGCCACGGCCGGGGCGCCGTATGCGGCTGTTGCGATCACCCCCGGCCACGGCGTCCGGATGCAGGCGCGCTTCACCACCGACATCGCCGGCGGCGCGCACCGCGCACCGCACTGGCTCAAGCTCATTCGGGCGGGCGCCACCATCAGCGGATACGAGTCCGCCGACGGGCGCACGTGGCGCCGCGTCGGCGCGGTCAGCCTGCCCGGGCTGCCGCCGAGCGCCGAGATCGGCCTGTTCGCGACCGCGCCGGGCGGGGAGCGCACCGTCCCCATGCGGCCGGCGCTGATGAAGACCGGGCCCGCGAAGGCAACCTTCGACAAAATCAGCGTGACGGCTCCCGCCCTTCGGCCGCCGTGGCGCGTGGACGACGTGGGCCGCGAGGATTCACCGGAACCCCCGGCCACCGCTCTGCCACCGGACGACGGCGGCGCCTTCACCCTGGCCGGCCTGTCCGGAGACATCCTCGGGCAGACCGACGACGGGAGCCGGGTCATCGCGGCGGTCGCGGGCAGCGTCGCGGGACTGGTTCCGCTGCTGGCGCTGGGCGTGTCCTTCATCGCCTCCGAATACCAGCACGGTCTGATCCGCACGACCTTCACCGCCAGCCCACGGCGCGGCCGGGTGCTGGCCGCGAAGGCGGTCGTGCTCGGCGGCGTCACCTTCGCCGCCACCTTGGTGGCCGTCGTCGCCGCGTTCCTGGCGAGCCAGCCGCTGCTGCGCCGGCAGGGCATCGGCCCACCGGCCTACCCGGACCCCTCGCTCACCGACCCGACCGTGTTTCGAGTGCTCGTCGGCACCGCCGCGTTCCTGTCGCTGATGACAGTGTTCGCCCTGGGCCTCGGAGCGGTGCTGCGTCGCGTCGCGGCGGCCGTGCCCGCCGCCGTCGCCATGGCCCTCGCGCCGATACTGGTCACACCGTTGTCCGGCAGTCCCTGGCCGCAGCGGCTGGCGCCCCTGGCCGCGCTGTCGATCCAGCAGGTCAAAGAGACCGACGACGCTTTCCTGCTGCCGTGGGCGGGCCGTCCCTGGACCGGGCCGGCGCTCTTGACGGCCTATGCGGCGGCCACGCTCGCCATGGGCTGGCTGCTGATGCGCCGGAGGGACGCATGAACCGCGCATTGCTCGCCGAATGGACCAAGATGCGCACCGTGCCGAGCACGGCCTGGACCCCGTGGACGGCCGCCGGCCTGACGATGGCGCTGAGCCTTCCGATCGTCGCAACCGCAGGGCCGGACACCACCGCCTGCGGCGCCGCAACGGGATGCGATCCCGTCCGGCTCAGCCTCACCGGCGTCCAACTGGGCCAGCTCGCCGTCATCGTGACGGCCGTCCTGACCATGAGCGCCGAGTACGGCACCGGACTGATCGTCCAAACGCTCACCGCCGAGCCACGCCGTCTACGCGTCCTGACCGCCAAGGCGATCACCGTGACGGCGGCGGCGCTGGGCGCCGGTCTGGTGAGCGTGGCCGGCTGCCTGATCGCCGGTCATGTACTGCTGCCCCGCGGCGACCTGTCCTCACCACTGACCCCGATCACCGGGCCGGCGATGCGGGCGGCCGGCGGAACCCTCCTCTACTTCGGCCTCATCGCGCTGTTCAGCCTCGGTCTAGCCGCCGCCCTACGCGACACCGCCACAGCCCTTTCGACCGTCTTGGGGCTGCTCTACATGCCCGGGATCCTCACCCGGTTCATCGCCGACGAACGCTGGAACACCCTGGTGGACAGGTACGCGCCCATGTCCGCCGGACTCGCCGTCCAGAGCACCGACAACCCGTCCGCCCAGTCCATCGGCCCATGGGCCGGCCTGGGCGTCCTCGCCGCGTATGCCACCGGCACGATGGCCGCCGGCGCCGTTCTGTTCCATCGCCGCGACGCGCGTACATGACCGCGCCGCCGCTTCCCCTGTTGACGCCGAAGCGCTTCCGTACCGGCCGACTTCGCCGGTGGTAAGGGCCCCAGAGTTCGACGTCACGTACGCGTGAGAAGGCCGGGACTGTAACGCTGAGGCCCCGGCCTTCTCCAATCTTCCGGTGGCGTAGGCAAGGACCTTCGGGCAGAGCACTTCTGCGCCCCGCAATCGTTCCACCGTCAGGTTCAGAACTCTTCGCGCAGCCTGGGCAGGATCTCCCGTCCGTAGAGCTCGAAGAACCGGTCCTGGTCGGGGCCGGGGGAGTGGAAGACGAGGTGGTCGAAGCCGAGATCCACGTAGGCCCTGATCCGCTCGACGTGCTCGTCCGGGTCGGTCGAGACGATGAAACGTCGAGCGGCCTGCTCCAGCGGAAGTTCGTCGGCGAGCCGCTGGAGCTCGACCGGGTCGTCGATCCCTGCCTTCTGCTCGGCGCTGAGACCGAGTGCCGCCCAGAACCGCGTGGCCAGCGTCGCGGTCTCCAAGTCGGAATCGAAGGACACCTTCACTTCGATCATCTTCTCCAAATCGTCAGGCGATCGGCCGGCCGACTCCGCGCCGGTGTGGATCGCGGGCAGGAGGGTGTCGGTGTAGAGCGCCGGGTCCTTGCCCGAAGTGGTGATCCATCCGTCACCGGCCCTTCCGGCGAAGCGGGTCGCGGCCGGGCCGGACGAGGCGAGCCAGATCGGGATCTCCTTCTCCGGCCGGTCGTAGATCGTGGCGTTGGCCGTGCGGTAGTACTCGCCCTCGAACGTCACGCGTTCGTCGCGCCACACCGCGCGGATCAGCTCGACCGCCTCGCGCAATCGGGCGAGCCGTTCCTTGCCGCTCGGCCACTCGATGCCCAAGGGCGCCTCGTTCATCGCCTCGCCGCTGCCGAGGCCTAGGACGACCCGCCCGGGATACAGGCTCCCCAGGGTGGCGAAGGCTTGGGCGATGACCGCCGGGTGGTAGCGGAACGTCGGAGTTAGCACGGAGGTCCCGAGCACGATCCGTTCCGTACACGCGCCTAGGGCTCCCAGCAGCGGCAGCACGGCCGGAGCGTGCCCGCCGTCGTGCCGCCACGGCTGGAGATGGTCGGACAGGAATACCGAGTCGAAGCCGTGCTGTTCGGCCAGTGCCCCGTACTCGAGAAGCTCCGTGGGCCCGAACTGCTCGCTGGACGCCTTGTAACCCAGCTTCAACGTCCGCATGCCGCTTACCGCCTGAATTCGTGGGCGCCGTCGGCGGTCGGGTAGAGGAACTCGGACGCGAAACGACGCACCGTGTTGGGGTCGCGCGCATCGAGGAAGCCGACCAGCAACTCCTGCACGCCTGCGTCCTCGTAGGCCGCCAGACGCTTGCGGATCGTATCGACGGTCCCGATGAGGCCGTACGACGCCACGTCATCAGGGAAGACCTGGGGAGCCCACGGGGGCACCGCCGCGCGTGCCTCCTCATCGCTGTCGGCGATGATGCAGAGTCCGGTGGACGTACGCGTGATCTCTTCGCTGGGCCGTTCGACATCCTCGCAATGGGCGCGCAGGATGGCGTCCTTGCGCCGGAACTCGTCCGGCGAGGTCTGAATGTTGCAGGCGTCTCCGAACTCGGCCACCGTCCGCAGCGTGACCTTCTCCCCACTTCCGGCGATCATCATCGGCACGTGGGGCGACTGCACTCCCTTCGGCTCGTTGATAGCCCCGTGGACCTGGTAGTACTCGCCCTCGAACGTCGTCTCCGGCTCGGTCCACATCGACCGGATGATCTGGACGGCCTCACGCAACCTGGCCAGGCGTTCACGCACGCCGGGGAACTCGTAGCCGTACGAGACGTACTCGGCCTCGTACCATCCGGCTCCGATGCCGAACGTGAAGCGCCCCTGTGACAGCACGTCCAGTGTGGAGGCCATCTTCGCCTGAAGCGCGGGACTGCGGTAGCTGACCCCGGTGACCATCTGGCCGATGCGCACCCGACGCGTCTCCCGCGCCAGCGCGGCCAGCGTCGTCCAGACCTCGAACGTAGGTGCCGGGGCGGGCGGGAGCGTCACGAAGTGATCGGGCGCCCACACCGTCTCGTAGCCGCTCTCGTCCGCCGCGTGCGCCAGCTCGATGATGGTGTCGAACGCGTCAACGGGATCGTGCTCGGCGAATTCGTGCCCGAACCCGGTGGGCAGGTAGAGGCTGATCTTCATGGTCGCAGATCCCTTTCCTGGTCGCAGATCCGATGTAGGAGGGAGAACAACCCCATCCGCCAATGAAGACTCGCGACCTCATGCAAAGGAATCGGACGACGCAGGCGGTCTCGCGGGCATAGAACCGTGGCAGGGCTCCATGGCCGCCGATTCCTCAGAGATAACCGTGGCCCGGCAGGTTTCTCCCGTTCAGTGGCGGCTGCGCGTCCGATGCCCGTCGAACGCGTCCAATGAGGTGAACACTGCGAAGCAATCCACATGCCGGGCGGCGGCGGGCTGATGCCGGCACCGACACCATGAGCCCGCAGTTCACCGCGGACGAGCTGTGGGTAGCGGTGACGGAGGCGCACCGGGCAGGACTGCCGATCACCGCGCCGTCCGCGCGGGAGTCCGCGTGGATGGCGCGGATCTGCTCGGTCAGCCAGGCGTGCCGCAGTGCCCGGGCCGAGGGCGGACGACGGCGCCACAGGTGGAAGCGGATTCGGAGACATCCATTATCTTGCAGCAGTCGCGATCGGCAGCCCCTCTTTGGCCATTACCTCGATGGCTTCGCACTTCCTTTTGGGGCACCGTCTCTCTCAGCAGTTCGATCGCTCGCGGGGTGATGGTCGGCTCGGTCTCCAACTCAGTGATCCTGCGCCGCGCTGCGACCGGTTCGGCCCGGTCCGTCGAGGTCAGGCCCGGCTCCAAAACGGAGTCGATACCGCCCTGCCGCAGCCACACATAGATGGTCTGGCTGGGCGTGACCAAGTCCGCGGCCACCTGGCGGACCGGCCGTCACCAGATCGAGCACCTTGCGGCGAAGCTCCGGGGGATAACTACGTGGAATCGGCTGCCTCTCCTCGTGATCAACAGCACGAGGATTCCAGCAACCCGACACCACCCGAGCCGGGGCACATCACGGGCGTCACGAAAGCCGGGGCAGCTCATTGCGGTCCGCTCCGAGTTCGGTACCGACAGCGACGTGGACGTTCTGTTCGCCGGGCTCGAAGCCGGGCTAGGCGGACGGCCGCTGGACGTCCTCGTGAATAACGCCGCGATCCAGGACTATGACGCCACCACCGAAAACGCGACGACCGCGGCCTTCGAGCGGGTGTTCGCGGTCAACGTGCGGGCCCCGCTTTTCATCACCCAGCGCGCGCTGCCGATGATGCGGGACGGCGGGCGGGTCATCAACATCTCCTCGGCGTCACATGGTTCGCCATCCCCGAGATCGTGTACTCCATGAGCAAGGGCGCGATCAACGTCTTCAGCCGCTCGCTGGCCCGCACGCAGGGCGCACGGGGAATCACGGTCACCACGGTGTCTCCGGGGATCGCCGAGACGGACATGAACGCTTGGCTGCGGGGTGACCCCGACTCCGTTCAATTCGTGGCCGGCATAACCGCGCTCGGCAGACACGGCCAGCCCAGCGACATCGGTGACGCGGTGGCGTTCTTCGCCTCGGACGACGCACGGTGGATCACGGGCCAGACCATCGAGGTCAACGGTGGCCTGTTCCTCGGGCCGGCAGGCGAAAATAGAGCTGAGGCCCTAACGGACGAACGGCAGGCTGGGCGCCCGCTATTTGGTCGCGCTGCCCGAACTCCCGGTGCCCTCCGCGCCGGGCTTTGTCATCAGTCTCTGTTCGGGATCTGGGCAGTGGGCGGCAGCGGGAACAGCGAGAGAAAACGCTCGGCGATTGCCACGGGACCGTCGATGGTCAGATCGCCGGCGTTCAGTGCCGAAGTGAGCGAGTGGTCGCCCCAGATGAGGGCGCTCAGCGTGGCGGAGTCGGTCTTGATGGCGAGGTCAGGCGAGTCGGCTTGGCCACGGGCCGCTTCCAGCCCGCCGCTGGTGATCTGAACTCCGTAGACGTCGGTGCCGAGATGCAGTGTCAGCCGGGCGGTGAGGCCTTCGGCTGCCTGCGGGTCGAACAACGTTGTGAGGGCCAGGATCAGGGAGTCGGCGCTCATCTCGGCATCGATCGGCAGGAAGGGCGAGCGGGAGCCCCAGCGGGCGAGCCCCTTGATCACGGGTTCGAGTTCGCTGCCCCACTCGGTGAGCTCATAGACGCGGGACGCCGCCGGCGGAGGCAGGGTCCGCCGCTGCACGACGCCCGCGTCCTCCAGCTCACGCAGCCGCTGAGCAAGAACGTTCGGACTCGCGCTAGGCAGGCTTGAACGCAGGTCAGTAAAACGTTTGGCGCCAAGGAGGAGCTCACGGGCGATCGGCAGCGCCCAGCGCTCACCCACCAGATCCAGTGCGTGCGACGTGGCACAGCCGTCGGCGTACTTGCGCTTACCCGTCATGAGCCCATGCTAGCGCGCCTGATGCAAAAAACGTTCTCTATGATTGTTTTTAAGGACTATCTGGTAGTAGTCTAGGACTGTCGAAATGGAGCATGACTACCAGCGAGGGGTGTCGTGATGGCTCATGACCAGTCGGTAGAAGCTCGGCCCGATCCACGGCGGTGGAAGGCCTTGGCGCTCCTGGGCACGGCGTTCTTCATGGTGATCCTCGATTCGACGATCGTTCTCACCGCCGTCCCGTCGATGCAGGAGGATCTGCGCCTGTCGGTGTCGGGTGTCCAGTGGGTGCTCATCGGCTACGCGCTGGCCTTCGGCGGGCTGATGTTGCTGGGCGGCCGGGTCGCGGACCTGCTGGGACGCCGCCGCGTGTTCATGGCGGGCGTCGCGCTCTTCGCGGTCTCGTCACTGCTGTGCGGACTCGCCTGGACTGGGGGCGTGCTGATCGTGTCCCGCGCCGTTCAGGGAGTGTCGGCGGCGTTGATGGCCCCGACGGCGTTGTCCATCGTGATGTCCATGTTCGGCGAGGGCGCTGACCGTAACAAGGCCCTGGGTATCTGGGGCGGGCTCGGCGGCGTCGGTGCGACGGCCGGGCTGCTGGTGGGCGGAGTCGTCACCGCAGGCCTCGGCTGGGAGTGGATCTTCTACATCAACGTGCCTGTCGCGATCGCGCTACTGGCGTTGAGCCCGCTCCTGCTGCAGAAGGGCCAGGCCAGCGCCGCGATCCGTACCTTCGACGCCGCGGGGGCGACAACGATCACCGCAGCGCTGCTGCTGCTCGTCTACGCCGTCTTCAAACTGCCTGAATCTGGGTGGGCCAGCGTCCAGACGACCGGCCTGCTGATGGCGGCGTCGGTCCTCGTCGCCGTCTTCGTCGTGGTCGAGTCACGCTCGGCGGCGCCTCTGGTGCCGCTGCGCGTCTTCCGGATGCGCACGCTCGTCAGCGGCAACCTCACTATCTTCACCGTCGGGCTGGCCGTGGACGGGATGTTGTTCCCGCTGACCTTGTACGCCCAGGAGGTGCTCGGATACTCGGCGCTGCAGTTCGGCCTGTTGAGTGCCGTCATGACGGTCATGTCGATCGCCGGCGCCATGGCCGGGCAGAGCCTTGTCACCAGACTGGGGGTGCGGGCGACCGCGGTGCCCAGCATGCTCCTGATGGGCCTGGGCTCCCTCCTCCTGGTCCGAGTGCCCGCCGACGGCAGCTTCGTCAACGACCTGCTGCTCGGTCTGCTGATCTTTGGCCCCGGTCTCGGCGGAGCCTTCGTCGCCTCGCAGATCGCCGCACTCACCGGGGTCTCCGAAGAGGAGTCCGGGTTGGCCTCGGGGCTCGTGGACACCTCGTTCAACATCGGCAGCGCGGTCGGGATCTCGATCGTCACCATGGTCGCCGTCTCCCGCACCGACCAGCTCCTCGCCACCGGGCGCCCCGCGCCCGTCGCCCTGGCTGAGGGCTATCAGTCGGCATTCTGGGCGACCGTGGTGTTCGCCGGTGTCGGTCTGCTCGCCGCCCTGCTCCTGCGCGGAACTCCCGACACAAGCCGGCCCGCTGAGCAGGTGGACGCCGAACCTGTCGCCACCCCCAAATGAGCACAAGATCCAAAACCAAGGGAGATCGCATGAGTCAGACCATCGCCGTCCAATACCACACGCGCCCGGACTCAGCCGATGAGAACCAGCGGCTGATCGAGCAGGTCTTCGCCGAGTTGCGCGCGACCGCCCCCGACGGTCTGCGCTACGCGGTGTTCCGGCTCGCCGACGGTGTCAGCTTTCTGCACATCGCGGTGACCGATACCGAGAACAACCCTCTCCTGGGGACACCGGCTTTCAACCAGTTCACCAAGGCCATCGGCGACCGGCTGGCTGGACAGCCGATCCAGCAGGACGCCACCTTGATCGACTCCTACCGCTTCATGGCGACCTAGGGCTCCCCGCCGCTCCCTTCGGCAGGGAGCAGCCCTCATGGACGGCGGAACGATTCCTTTGCCGATCGGCGGTGGTCTCTATGGGGGGACACGCTGAAAGCTGGTCAAGGAGCGCAAATGGAGAATGCCGAAGAATTCGCCGATCTGGTGGAGCCGTTCCGCCGTGAGCTTCTGGCGCACTGCTATCGCATGATGGGAACCCTGGACGAGGCCGAGGACCTCGTCCAGGAGACCTTTCTGCGCGCCTGGCGGTCCTACGAGGCGTTCGAGGGACGCTCCTCGCTGCGTGTTTGGCTGTACAAGATCGCCACTAACACCTGCCTGTCCGCGAGGGAGAGACGCGCCAGGCGTCCATTGCCCAGTGGTCTGGGGCCACCGAGCGATGATCCATTCCAAGCGCCGGAGGCCCCCGGCAGCACGGTGGTGTGGTTGCAGCCGATTCCCGACGCAATAGTGACCTCTGGCGGCCCCGCCGACCCCGCCGACATCGTGTCCTCACGAGAGAAGCTGCGGCTCGCGTTGACGGCCAGCCTGCAACATCTGGCACCACGGCAGCGAGCGGTCTTCATCCTGCGCGAGGTGCTGGACTTTCCGGCGGCCGAGGTGGCCCGGATGCTGGACATCTCCGTGGCCGCGGTCAAGAGCCTGCTCCAGCGTGCACGCGCGGGCATGGCACTGGCAGCCCCGGAAGTCGCCGCGGAGCCCACCGAACCGCAGGGCCGTGCGCTGCTGGAGCAGTACATGACCGCCTTCGAGAACTCCGACCTGGACGCCCTGGAACGCGCGCTGCGCAAGGACGCCGCGCTGGAGATGGTCGGCTACACGACATGGTTCTCCGGCTTGGAGACCTGCCTGCGCTACATCGACCAGGTGATCGGCCCACCGGGCACTTGGCGGATGATGCCCACCCGAGCCAACGGGCAGCCCGCCGCCGGCGCCTTTCTACGCAGAGCCGACGGCGCCTACGACGCGTTCGGCATCGCCGTCCTGACAGTGACCTCCGACGGCATCAGCCGCATCGTCCTGTTCGCGGAGCCCGGTCTGCTCCCCAGGTTCGGCCTGCCCTCCAGCTTGCCGTCGAGCTGACCTCAGGCCTTACGAACCGTCCCTCCCAGCAGGGCGATCAGCCGCTCTCCGGGAGCAGCCCTCGCTCTCGTCGACACCCTTGGTCCGTACCGCAAGTGATCGACCCCCTCACCCGTGGAGAGCAGCGGGAGGACCTCCAGGAGATGCCTGCCGAGCACCGGCGGTATGGGTTCTTCCCGACGACAAGCCCACCCGATCTCCCACCCATGGACGGTCAACTCCAGAGCGGCGGCGGTCACCAGGACCCCACGCAGTAGGCGCCGGTCGTCGATCACCACGCGGCTGTCGGGGCCCGCGTTCGTTCCGGCCGCGGCGAGCAGGCGGCGGGCACGGTCGTGGAAGGACGCGACCAAGCCCTCGGGAGGCTCAGGATGGCCGCGTTCCGGGTGGCCGATGACCGCTTCGGTGAGGCCCTCCAGGAAAACGTCGATGGACTCGTTCAGATGACGCAATAGGGCCTCCACATCCCAGCCCTGGCGCGGTGTCGGTTTAGCGAGGTCCTGTGGTCGTACCTGGCGAAGGCAGTCGCCCGTGTAATCGACGGCTGCCTCCGCAAGGCCGAGGGGGTTGTTGATCCGCATGAACATGAAGACCCCACCGACACCCGGAAGGAACCGGAACCGGGATCAAGATCAGACGACCTGAACCATGCCGATTCGCCCTCCACCTCGCACAACTACGCACCAGAGCGGCTTGTCAGAACATTCGCCCAGCCCGGTTAACGATTCCTTTCTGGCTTTCGGCGGTCTCCATGTATAGGAGGCTCCGCGGCGCGGCGCCGCAGCAGCAGCGCCAGGAAACATGACGCCAAGAGGAATGTGATGACCGGCCACAACACGACACATGTCGATGCCGAACGCGCCGTACGCGCTGTGCTCGATGAGGTGTATGCCGCCTGGGCCCAGGGCGACGCGGACGCCTTCGTCGTGCCGTACGCAGAGACCGCCACCGCGACTCTGCCCGGCACCTATCTGCCCAGCAAAGAAGCAATCCGCGACACCATGGCCCGCCTCTTCACCGGCGCGTTCGAGGGCTCCAAAGGCATCCACAAGGTGCGGAACATTCGATTCGTTTGCTCCGACCTGGCCATCGTGAGCAGCCAAGGGGCGGTGGTCTTCGCCGGCCAGACCGAGCCGGGCAGCTCGAGCCTGGCGCTAGAGACATGGGTGCTGTCCGAAGAGGACGGTGCCTGGCGAGTTCAAGCCTTCCACAGCACCCCAGAACACACGGGCTGAGTGAGAACAGAGAAAGAAACAACGCCGAGCAATGAGTCAGAGGCAGTCAAGAAGCACTGGTCCACGGTCCGCGCGGCCTTTGGGTGGCCAGACGCCAAGCATCCGCCGACCGATGAAGCCTTGGGGCAACCTGACAGCCGAACCCCGGCCAGCCGACTTTATCGAAACTACTGCGGCCGGCCTGCCCGCGCGCTGGGCACTCCCCAAGTCAATCACCTAGGCCCCCCGAGCGTCGCCTGCAGCCCCTCGTTTGCGGCTGGTGACACGTCCGTTAACGGCACGTCCGCCGTGAGTTCAGCGCTGCTGAAGGCTCCTCAACAGGAATTCGCGGCGTTTCGAACGCTCAAGCCCGCGAACTGGGCGGGTTCAAAGAGGGTAGCGCCTCCTGGAGGGGGTGTTCCTAGAGCGGTGTCATCACAGGGAAACGAGGATGTGAGCCGATGCTGGCGGTGGCCGATGTCGGCCGTGGGGTCAGTCGTTGGTGCGGTCGGGTGGGGGGTCGGATCGCTGTTCGTAGGGTCGCAGGATGGAGGTCCCTGCCCCTTCATTTCAGCCTGAGGTGAAGCCCACCGGGTTCGGTGAAGTCCTTCAAGCCAGTCATGATCTTGGCTGGTAGGAGGAGAATCGCCGCGATGTCAGCACCACGCAAGTACCCCCAGGAGCTCCGTGACCGGGCCGTCCGGCTGGCCATGGAGTCCGACCGTCCCATCGCTCAGATCGCGGCCGATCTGGGCATCCACCGCGAAGCCCTGCGTATCTGGGTGCGCCAGGCCCAGGCCGACGCCGGCCAGCGGTCCGAGCAGCTGACCACCGTCGAGCGGGAGGAGCTCAAGCGGCTGCGCAAGGAGAACAACGAGCTCAAGCGCGCCAACGAGATCCTCAAAGCGGCCTCAGCGCTTTTCGCCGCCGAGCTCGGCCAGCCCCGGACGAAGTGGTCATGGTGGTCGATCACCTGCGTGACCGCTTCGGGGCCCGTGCCGGTGTGCCGCGTCCTGGACCTGTGCCCGGGCACCTACTACGACCGCAAACGCCGGCCACCGTCCGCCCGCGCCCAGCGCGATGCGGTACTGATCGAGCAGATCAGCGACGTTCATCAGGCCAGTTACGGCACCTATGGCGCCTACCGCGTGCCCAAGCAGCTGCGCCGCCAGGGCGTTCAGGTCGCGCGGTGCACGGTGGAACGGCTGATGCGCGCCCACGGCCTGCAGGGCGTGCACCGCCGGGACCGGCAGCGCACCACCACACCCGGCGAGACAGCATCACGGCCGCCGGACCTGGTCAACCGGCGGTTCACCGCGGACCGGCCCGACCAGCTATGGCCAGCGGACATCACCAGCCTCCGCTACACCACCCGGCTGACCGACCTGGGCGTCGTCGCCTCGGTCGGGTCGGTCGCCGACTCCCACGACAACGCGATGGCCGAGTCGCTGAACGCCACGTTCAAGACCGAGCTGATCCACCGCCGCTCCTGGCGCACCCGCGACCAGGTCGAGTACGCCATCGTCGAATGGGTCGGCTGGTACAACCACCGCCGTCTGCACACCGCCATCGGCGACGTCCCACCCGTCGAGTACGAGATGGCGTACTACCGTTCGATCAACACACCAGCGCCGACCGGCGCCAGGTAAACCGGACTTCACCAAACCCGGTGGGCTTCACCGCCGTGCGGCGGCGCCGTCGCTGCCCAGTGGGCTGGTCACCGTGCGGCTGCGCGTCGGGTCGCTGGACTCTGCCCTCGAAGGCGGCTGAACGATCGGTCCCGACGGCCACCGCCGTGACCTGTGCGCGGGTTCCGCGTACCAATGGATTGCGCGAAGCCCCGCGCCGGATCGACCGCCCAGCCGGCCTTGGTGCACATCACCGCTGTGGACGGCCGCGGAGTTCGGCTCCACCGAGCCTGCCGTCAGCGCGGCGCTCGCGTACACCGGCCGGTCCGCCGCCTGTAATCGAAACGCGCCACTCCTGCGCCTGTTACACGACGGTACGGCACCGTGCGATCAGCGCCTGCGGGCGAGTGCGGGCGAGCCGGATCAGGTCGGGTCCCCTTCCAGATCGGTTCGCTTCTGCAGCTCTCCGCGTGCCCACATCTGGCGGGCGGCGTCGAAGCACTGGTACGGCGCGTTCACCTGGTCGGCGAGTTGCTGGCCCTTGGCGTTGTTGATTTCGTCGGCCTTGTTGTCCGCTTCGGTGCCCGGCCTCGCCACTTCGTGTGCGTTGCCGAGCTGTGTGGCGAAGTCCGCGCCGAACGCCTTCTTCAGGTAGCACTGCCACAGCGCGTGGCGGACCGCGTTCTGCTCCTCGGCGTCCGTCATATGCCTGACTTCGAAATAGACGAGAGCGTAGACGAACAGCACCCGGTCCGCGGGGATGTTCGTGTCTCGCACGACGTTGTACTCCTCCTCGGAGAAGTTCTTCCCGAACCATTCCACATATTCCGCGAGTTGGGTGAAAGGATAACCTATGGTTTGCAGGCGGTTCGCCAGGTCGACCAGCCTCTGCGCCAGTCTCGTGATGAATTCATGGTAGATCCGCGTTACCATCGAAGGCGGAGCCGACGGGGACGAGTCCCACATGAACCTCGAAACCCAGGCTGCGTCCTCGGGTTTCAACCCCCCGTACATCGCCGCCGTCAACCCCGCCACGGTCACCGGCTGTGGAGAGCTGCGCAGCCTGTACCACACTGCCGCCAGGAGACCTATTCCGGCGGCGAACAGTAGAGTGGTGGTGGCGATGAACCGACGGTTCAGTTGTGCCGTCGAATCCATTGTGGGGTACACGTCCTGGGACGGAACGGTGTTACACACACACCAGAATCCCACGCCGGCGGGTACCTCCATGGTCATGGTCCAGTCGCCTGGCGTGGGGTTCCTGATGACGAGACACTGAATCGATGAACCCGACATGATCACCAGTTGGTTGTCGTCCTGGATGTCGTGGTCGTATACGGTTCCGTCAGGGCCGGTGGTCGTCATCACCGCGCCGTCCGGGAATTCGGCGTTGTCGACACTCCTGGTGAGGACAACATAGAGATACGGTGCCCCCTCCTCGACGTTCAACGTGTGGCTCGAAGTGTGCCTCTGGTCGGGGCCGTCCGTGTTGCTGCATTGACAGTAGGCGTATGAATTCGTACCGTGCAGGTCGAACCAGGTGGAACGGATGGCCGGCAGCGTCAGAGTCGAACAGAAGAGCCCGTTGGATGTCGACTGGTGGGTCTCCACTGCCGACTGCGCGTTGCACGTGACCTTCGGAACCAGGCCATCGCCGTAATGCTGACTCTGCTCGTCATTCCATGTAATCATGTCTGCGTCGATTTGACCGGTGCCGCGATACCAGAGCGTGTTGGCGCCTTGTGACTGGTGTACTTCCACGACCAGCCCGTCGTTGGTGATGGCGACGGAGGGGGTAATTCCTTGGTCGTACTCGATGCTTCCGCCCCAGTCGATCGTGTCGCCGTTGACCCTGCCGACGTGATACCAGAGGGTGCTGGCGCCTTGTGACTGGTGTACTTCCACGACCAGCCCGTCGTTGGTGATGGCGACGGAGGGGGTGACTCCTTGGTCG
>NZ_VCKW01000545.1 GCF_005889715.1 Actinomadura soli
CCCCCCGTGGACTTGGCCGACGGGCCAAGCTGGCAGCAGCCCTTGCTGGCTGGCAGACCCCGCTGGCACGGCCGACGTGGGCACTGGTGGGCGCCGATTGTTGTTCGGACGGTCGGTTGGGCGTTGGTGGCGCCATGCCCGGGAGTGGTTGATCGGCGGGTGGGTGCGTTCGATGAGGTGGTTGCCAGTGGGTGGCTCAAGGTTCGGCGGGTGGGACGCCTGGTTCTGTGGCGGCGGTCGCGTGGGCGTGGACGGTCAGGGCCGGTAGGCCCGCAGCCGCGGGCGGCTTGACGGGGACGGAGACGTCTACCTGGACGGTGGCTTCGTCTCGGCTCACCTTGACCGTCGCTCCCTCCGGGACGGCCTTCGCCACGAGTTCGCGCACGGCGTTGAGGGACTCGCCTCTCGCTGCGGCGCGGGCACCGGTTCGGGCGGCGTCCGTGCAGGCGAGCTGGACGGACGCGGCCGTCAAGCCCCACAGCGCGATCGCTGTGATCAGTACCAGGGTGGGGAGTGCCACGGCGATCTCCGCCGTGGCCATCCCCCGGTCGTTCAGCCGGCCAGTTTGAGGGCCTTCTCGATGATCTGTAAGAGGAGGGACTTCACGTGGGAGCTGGTCACGATCTTGAACAGCACGGCGGCGAAGGCCGCTGCGGCGATGGTGCCGACCGCGTACTCGGCGGTGGACATCCCTCGGTCTCCGCACGTCATGGACCATCGCCGCACCACCATCTGTTTCGGCCGCATACGGGCCCCTCTCGTTTCGTTGTTCGTCTCAAGGCTGCTGGGTCGGGGGATGGGTGGCGTGTGAACGGCATCCTGTGGATAAGTCGAAGGGTCATTGCGGCAGGAGGATCGTGGAGGCGATCCCGGCGATGGCCGGGACGACGCCCAGCAGCACGAAGGCGGGCAGGAAGCACAGGCCCAGCGGAGCGAGCGCGTGGATGCCGGCCGCCCGGGCCCTGGCAGCGGCGGCTGTGCGCGCCACGCGCCGTTGATCTCGCGCCAGACGGGTCAGGGATGGAGCCAGCGCCGCGCCGGTGGACGCGGCACGGATGGCAGTGCGGGCCAGAGGAGCGAGCATCGGCTCCTTCGTGAGCGCTGACCACGCCTCGGCCGGATCAGCGCCCAGCCGGATCTGGACCGAGACGGCTCCCAGTTCCTCTCCGAGCGGACCGCCCACCGCGTCCGCGACCGCGGCGACCGCCTCGTGCCAGGGGGTGCCGCCGCGCAGGCACGCGGCAAGAAGATCCACTGCCACGGGCAGGTCGGCGACGAGGCGCATCCGCCTGCGTCTTCGGTCCGCTTTACCGAGGCGGCCGAACGAGAACCAGACTGCGACCGCAACAAGGAGTCCGGCCACGGTACCGACCGATCCGCCCAGCGTCACCGCGCCCAGCATTCCTGCTGTGCCTGCGGCCATGCACCGGAGGAGGGTGTCGCGGCGTCCCCTCTCCTGGCCATGGGCGGTGAGTCTCGTCGAGTGGGTGGTTTGGCTTGGTTCCTCTCGTTGTTGGGTTGGGCTACGGGCGGCTTCTCGGTTTCCGTCGCGGGGCGGGTGAGGTGGAGGTTGTGGGCTTTGGGGT
>NZ_VCKW01000546.1 GCF_005889715.1 Actinomadura soli
GGCATACTAGATGTCTTAGGGTCTCGTGGGCTCGGAGATGTGTATAAGAGCCAGCCCCGGGAAGGGCACCGATCAGGGTCCTGATCGCGGACGACCATCCGGTCGTCCGGCAGGGGCTGCGCACCTTCCTCGGCATCCAGGACGACATCGAGGTCGTCGGCGAGGCGGAGGACGGCACGTCGGCCGTGACACTGGCCGAATCCCTGGAGCCCGATATCGTGCTCATGGACCTCAAGATGCCGGGCGCCGACGGCCTGACAGCGCTGACCGAGCTGCGGGCTCGCGGGGTGGCGGCACGGGTCCTGGTCCTGACCAGCGTCACGGAACGCGGGCACGTGCTGCCGGCCGTTCAAGCGGGCGCTGCCGGGTACCTGTACAAGGACGTCGACCCGCAGGCGCTCGTCCAGGCGATCCGGGCGGTCCACGACGGGCACGTGCTGTTCGCGCCCGACGCGGCCGAGGCGATGCTGGCGGACGGGCCGGACGACCGCGGCCTGGCCGCGCTGACCGAACGTGAACGGGAGGTGCTCGTGCACATCGCGCGGGGCAGATCCAACCGGGAGATCGCCCGCGCGCTCGTGGTGTCCGAGAAGACGGTCAAGACGCACGTCAGTAATCTGCTCATGAAACTGGGAGTCCAGGATCGGACGCAGGCGGCTCTCTACGCCGTCCGGCACGGCGTCGGCACGTCCGGCGCCGATGGCGAGGCAGCCGCCCGCGACTGATACAACTCCTCTGACCGGATCGTCATCGAAATTGGTATGAACGTAGCTATCAGATACGCAGCAGGCAGCGACATCGGCTGCAACCGAGAGAACAATGAGGACTCGGGGTACGCCGGTGCGCGGCTGATCGCGGTCGCGGACGGCATGGGCGGCTACGCGGGCGGCGAGGTCGCGAGTTCGACCGTCATCGGCTCCCTGCGCTCGCTCGACACCGACGCCCCGCAGGACGATCTCGTCGAGATCCTGGGCCGCGCAGTGGCGGAGGCCAACGAGAAGCTGCGCATCGTCCGGGAGGAACGTCCGGACCTGAGCCGAATGGGCACGACGCTCACCGCCATGCTGTGGTCGGGCGAGTCCGTCGCGCTCGCGCACGTCGGCGACTCGCGCGGCTACCTCCTGCGCGACGGCGAGCTGTTCCAGATGACGCAGGACCACACCATGGACGAGCTTCTCAAGGCGGAGGCCGAGCAGGCCGGCCAGCAGGCCGACCCGGCGGAGACGTCCCGGCTGTCGCACGTCCTGTACCGGGTCCTGGACGGACGCGAGGACCGCGAACCCGACCTGCGCCTCCGCGAGGCCCGGCTCGGCGACCGCTACCTCCTCTGCTCGGACGGCCTGAGCGGCCCGGTCGACGCGCAGCGCATCTACGAGATCCTGTCCGCCGAGGCCGACCCCCAGCGCGCCGTCGACCGTCTGATCGAACTGGCCCGCGAGAACGGCGGCCCCGACAACATCACCGCCGTCGTCGCCGACGTCATCGAATCCGACCACATCACCACCACCGACCCCCCCATGGTCGTAGGCGCCGCCGCCCAGTCCTGACCACCCACCCGACACC
>NZ_VCKW01000547.1 GCF_005889715.1 Actinomadura soli
GTTTCTGGGGCCACCTCACCGAGACCGAGCAGAACGACCTCCTCGCGTGCGTCGACGAGGTCGTCTACCCGGTCGGCACCGTGCTCTGGTTCGAGGGCCAGACCGCCGACCAGGCCGTCGTGATCCAGTCCGGCTCCATCCGGGTCTCGATCAACCGGGACGGACGCGAGCGGATCATCGCGTTCCGCGGCCCCGGCGACATCGTCGGCGAACGCGCGGCCCTGCTGCTGCGCCGCCGGTCCGCGACCCTCGTCGCCATGGACATCGTCCGCGGCCTGCGCATCACCACGCAGCAGTTCGTGAGCTACCTGAGCGACCACCCCCGCGTGGTCGCCGTCCTGGAGCGCGAGTTGTACGACCGGCTCACCGAGCAGCAGTCGGGCCCCCAGCCGCAGGTATCTGACACACCACAACTGCCTGTCACACCGCAAGCGCCCGGTACGCCGGAGCCGTCCGCCACGCAGAACGGCACTCAGTACGGGGGGCAGGACGGCGCGCAGAGGTACGCGACCGTGCCGATGCCGCTCATCCCGCCGCAGGCCGATCACGCCCAGTACGCGGCGGTGAACGGCGGAGCGGCCTACCCGATGCGATCACAGAACGGCACGCCGGGCTCGCCGGAGGCGCCGCCGACGGCGTCCGCCCTGGCCCCGTTCGAGGACGAGCCGACACAGCCCATGACCGTCTCCCGGAACGGGCACCCCGGGGCGTCCTGGGCGGGCCAGAACTGCACGATCGTGTTCACCGACATCGCGGGCTTCAGCGCGGCCCACCGCAACGACCGCGACCGCCTCGAGATGCGCCGCGCCATGTACGCGCTGCTCCGCGAGGCGTTCCGGGAGTCGGCGGTGCCCTGGGCCGCCTGCCACATCGAGGACCGCGGCGACGGCGCGCTGATCGTCGTCCCGCCCGAGGTGCCGACCGCCGCCGTGATCGACCCCATGATCGCCTCGCTGGCGCTGCGGCTGCGCCACCACAACCAGCGGTCGAGCGACGCCGTCCGCATCCAGCTCCGGGTCGCGGTGCACGTCGGCCCCGTGATGCCCGACCCGCCTGGAATGTCGGGCTGGGCGTTGATCCGCACGGCCCGGCTCCTGGACGCCCGCCCCCTCAAGGACCGCCTCGCCGCGACCGGCGCCGACCTCGGCTTCATCGCGTCGACGTTCGTGTACGAGTCCGTCATCGCCCACGGCCCCGGCTACGTGAACCCCGCCGAGTACGAGCCCATCAGCTGCACGGTGAAGAAGCTCAAGACCGAAGGCTGGATCCACCTGCGCGGCGTCCCCGCCCGCTCCGCGATCTGACCTGCCCGCCGGCCCGTTCCCGCACGGGCCCCTCCGGCCCCCCGCTACCGACCCCGCGTGCACCGCATACGCGGGGTTTTCCGCTTCCCAGCCCCCTCCTCCAACCGCACCGCACACACCGGGCTAGACATCCCACGGGTCGTAGGTGTCAAGCTGCTTGGTCGGTGTGGTGGGTTTGGGGTGTCCAGGCGGTGGTTTCGCTGTAGGTGGTGTGGGTGCGTAGGCAGCCGTGGAGTGTGCCGACCAGT
>NZ_VCKW01000548.1 GCF_005889715.1 Actinomadura soli
CCCGCCGTTCCGTCCCGCCGCTCCGGAGCCCCAACCGCCGCCGCCCCGGAAGGCACCCGCGGAGAAACCGCCTGAACGCCAGCGGCCGCACCCGCCGCACCTCCCGGAGGAAGGGCCTGAAGGTCTCCACATCCACGTCAAAGGGTGCGTCTTGCTGCACCACGTCAAGATCCGCGTGCGGGTCAGGGCGACCACGGTGACCACACCGCGCGGCGTCCCGTTCCGGGGCACGCTCGGTGCGCCGGGGCACGTCCGCAACCAGGTCCCGCACCAGGTGACGCTGAAGGTGACGCATCTGGCCGGTCGCCATGGGCGGTTGAAGCCCGGGTCGCGGGGACCCCGGGACTAAGCCCATGACCTGCCCGTTCCCGTAAAGATCATGAGGAAGCGCGGGGTCGGGCCCGAACGGCTGGTAGCGTCCGCCGCGGCTCCCGAATCTTGTTACCGGGGAGTCGCCAACCAGCGGCTTGCCATGAAAGAGTGGCGAATCGCCGTATTGGC
Source organism: Actinomadura soli (assembly GCF_005889715.1). Classification (GTDB taxonomy): domain Bacteria; phylum Actinomycetota; class Actinomycetes; order Streptosporangiales; family Streptosporangiaceae; genus Spirillospora; species Spirillospora soli. The sequence goes on from NZ_VCKW01000548.1 coordinate 502, forward strand.
CTACCGGGTTGACGCGCTTCACTACGCTATAGGCGACCCGGGACACTGAGCCGGATGGGCATGCCGTGAAGTCCCGTGTTGAGGAAGGGCGGTGTCGCATGGATCGCTGCGCGCTGTTCGTAGACGCCGGCTACCTGCTCGCCGACGGCGCGATGGCGGTGCACGGCACGCGCCACCGCGAGACCGTCTCGTGGGACTTCGGCGGGCTCCTCCAGCTCCTCGGCAACCTCGCCAGGGAACGCACCGGCACGCCGCTGCTGCGCTGCTACTGGTACGAGGCGACCGTCGAGGGCCGCCGCTCCCCCGAGCACGACGCGCTCGCCGACCTGCCGGGCCTCAAGCTGCGGCTCGGCCGCATCCGGCCCGGCCGCCGCGAGGGCGTCGACACCGAGATCCACCGCGACCTGATGACCCTCGCCCGCAACGGCGCGCTCACCGACGCCGTCCTGGTCACCGGCGACGAGGACCTCGCCCAGGTCGTCGTCGACGCGCAGGACCTCGGCGTCCGCGTCACCGTCGTGCACGTCGCCGTCGACGGCAACTGGACGATCTCGCGGGTGCTGCGGCAGGAATGCGACGACCTCATCGAGATCGGCTCCGGGCATCTGCGGCCCTACGTCAACCTGCTCACCGGCGCGGACGGGACGGCCGGCTCCTCGCTCGGCGCGAGCCCGCTGTCCAACGGGCACGGCGCCAACGGCCACGGCAGCAGCCTCGGCCACCTCCAGCCGGCCGCGCACAACGGCCCGCCGCCCTCGTCCCCGATCAGCGGGCAGCCGCCGGCGTCGAGCGTCCCGCCCCTCCGCGACCTCGGCCCGGCCATGGGCGGCGGCAGCGGAATGGGCGGCACCGGCACGGGCATGAGCGGCTCCGGCATCAGCGGCGGCGGGATGAGCGCCACCGGGACGACCGGCGGTCCCGGCATGACCACCGGCCCGATGCCGCTGCCCGGCAGTGCCACGGGCGGGTCGTCCTACGGCACCGGCGGCCAGCAGATCCCGCTCCAGCCCACCCCCGCGCCGACGCCGTTGCCCGGGCCGTCCTCGACGC
>NZ_VCKW01000550.1 GCF_005889715.1 Actinomadura soli
CGCCTGCCCTGCAACCTGCGACCCGCGCCTGGCCAGGAACTGCACTCACGCTGGCCCCGCGAGCCGCCCACACACCCACCCAGGAACGCGCACGCGCGCACGCTAGGTCAGCCAGCTGAGGATGCGGTCGTTCACATCCGCGGGGCAGTCGAGCTGCAGGAAATGGCCGGCGCCCGGCACCAGCCCGGCGCTGGAGCCGTCCGGGAGGGCCGCCAGGACGCCGCCGGGATCGCCGCCTGGCGCGACCACGTCCGCGCCCAGGCAGCCGTCCTCGGAACCGTGCAGGTAGAGGACGGGCACGTCGCCCGGCTTGGAGATCGCCTGCTGTTCGGCGGTGTAGCGGTCGGAATGCTGCGACGTGTCGAACATTGCGCGGTAGTAGCCGAGCGCGGCGGTGACGTTGTCCGGCGTGGCCAGGCACTCCATGACGCGGTCGACGTTATCCACATGGTCGCCATTGCCGGACGGGGACCAGTCGCGCCAGAGACCCTCGATGAAGGCGCGTCCCAGGACCGCCTCGGCGAGAGGAGTCTGGAACACGAACATGTAAAACGAGCGCTTGAGCTGCTCGTACTCGAAGAACACGCCGGTCATCACGGAAAGGGGTGGGACGGACATCGCGACGGCCTTGCGCCACCGTCCGGGGGCGATGCTCGCGGCGCCGTAGGCGGCGAAGGCGCCCCAGTCGTGTCCGATGACGGCGGCGTCGGGGCCGCCGCCGAGGGCTTCGTGCAGGGCGACGGCGTCGGTGACGAGGGCGCCGGTCTGGTAGGCGCCATCCTCCGGGACGGACGTCGGCGCATAGCCGCGCATGAACGGAGCCACGGCGCGGTATCCAGCGTCGGCCAGTTCTGGCATGAGGTGCCGCCAGGTGTGCGCCGAGTCGGGAAAGCCGTGCAGGAGCAGCACCAACGGCCCATCCGCCGGGCCTGCCGTGAGGAACCCGAAGTCCAGTCCGTTCGCCGTGACCGACCCGGTCGTGACATCGCCCATGTCGCCTCCTCGAATCGCCGCGTACGCTACCCCGCCGAAACGGAGGTCACGACAACAAACCCCGTCCGCGCGCCGCCACGGCCCGTCACGTACGCCACCACGGCTCGCCTCGCGCGCCACCACGGCCCGTCGCTACGGGCCAAGCTTCGGCCGAACTATGGTGCGGTTCGTCCGCCCAACGGCATGGGCCTGTCCTCGCGGCGGCGTGGCCGTTTGTACGGGGCTGGCGCCCGTCAGGTGTCGGTACGGACCCGCCCTTGCGGCGGCGTGACCCGCCGGCACCGCGCCCTAGGCCCAGTCCACCCGCCCGTCGGTACGGGCCGCGCCCCGTGACGGTGTAGGCCCTGTCCGCCTGTCGGTACGGGCCGCCCCGTGACGGTGTGGGCCTGTCCGCCTGTCGGTACGGGGCGGCCCTGTGGCGGTGTGGGTCTGTTCAGGTGGGCGTATGGGGCCGTTTGTGCGTCGGCGCGGGCTGGCGCTGCGGCGGTGCCGGGGCCGTTCCTTTGATGGTGCGGGTGGGGGTTCTCGTGGAGGCTTGGG
>NZ_VCKW01000551.1 GCF_005889715.1 Actinomadura soli
AGGGCGGGGAGGCAGACGCGGTCGCGGCCGGAGGACTTCGCGCGGTACAGGGCCAGGTCAGCGGCGGCCAGGAGTTCCAGGAGGTCCTCGCCGTGCGTGCGGAACAGGGCGACGCCCACGGACACGGTGACCGTCACCGTTCCTTCTTCGGCGGGGACGGCCAGTCGGCGCACCCGGCCGCGGAGGCGCTCGGCGACGCGGCATGCCTCGACGGTGTCGGCGCCGGGCAGCAGGACCACGAATTCCTCGCCGCCGAAGCGGCCGACGACGTCGTAGTCGCGCAGCTGGTGGCAGAGCGTGCTGGCCACGCCCACCAGCACCTGGTCGCCCATCAGGTGCCCGTGGGTGTCGTTGACCCGTTTGAAGTGGTCGATGTCGATCAGCAGGAGGGCCACGGCGTCATGGGTCCGCTGCGCGCGCGACAGCTCGGTGGCGGCCTCCCGCTGCCAGGCCGCCGCGTTCAGCAGCCCGGTCTTGGAGTCCGTCCGGGCGGCCGCCTGGAGTTGCTGGTGCATGAGGCTGCGCTGCAGCAGGACGACCGGCGGCAGCGCGAGGATCAGCAGGCCCAGCGAAAGCGCGCTCGTGATCGCCACGAGGATGCCGACGCAGAGCTCCACCACGTCCAGGAGGAGGCTCTCGCGCGTCCACAGGACGTCGCGCCAGCGGCTCTCGGGGTTGGCCGCGTGCGCCGCGACCGCGACGATCGCCGTGTTCACGACGGTGAACAGCGCGGCGCATCCCACCGCGGCCGGGATGCCCGGGTAGGCGTCGACGAGCCACTGCGGCGCCCCGTCCAGCGGTTCGGGGACCACCAGGTGGAACACCATGGACGCGCACGCCCCGGCGATCCCGTGCGCCGCCGCGACGAGCGCCCGCCGGTAGATCAGCGTCCGGCGCACCCGGAACTGCAGCAGCGCCTGCAGCGGCACCGGGATCAGGAGCACGTAGACGGGCGGCAGCAGGAGCGCGACCGGCAGCCACCACGCCGACAGCAGGTCGCGCGCGACCCCGGCCGGCATCCCGAGCCGCCGCGTCGCCTCGATGCACACCGCACCGCACGCCAGGAGGGCGGCGAACGTCGTCAGGTCGTCGGCCCGGAGCGGCGTGCCGGCCAGCCCGGCGGCGGTCAGCCCGAGATGGACGGCCACCACCACCGGCACATAGATCACGAGCAGGGACGGACGCCCCAGTAGCGCTCGGCGCCTGGGCCTGCGAGGCAGCTCCCCACCACGGTCCTCGGCGGACGACTGCACTGCCGTCATCCTTCCCCCTTACGCGCATCACGTTGTGTAACACGATAGTTGCAACGTGTGCGGAAGGGGCGTGAAACAGGTACGTTCGGGAACGCACGTGCGGGTGGACCGTTCGGAACACCACGCATCAGGGCCCGCGGACTCGCGGCCCCAAGCACATCCTGAGGGGGATACCACCATGCGCGGCGTTTCCTGGATCTGACCAGGCCGCGGAACCCGAGGGTGCGGGGTGAGGTGTCCGCTCGGGCGGGGCC
>NZ_VCKW01000552.1 GCF_005889715.1 Actinomadura soli
GGCTAGACATCCCACGGGTCGTAGGTGTCAAGCTGCTTGGTCGGTGTGGTGGGTTTGGGGTGTCCAGGCGGTGGTTTCGCTGTAGGTGGTGTGGGTGCGTAGGCAGCCGTGGAGTGTGCCGACCAGTCGGTTGGCCAGACGGCGTAGGGCGTCGTTGTGGCCAATTCCGCGGGCGCGCATGGCGTCGTAGTAGGCGCGTGCTCCGGCGGAGCCGGTGAGGGCGGCGAAGGCCTGCTGGAACAGCGCGTCACCCAGTCGCCGGTTGCGGGCGTAGCGGGCCAGGACCACGATCTTCTTGCCGGAAGCGCGGGTGATCGGCGAGGTTCCGGCGTAGTTGCGGCGGGCTTTGCCGGAGGCGTAGCGGTCAGGGTCGTCACCGAACTCGGCCAGGGCCCGGGCGCCCAGGATCGTGCCGAAGCCGGGCTGGCTCAGGTAGATCTCAGCGTCCGGGTGACGGCCAAAATAGGCGCTCACCTGGCTTTCCAGCTCGGTGATCTGCCGGTTGAGTTCAGCCAGCACGCCCACCAGTGCCCGGGCGGTGATCCCGAAGGCCTGGGCGGTCAGCGGCCGGGCCGCCAGATGCTCGGCGGTCAGAGCCTGGTGGATGCGTGTCGCGGTGGCGCGCAGGTTGCGTTGCCGTCCGGCCTGGCGCAGCACCTCGATGATCGTCTCGACGTCCAAGTCCCGCGCGGCCTGCGGGGTGGTGGCCACCGTCAGCACCGCCAGCGCGTCACGTCCGGTCAACTCGGGGAAAGCCATCAGCGCGGCGGGGAAGTACTCACGCAGCTGGGAACGTAGCTGGTTACCCTGGCGTTGGCGCAGCCAGACCAGGTTCTGGTGGCTGCGGGCCAGAACCCGGACGGCGTCGGTCAGGTCGCTGTCGCCGGCGACCGGCCGGTGGTGCGCGCGGTCCAGACGGACCAGTTCGGCCAGGGTGTGCGCGTCGCCCTGGTCGGATTTGGCGCCCGAAGTCGAGTGTCGTTCCCGGTAACGGGCCACTTGCATCGGATTGATCGCGAACACCTGGTAGCCGGCGGCGACCAGCGCTGTCACCCAGGGGCCGCGGTCGGTTTCGATACCGACGACCACATCGGCGGCGGTGGCGTCCTCGGGCAGGTGCCCGGCGATCAGCTCGTGCAGCTGGGCGATCCCTTCGATGCCCTCGGTGAGTCTTCGCCGGGCCAGCCGACGCCCATCGTCATCGACCAGCTCGACATCATGGTGGTCCTCGGCCCAGTCGTTACCCACAAACAGCATCCGCGCCTCGTCTCTGGGGGTGGAAGCCAGGAGGAGAATCACGGCGACCTAATGGATCAGTGCTCGATCACGGCACGACATCCCACCGGCCATTGCTTCTCCCCGCCGAACCGGTGGGGGCACGATCTAGCCCTCGACCTCGCACAGCGGGCCTGGTGATGAACAGTGCTCACCCACCGGTCGGCTTCATCAGCCACCGATCCTGCCTTCCCGGCCTGACCGATGCACCGCCATTAGGTG
>NZ_VCKW01000055.1 GCF_005889715.1 Actinomadura soli
GTGCGGGGCGGCTGCTGGCGTTGCAGTACGCGGGGTATTTCTGGCGGGACGGTAAGGAGTTCAATTCGTCCTGGTCGGCGGGTCATCCGTACGGGTTGATGATCGGGACCGGTCAGGTGATCCAGGGGTGGGATCAGGGGCTGGTCGGCCAGCGGGTGGGGAGCAGGGTGCTGCTGGTGGTGCCGCCGTCGCTCGGGTACGGGCCGAAGGGGCTGGCGCAGTTCGGGATCAGGGGGAGCGACACGCTGGTGTTCGTCGTCGACCTCCTCGGCGTGCACTGACGGCACCTCCCGGCCGGGCGCACCGCCACGAAAACCGAACGTGCTCTATTCCGTATCGTCGTTGTTCATAGAATGGCGAGATGGAGGACATCGACGCGATCGCGCTGTTGCAGGATCCGGTGCGGCGGCGGCTGTACGAGTTCGTCGCGGCGCAGGGCCGTGACGTGGGGCGGAACGAGGCGGCGGAGGCGGCCGGGGTCGCGCGGACGCTCGCGGCGTTCCATCTGGACAAGCTGGTGGGCGCGGGCCTGCTGGAGGCGGGCAGCAGGCGGCTGTCGGGCCGGTCGGGTCCGGGTGCGGGGCGTCCGGCGAAGGTGTACCGGGCGTCGGCGGCGGAGCGGGCGGTGTCGGTGCCGGCGCGGGACTACCGGACGGCGGCGGGCGTGCTGGCGGAGGCGGCGGAGATGGCCGGTCTGGACATGGAGGTGCAGGACGCGGCGCGTCGCGAGGGCAGGGCGCTGCGGGGCCCGTCCGGGTCGTGCGGCGGTCTGGACGGGGTCGAGGCGGTGCTGACTGCGCGCGGGTACCGGCCCGTCCGGGACGAGGGCGGTGTGGTGCGGATGCGCAACTGCCCGTTCCGTGTGGTGGCGGAGCGGTTCCCGCCGCTCGTGTGCGGGCTGAACCTGGCGCTGCTGGAGGGGCTGGCTGAGGGGTCGGAGGTGCGGGTGCGGATGGATCCGCGGCCGGGCTGGTGCTGCGTCGCGGCCGAGAAGTCTAAAAACAATGAAGATTGACTTAGAAGCGGGCGGCGTGCTGGACTGAGCGCATGGACGATCACGCCCCCTCCCGGTTCCACCTCGCCCAGTTCAACGTCGCCACCCTCGTGCTCCCGCTCGACGACCCGCGCATGGCGGACTTCGTCGCGCTCCTCGACCCCGTGAACGCTCTCGCCGACGCCACGCCCGGGTTCGTGTGGCGCCTGGTCGAGGAGGGGGAGGCCGACGCCACCGGCATGCGTCCCGCCGGCGAGGACGTGATCATCAACTTCTCGGTGTGGGAGTCGGCCGGGTCGCTGTGGGACTTCGTCTACCGCAGCGCCCACCTGGAGACGATGCGGCGGCGCCGCGAGTGGTTCCGGCGGCACATGGAGGCGCATCTGGTGATGTGGTGGATCCCGGCGGGGCACGTCCCGACGGTGGAGGAGGCCATGGAGCGCCTCGCCCTGATCCGTGAGCACGGCCCGACGCCCCGCGCGTTCACCTTCAACGCGTCCTACACCGCCGAGGAGGCCGCCCAAGCCGAAGAGGCCGCCCAAGCCGAGGAGGCCGAGGAGGCCGCGCAGGCCGACGTCGCGGCGGCCGCCGCGGGCCCGGAACGCGGCAGCCCGGTGGCCTGACGGTCAGGTGAGGAGGGCGGCGGTGTGGCGTCCGGCGGCCGCCGCGGTGAGGAAGTAGGCGAGGTCCTCGTCCAGCCGCCGGCCCATGGTGGACAGCCGGACGCCCCAGTCCTTCTCGGCGGCCCTGAGGACGTCCACCAGGCCGTCGACGGCGACGGGCACGAGCCGGTGCCGGTCGCCGAGCGGGGCGGCGCCGGCGGCGACGCGGGCGCCGAACTCGCCGCCGAGCTCGGGGACGGGGATGTCGGCGGCGGCGAGGGCGACGCGCCCGTACGCGGTGAGGGAGTGGTGGGAGACGCCGATGTGGCGTTCCCTCTTGTCGCCCTCGGAGACGCGCAGTGAGCCGACGGGCCGTCCGCCGAGGACGGACGCCGCGTTGACGGCCTCACCGGCCGTGACGCCGGAGAAGCCCCACGTGGTGCCCGTCCCGAGGTTCCCCGGCCCCTGGGCGAGGACGGCGACGTCGGCGTCCAGGACGAGCCGCGCGGCGAGCAGGCCCGTGTGGACAGTGACGGTCTCCAGGTCGCCGCCGAACGCCTGCCCGGCGGTGATGGTCGCGGCGAGCGCGCCCGCGTCCTTCAGCTGCGCGATGGACATGGAGAACCACGACGGCAGCGCCCCGCCGTCCGGCATGACGTACACCACACGCGCCGACGGCCGTTCGGCCAGGAGCGCGGCGAGGATCGGGGGCAGCGCGGAGTGCAGGTCGGCGACGAGGACGGGCATCCCGCCGATGGAGTCGGCGTCGCGCAGGACGCCGTGGTGGGGGGAGTCCTGCTCGTCGGCGCCGAGGACGGTGGCCTGCAGCGGCGTGTAGCGGGCCTTGACGAGGTGGCCGGGGCCGGACGGGTCGGGCGGGAGCCGGTCGGGGACCGCGACGATCATGGCGTAGCCGCCGGTGCCGAGGCCCATCGCCAGGGCCGTGGTGTTGAGCAGGACGGTGTCTCCCGGTTCGGGCCGTCCGACCAGGGCGGGGTAGGCCAGGGCGCGGCAGGTGCCGTCGTCCCCGATCGAGACGGTCAGCTCGACCGCCCCGGGCCATTCGCGCCGGACGCCCTCGACCGTGCCTTTGCGCCATCGGATCACAGCGCCCAACCGTAGTGCAGCGGGGACGTGGGGGCGTCCCCGCTGCGGGACGGGAGAGGTGGCTAGGACCTGCCGCCGTTGGTGGTCACCTTGCCGTTCTTGAAGATGTACATGCGCATCCAGTAGGGGTAGGACACGCTGGCGTTGCCGATGCCGAGGCGGGTCTTGAAGTTGCCGCCGGCGCTCATCGACGCCTTGCCGTTGCCGGTGTAGCCGCACCACTGCCAGCTGACGTTGTAGACGCCGCGGTCGTCGCAGTGGACGCGGTTCTGGTAGACCTTCTTGCCGTTGTAGACGAAGGTCACGTCCGTCCAGACGCCGAGGAAGTTGCAGCGCACCCCGGACGCCTTCCCGAGCTTGGGCTTCTTCTCGGCCCAGCACCAGCGGAGCTTCACGGTCTTGCGGCGCCAGGCGGCGGCGCGGATCTCGTTGGCCGGCACTCCGGCGGCCCGCAGGTCCGCGCGGGTGGCGGGCCGCGAGGCGCCCTCCTGGACCTGCGCCGCCGGGCCGCCCGGTGCGGCGGCCGGGGCGGCCGGGGTGGCGCCCGCGTGCGCCGCCGGTCCGGCGAGGCTCAGTGCCGCCGCGGCGGCGATGGTGAGTCCGGCCGTACGCCGGACCGCATGCGTTCCCCTCATCGGTGATCTCCCTTTCGGTGGACGGGACGTCGCCCGCCGTGGCCCCCGCGGGCCACGGGATGGAGCGAACAGGACGCGTGTCTCCCGGCCGTCTTCGCCGCGTCTCCGCAGCGTGCGGCGGGCGTCTGCCCGGCGTCGTCACGGCGTCGTCACGGCGTCTGCCTGCGTCGTCACGGCGTTGGCGGGGCGTTTCCGTCGCCGGTTCGTGTGGGGGCGGAGGGGCGTCGCGTGGATGTCCGGCAAGTCCGGCGATCTCCGGCTGAAGGGGAGCCCAGGTCCGGTAGCGTGTCCGGCGGGGAAGGGGGCCGGTATGTCGCGGCGCAAGACCGAGCGTCTGCTCAACCTGGTGGTCTGCCTGCTCGCCACCCGGCGTTTTCTGACGGCGGAGCAGATCCGCCGGGCGGTGCCCGGCTATCCGGACTCCGACGAAGCGTTCAAGCGGATGTTCGAGCGGGACAAGGAGGAACTGCGCGAGCTCGGCGTCCCGCTAGAGGTCGGCAGCGACCAGCAGGGCGGCGGCGGTGAGGAGATCGGGTACCGGATCCCGCCGCAGGCCTACGAGCTGCCCGACATCCACCTCACGCCGGACGAGGCGGCGGTGCTCGGCCTCGCGGCGCGGGTGTGGCAGCGGGCGAGCATGGCGGAGGCGGCGTCCGGGGCGCTGCTGAAGCTGCGCGCCGCCGGGGTGGAGACCGACGTGCCGACCGCGGTGGGGATCGAGCCGCGCGTCAACACGCAGGACCCGGCGTTCCCGGTGCTGTGGGAGGCGGTGCGGGACGGCCGCCCGGTCGCGTTCGACTACCAGGGCATCGGGCGGACGTCGATGTCGCGGCGGCACCTGGAGCCGTGGGGCGTGGTGAGCCGCCGGGGCCGCTGGTACGTGGTCGGGTTCGACCTGGACCGCGACGAGCAGCGGGTGTTCCGGCTGAGCCGCATCGTCGGCGACGTGAAGGCCGACGGTCCGGCCGGGGCGGTGACCGTCCCGGACGGGGTGGACGTGCGGCGCATCGCCTTCGACTGGGGCGATCCGGTGAACGAGCCGCGCCCGGCGACGGTGCGGCTGCGGCGCGGCGCCGCGCAGGGCCCGCGGCGGTGGGCCAAGGACGTGCGGCCCGTCCCCGCAGGTGAGCTGGACGGCGCGTGGGACGGCGAGTGGGACGAGGCCGTCCTGACCTTCCGGGACGTTGACCGGTTCGCGCCCTACCTGGCCCGGTTCGCCGACGACGTGGTCGTCCTCGACCCGCCGGACCTGCGCGAGGCGATGATCCAGCAGCTGAAGTCGGTGCTGGCGTGCGCCGAGCGTCCGGCGCGGCCGGCGGACGGGACGGTGAACGGCTCATGACCGCGAAGACCGGCGGGGCGGCGGGCAGGCCCGCGGCGGCGAAGACGGCGGCGACGACGTCGACCGACCGGCTGGGCCGGCTGCTGGCGCTCGTCCCGTACGTGGTCAACCGCGACTCGGTCGCCCTCGGCGAGGCCGCGGCCGCGTTCGGGGTGACCGAGAAGCAGCTGATCGACGACCTGAACCTGCTGTGGTGCGTGGAGCTGCGCGCGCCCGACCCGTACTGCCCGATCGACCTGTCCTACGAGGGCGGGGAGATCACGGTCGCGGAGGCGGAGTCGATCGCGCGTCCGCTGCGGCTGAAGGTGGACGAGGCGTCCGCGCTGCTGGTGGCGCTGCGGATGCTCGCCGGGATCCCCGGCCTGGACGACCGCGACGCGCTCAGCCGGCTGATCGCGAAGCTGGAGAGCGCGGCGGGCACGGCGGCGGCGGCGTCCAGCCAGGTCTCGGTGGAGGTGGACGCCTACAGCGGGTCCGCCGACCCGGATCGGACGGGCCTCGCCCTGCTGCGCGACGCGATCGCGCGGGGCCGCCGCGTCCATCTGTCGTACTACGTTCCGGCGCGGGACGAGAACACCGAGCGCGACGTCGACCCCATGCGGCTGCTGGTGGTGGAGGGCAACACCTACCTGGAGGGGTGGTGCCGCCGGGCGGAGGCGGTGCGGCTGTTCAAGCTGGACCGGATCACCGACCTGGCGGTGCTGGACGTCCCCGCGCAGGTCCCCGACGACGCCGAGCCGATCGACGTGGACGCGGGGCTGTTCCGCCCGTCCCCGCAGGACGAGGCGGTGACGCTGGAGCTGACGCCGCGCGGCCGGTGGGTCGCCGACTACTACCCGTGCGAGTCGGTGGAGGAGCTCGGGGAGGGCCGGCTGCGGGTGGTGCTGCGCACCCCGGACACCCGGTGGGTGCGGGGCCTGGCGCTGCGGCTCGGCGACCAGGGCCGGGTGGTGGAGCCGGGCGCGCTCGCCGCCACGGTCCACGACGACGCCGCCCGGGCCCTGGCCCGGTACGGCATGACGTGACGGCGTCGGCTACGGTGGCGGACGTGACCTGGTCGGTGATCGCGGTGGCGTTGGGCTTCGCCGGTCTCGTCGTGCTCTTCTACTGCGCGTTCAGGGTCCACCTCGGGGTGCGGCGGCTGGGGCGTGAACTGGAACGGACCAGGAGGCTGCTCGCGCCCGAACATGCGGCGTTGCGTGCCGAACTGTCCGATCTTCAGGGGCCGCCCGTGTCGCAAGTGTCCGGTGAAGGCGTACGATCGGCCTAGCATGACACCCGGCTGAAAAGGATTGCAGACATGCTTCCCAACCTTGGCGGCGGCGAATGGATGATCATTCTGCTCGTCGTGCTCCTGCTGTTCGGCTCGGCCAAGCTGCCGGCGCTGGCCCGCTCCCTGGGCAAGTCCGCGCGGATCCTGAAGGCCGAGACCAAGGGCATCCATGACGATGACGATGCCGGCGACGCGACGACGGCCTCCGCCGGCAAGGGGGACAAGGCCGCGGGTGACGAGAAGAAGCCCGTCGCCGAGCCCGCCTCCGACTCCGGCGCCGCCCAGCGCCCCCGCGGGGCCCTCGCTTCCGGCGAGCCGATCCAGGGCGTGCCGGTCTCCGACCCAGGGCAGGCCCGCAAGAGCGACTGAACCGTCCACGCGACGCATGAACCCGCCGCCGACCGCGTGGACGCCCGCGCGGCCCCGACCGATCGCTCCGTCCCGACCGAATCCGCCGCCCGCCCCGAGGCCCTGAATGCCCACGATGAAGCTGAGCAGGCGCGACGCCGCCCCCGACGGCCGCATGCCCCTCATGGAACATCTCCGTGAGCTGCGCAACCGGTTGATCAAGGCGATCCTGGGCCTCGTGCTCGGCGCGATCGTCGGATGGATCTTCTTCCCCCCGATCTGGGACTTCCTGAAGCAGCCGTACACGCGGATCCCGCCCGAGCACTGCCTGAACGGCAAGTGCGACCTGGTCGTGCACGGGATCTTCGACGGGTTCTTCATCCACCTGAAGGTCGCGCTGATCGTCGGGGCGCTCCTGTCGTCGCCGATCTGGCTGTACCAGATCTGGGCGTTCGTCGCGCCGGGGCTGTACCGCAAGGAACGCCGGTACACCTACGTCTTCCTGGCGGCGGCGGTGCCGCTGTTCCTGCTCGGCGGCGCGCTGGCGTACCTGACGATGGACAAGGGCCTGAAGATCTTCATCGGGCTCGCGCCGGGCGACACGACCGTCCTCGTCGGCGTCCAGGACTACCTGGGCTACGCGCAGGCGATGCTGTTCATCTTCGGGCTGACGTTCGAGCTGCCGCTGTTCGTCGTGATGCTGAACCTCGTCGGGGTCCTCACCCACGAGCGGATCCGCAAGTCGCGGCGGCTCCTGGTGTTCGGGGTGTTCGTGTTCGCCGCCGTCGCCACCCCCAGCCAGGACCCGTTCACCATGCTCGCGCTGGCGCTGCCCACCATCGTGCTGTTCGAGGTCGCCGAACTGATCGCGTTCATCCACGACCGGCGCGGGGCCCGCCGACCCGACCCGTACGAGGAGCTCTCCGACGACGAGGCGTCCCCGCTTGACCTCGAAGCGATCGACGCCGAGCTGGAGAAGGGCGACCGGGCCCGCTGACCCCCGGGTGGCGCCCGCCGGCCGGGCCGGGCTCGCGGAGATCGTCTCCGGATTGGGAATCGGGCCGGTCGAAACCGTAGGCTCCAAGGTATGACCTCCCCCGACACCGACACAGGCACCGGGCCGGCCGGTGAGACCCCGGCCCAGCGGTACGCCGCCTACCGCAGGCGCACCGCGGGCAGCGGCCCGGCCCTGCTCGACTTCCGCACCCTGTACGACTTCGAGCTGGACCGGTTCCAGATCGAGGCGTGCCAGGCGCTGGAGGACGGCAGCGGCGTCCTCGTCGCCGCGCCGACCGGGTCCGGGAAGACGGTGGTGGGGGAGTTCGCCGTGCACCTCGCCCTCACCGGCGGCGGCAAATGCTTCTACACCACGCCGATCAAGGCGCTGTCGAACCAGAAGTACGCCGACCTCGTCCGCCGCTACGGGCCGGAGAAGGTCGGGCTGCTCACCGGCGACAACAGCGTCAACGGCGAGGCGCCCGTCGTCGTGATGACGACCGAGGTGCTGCGGAACATGCTGTACGCGGGGTCGCACACCCTCGCGGGCCTGGCGTTCGTCGTGATGGACGAGGTGCACTACCTCGCCGACCGGTTCCGCGGCGCCGTCTGGGAAGAGGTGATCATCCACGTCCCCGACTCGGTGCGGATCGTGGCGCTGTCGGCGACCGTCAGCAACGCCGAGGAGTTCGGCGAATGGCTCCATGAGGTGCGCGGCGACACCGCGGTGATCGTGGACGAGCACCGTCCCGTCCCGCTGTTCCAGCACATGATGGTCGGCGCCCGCCTGTACGACCTGTTCGTCGACACCGGCAAGGGCAAGGACCGGCAGGCGCGGCTGAACCCGCAGCTCACCCGGATGGCGGTGGACGAGGTCCGCCGCGCCAAGGTCAACCAGGGCCGCCGCACCGGACGGCGCCGCGCGCCGCGCCCGCAGCGGTACCGGCCCCCCGCCCGGGCCGACGTGATCGAGCGGCTGGAGCGTGCCGGGCTGCTCCCGGCGATCACGTTCATCTTCAGCCGCGCCGGGTGCGACGCCGCCGTCCTGCAGTGCCTGCACGCCGGGATCCGGCTGACGTCCAAGGAGGAGGCGGAGGAGATCCGCGCGCACGCCGAGCTGCGCACCGCCGACATCGCCGCCGAGGACCTGCGGGTCCTCGGATACGGCGACTTCCTCGCCGCGCTGGAGCGCGGCGTCGCCGCCCACCACGCCGGGATGCTCCCCACCTTCAAGGAGATCGTCGAGGAGCTGTTCACCCGCGGGATGATCAAGGCGGTGTTCGCGACGGAGACGCTCGCGCTCGGCATCAACATGCCCGCCCGCACCGTCGTGATCGAGAAGCTCGACAAGTGGAACGGGGAGGCGCACGTCGACCTGACCCCCGGCGAGTACACGCAGCTCACCGGGCGGGCCGGGCGGCGCGGCATCGACGTGGAGGGCCACGCCGTCGTGGTGTGGGGGCCGAACGTGGAGCCCGCGTCCGTCGCCGGGCTCGCCGGCACCCGCACCTACCCGCTGAACTCCAGCTTCCGGCCGTCCTACAACATGGCCGTCAACCTCGTGGGCGCCGTCGGGAACGACCGTGCCCGGACGCTGCTGGAGGAGTCGTTCGCGCAGTTCCAGGCCGACCGGGCCGTCGTCGGCCTCGCCCGGCAGGTGCACAAGAACGAGGAGGCCCTCGCCGGGTACGCCAAGGCCGCCGAATGCCACCTCGGCGACTTCATGGAGTACGCGGCGATGCGGCGCCGCCTGTCGGACCGGGAGGCGGAGCTGTCGCGCGAACGCGCCGGGACCCGCCGCGCCGAGGCCGCCAGGTCGCTGGAGCACCTGCGGCCCGGCGACGTCATCCTCGTCCCGTCGGGGCGCCGGTCGGGGCTCGCGGTCGTCCTCGACCCGGGGGTCGGGCGCCGCTCGGACGGGCCCGCGCCGCTCGTGCTGACGGTGAACCGGTCCGTGCAGCGCCTGTCGATCCAGGACTTCCCCCGCGCCGTGGAGCCCGTCGAGCGGATCCGGATCCCGAAGTCGTTCAGCCCCCGCAACCCGCAGGACCGCCGCGACCTGGCGTCCGCGCTGCGCGCCAAGGTCCCCGACGACGTCCGCGACCGCAAGCGGGCCCGCGGCGACTCCGCCGCCCCCGACGACGCCGAGATCAACGAGCTGCGCACCGGGCTGCGCCGCCATCCCGTGCACGGCTGCGACAAGCGGGAGGAGCACGCCCGCTGGGCCGAGCGGTACCACCGCCTCGACCGCGAGACCGAGCAGCTCCGCCGCCGTGTCGAGGGCCGCTCCCAGGTCATCGCCCGCACGTTCGACCGGGTCTGCGCCGTCCTGGAGCAGCTCGGATACCTGGAGGGCGACTCCGTCACCGCGGAGGGCCGCCGCCTCGGCCAGATCTACAACGAGCTGGACCTGCTCACCGCCGAGAGCCTCCGCGAAGGGCTGTGGGACAAGCTCGACCAGGCCGAGCTGGCCGCGTGCGTGTCCGCGCTGGTGTACGAGTCGCGGCAGCCCGACGACGCCGCGCCGCCCCGCACCCCCGCCGGGCCCGCGCAGGATGCCCTCGCCGCCATGGTGCGGCTCTGGGGCGAGCTGGAGGGCGTCGAACGCGACAACCGCGTGTCGTTCCTCCGCGAGCCCGACCTCGGGTTCGCGTGGACGGCGTACCGGTGGGCCAAGGGCGACGACCTCGACGAGGTCCTCCTCGAAAGCGACCTCACCGCCGGCGACTTCGTCCGCGCCGTGAAGCAGCTCCTCGACCTGCTCGGGCAGGTCGCCGACGCGGCCCCGCCGAACAGCCACATCCGCAAGACGGCCCGCCGCGCCATGGACTCGATGCGCCGCGGCGTCGTCGCGTACTCGTCCGTCGCCTAGGGAGCGGGGGCGCGGCAGCGGGCACGGCGCCGATGCGGTCCGGCCGGTACTCCTCCGCCAGTCCGCCGCCGCGGCCGTCAGCAGGAAGTCGAGCGCGCCGAGCAGGCGGGCCAGCGGACGGTCGGCGAAGTCGCTGTGCCCGGCGACGCCGCGGGTCACGGAAGCGTGAAGACCGTCCAAAAGCTGGGAAATCGCCCCGTAACCTGCGATTCGGTGCCACAATCGGGGCGCCCGATCACCCTTGAGGGCCGTGGGGAGCATGATGCGCCGGGGGCGCTGAGGACGGTGCGCGCCGCGCCGGCGATGCCGCGCCGGGCCGCCGGACCGGGGGAGCGGCCGCCGCCCACGAGTGACACGAGAAAGGTCCGACCCGTGGCCATCCGCGACAAGATGCGCGCCAACGCGGCCCCTGTCCTGCAGCCGGGCGAGAACGTCCAGGCGGTGTTCGGCGCGCAGACCACCAGCCAGTACTTCGCGCTGCTGTCCTACTGGATCATCATCTTCGCCAACGCCTACCGCGTCGTCGTGGTCACCGACCGGCGCATCCTGGTGTGCCGGTCCGGCCGGTTCCGCATGACCCCGGTGAACGAGGTCCTGCGCGAGCTGCCGCGCGGCACCCGCATCGGGCCGCCGAGCGGCCTGTGGTGGCGCTGCGAGACGCTCGGCGAGAAGCTCTACGTCCACAAGCGGTTCCACAAGGACGTCAACGCCGCCGACGGCGTCAACGCCTGACGCCGCCGCCCGGACCTCTGGACCAGGGGCCCTCCCGCCGCGCGGGAGGGCCCCTCGCCCTGCGCCGGGGCGTGAATGGTCCGCGGACGGGCACCCTACGCAGGTCGGAGACGAATCCACTTCACGGAGGATCCGCCCGCTGCGCCGGGAACGCTACGGTGATCCCGATCACGGTATTTCGGCGACGATAACGCAGGATGGGTGCATGATCGAGGCGGAGAACCTCACCAAGCGCTACGGCGACAAGACCGCCGTGGACGATTTGTCCTTCACCGTCGTCCCCGGGCGGGTGACCGGGTTCCTCGGCCCGAACGGCGCCGGGAAGTCGACCACCATGCGGCTGCTGCTCGGCCTCGACCGGCCGGACCGCGGCGACGCCAGGATCGACGGCGTCCACTACACCGACCTGCCCGCGCCGTTGCGCGTGGTCGGCGCGCTGCTGGAGGCGCGGGCCGTGCACACCGGGCGCAGTGCCTACAACCACCTGCTGTGCCTCGCGCAGACCCAGGGGATCGGCAAGAAGCGCGTCGACGAGGTCGTCGAGCTCGTCGGCCTCACCGGCGTGGCCCGCAAGCGCGCCGGCGGCTTCTCCCTCGGCATGGGGCAGCGGCTCGGCATCGCCGCCGCGCTGCTCGGCGACCCGTCCGTCCTGATCCTGGACGAGCCCGTCAACGGCCTCGACCCGGAGGGCATCGTCTGGATCCGCACCCTCATGCAGCGGCTCGCCGCCGAAGGGCGGACCGTGTTCGTGTCCAGCCACCTCATGAACGAGATGGCCGTCACCGCCGAGCACCTCATCGTCATCGGACGCGGCAGGCTCATCGCCGACTGCTCCACCGAGGAGTTCATCGAGCGCAGCACCGAGAAGATGGTCGCCGTCCGCAGCCCCGACGCCGCCCGGCTCGCCGGCGTCCTCACCGACGAGGGCGCCAAGGTCAGGACCGCCGAGGACGGCCTGCTGACCGTCACCCACATGGAGGCGCCCCGCGTCGGGGAGCTCGCCGCCGCCGAAGGAGTCGTCCTGCACGAGCTCACCCCGATGCGCGGCTCCCTGGAGGCCGCGTTCATGGAACTGACCCGCGAAAGCGTCGAGTACGGCGCGGCCGGAGGGCCCGTGGCGATGCCGGTCCCGGGCCCCGCCGCGGCGCCCGCCGCAGGGCCCGCCGCAGGGCCCGCCGGGAAGGAGGGGCCGCGATGACCGCCGCCACCACCGAGCCCGCCGCGCGGCCCGCGGGCCCGCCCGCCTACGACCGGCCCGGCTTCCGGCGGCTCATGCTCGCCGAGTGGACGAAGATCCGCACGGTCCGCTCCACCCTGTGGTCGCTGATCCTGCTCATCCTCCTCGACCTCGGGTTCACCGCGCTGTTCGTCGGGCTGACCGTCGCGCAGTGGGACGACATGACCCCCGGCGACCGCGCCTCCGTCGCCGCCGACCCGGTCAGCTTCATCCTCGGCAGCGGGTTCTTCCTCAGCCAGCTGACCATCTGCGTCCTCGGCGTCCTCGTGATCGCCTCCGAGTACTCCACCGGCATGATCCGCGCCAGCCTCCTCGCCGTGCCGCGGCGGCTGCCGATGCTGTGGGCCAAGGCACTGGTGTTCGCCCTGGTCGTCCTCGTCCTCGGCGTCGCGGTGTCGTTCGCGTCGTTCTTCATCGGCGCGGCGATGATCGGGGACAAGGCGGAGGTGTCCCTCGGCGACGAGGGCGTCCTGCGCGCCGTCGTCGGCGGCGGCCTCTACCTGGCCATGCTCGGCCTCTTCGCGCTGGCGATCGGCGCGATCGTCCGGCACCCCGCCGGGGGCATCACCGGCGTGATCGGGTTCGTGCTCGTCCTGGCGCCGCTCGCCACGCTGCTGCCCGGCAGCATCGGCGAGCACGTCCACGCCTACCTGCCCTCCGAGGCGGGCTACCTGATCGCCAAGGCCCACCAGGGCGAGGACGACCTGCTCACGCCCTGGGAGGGGTACGGCGTGTTCGCCCTCTGGACGGTCGCGCTCCTCGCCGTCGCCGCGTTCCTCCTCAAACGCCGCGACGCCTGACGATCCCACCGCAGCGGGCCGGTTGGACCTGCGAGACGAGGGCGCCCGCACGGGGTCCGTGCGGGCGCCCTCGTCCGGCCGCCGGGGCGTGCGGGCCGTTCAGGCGTACACGTCCTGCAGCCAGGTCCGCCACGCCTTCTTCGTCCGCTCCTGCTCGGCGGCGGAGCCGGGCGCGAAGTCGTGCACCGCGATGCCGACCGGGCCGCCCCACGCGTCGCGTCCGAAGAACCGGTACATGGCGTCGCCGGTGCGCAGGCCGAGGAAGTACTCGTTGCGGAAGTCGACCAACGCGTCCGCCGCGCCCGCGCCCGGCAGCTCCACCCGGACCGTGTCGCCCTCGGCGGCGCCGTCCAGGCCGAGCGCCCGGACGGCCGCGCCGAACGAGCCCTTCGCCATGGACGCCTTGGGCCCGTGGATGTCGGACTGCGTCGCCGGCAGCCCCGTGAAGTGCACCAGGTACTGCCGCAGCGTGTGCAGGTAGAAGTCGGTGTGCCGGTTCGCGCCGTCGTACTGGTTGTCCCAGTCGTCGGTGAAGATCCCGCTGTGCACGTAGCGGACCCAGGCCCGTCCGCCCTCGCGCGGCTCGATCAGGTTGTCGAGCTGGTTCAGCGACTGGGGGAGGCCCTCGATGCCGTCCGGGTCCTCCTGGCGGCTGGTCAGCCGGCGCGGCGGGTCCCACGCTGTGACGACCCCGCCGAGCCCGGCGGCGCCGCCGACCCGCGGCTCGTACTCCGCCGGCCACAGCCACCCCGCGGCGCCCGTGGTGATCGCGTCCCAGACCTGCTCGGGCGACGCGTCCACCTCGAACTCGCGGACGATC
Organism: Actinomadura soli; assembly: GCF_005889715.1. GTDB lineage: Bacteria > Actinomycetota > Actinomycetes > Streptosporangiales > Streptosporangiaceae > Spirillospora > Spirillospora soli. Next base: position 13,759 of record NZ_VCKW01000055.1, read on the forward strand.
TCGAATGCCCTGCCCATGACGGCTCTCCTCAGAATTCGTGCGTGCGTTAGGTCGCCTGCCTGCGTTGCTCGCGTTGTGGGCGCGAGCGGCGGCCGCGGGTCAGGTCTCGATCTCCCCGGGGGCGTCCTGCTCCGGTTCCGCCGTGGCGCCGGGCCCGGTCTTCAGCGACGGGTGGACGGCGATCATGATGCGGTGGCCCCGCCCGCCCTCCGACTCCGCGTCGTGGTACTTGCGGATCAGCGCGCCGACACCGGCGGTCAGCTCCTCGATGAACGCGGCCCGTGCGGCCGCGGACGCGAACCGGACCTCCCCGTCAAGCGCGAACGTCGCGAGGCGCCTGTCGGCCCGCGCCGCGCCGGTGATCAGCGCGCCGACGTCGCGGACCAGCCGGGCCGCGAGCGCCAGCAGCCACCGCGCCGACAGCGCGTCCCGGTGCCGGTCCGGGTCCGGTTGCACGGACGCGAGCGCGAGCGGCGAGATGACGTAGGACGCCGCCGTGGCCCGCATCAGCCGTTCGGTCATGTTGCCCTTGCGGCGCTCGCCGACCAGCTCGACCAGGCCGTGCCGCTCCAGCGCCCGCAGGTGGTAGTTGACCTTCTGCCTGGGCAGCCCGACCCGAGCGGCGAGCGCGGTCGCCGACATCGGCTCGGCCAGCTCGGCGAGCAGCCGCGCCCGCATGGCGTCCAGCGAGGCCGCGGCCGCCTCGGGATTCTCGATCACCGTCACGTCCAGCATGGCCCCATCATCACAACCGACAATCAGATTTGTCAAGACAGGAACTTTTGTCGGTTAGGGGCGGCGCGCGACGGCGGGTTCGCGGCGGCTGGCACACATTGGCGCGCGGGGCTCCGGGCGTTGTAGAAAGTCGTCATGAGCAAGCAGGCCGCCCCCGCCGGCGACGCGCACGGCGTCGACGAGGTCACCTCGGCGGTGCTGACCGCGTCCCGGCTGCTGGTGGCGATCTCCGTGCGGTCCCTCGCCGCCGTCGAGGACGCCGTCACGCTCCCGCAGTTCCGGCTCCTGGTCGTGCTGTCCGCGCAGGGGCCGCTCAAGCTCGTCACGCTCGCCGGGCTGCTGGAGGTCAACCCGTCCACCGCCATGCGGATGGTGGACCGGCTCGCCGCCGCCGGGCTGCTGGACCGGCAGGCCAGCCCCGACAGCGGCCGCGAGGTCCGCATCCAGCTCACCGCCGCCGGCCGCGCCATCGTCGACGACGTCACCGCCCGCCGCCGGGCCGACATCGCCGAGATCGTCGCCCGGATGCCGCCCGGGCAGCGGCGCACCCTCGTCGCCGCCCTGCGCGCCTTCACCGAGGCGGGCGGGGAGCCTCCGGCCACCACCCTCGTCCCGCTCGGCTGGACCTGACACCCGCGACGCCCGCCCCTTCAACGAAGTCCGCCCGCCGTCGAACCCCGCCGGGCCGACGTGCGTACAGCCCAGGTGACGCACCTCCCCTCGACCGGAAGGACGGCGGCGGATGCGAACACCCCGGCCGATCCCCGTGGCGGCGCCCGTGGCCCTGTGCGGGCTGGCGGCGTCGCTGCTCCTCGGCGGCTGCACCGCGCTGGCCCGCCAGTCCGGCGACGGAGGAGCGCAGCCCGCGCAGGTCGCGGCGGAGAACGCGCGCCAGGCCACCGTCACCACCGAGTGGGGGCCGCTCGGCCCCGCCGACCGCGCCCTCATCGTCAAGGTCCGCGAGGCGGGGCTGTGGGAGATCCCCGTCGGCCGGGAGGCCGCGCGCCGCGCCGCCCGGCCCGCCACCCAGCGCAACCTCGCCGAGATCGCCCGCCAGCACGAGCGGCTGGACGAGCTGGCCCGCGGGATCGCCGCGCAGCTGAACGTCCCGCTGCCGGACCGGCCGACCGCCGAGCAGCAGAGCTGGATGTCGGAGATCGGCGGCAAGTCCGGCACCGAGTACGACAAGACGGCAGTGGCGCGGCTGCGGGTGGCGCACGGCCAGATCTACCCGCAGATCGCCGCCGTCCGCGCCAGCACCCGCAACACCCTCGTCCGGCAGTTCGCCAAGCAGTGCGAGACCTTCGTCCACACCCACATGACGCTGCTGGAGGGGACCGGCTTCGTCACCGTCGACGCGCTGCCCGACCCGCCCGCCGTGACCGGCGCGCCCGAGCCCGGCAGCCCGAACCAGCGGCGGACGCCCGCGCCCGCCGCCACCTCCGTGATCAGGGACTGAGCGCGCGCGGGCGGTGTCAGACCCGGGCGTCCAGCTCGGCGAGCAGCGCCCGGAGCGTCGCGCCGAGCGGCGCGTCCAGCGTGACCAGGGCGTGCTCGTCGCCCCTGGTCGCGCCCCGGTTGACGATCGCGACCGGCACGCCGTGCCCGGCCGCGTGCCGGACGAACCGGTACCCCGACAGCACCGTCAGCGACGACCCGAGCACCAGCAGCGCGCCCGCCGCCTCCGTGAGCGCGAAGCAGTCCCGCACCCGGCCCGGCGGGACGTTCTCCCCGAAGAAGATCACGTCGGGTTTGAGGACGCCGCCGCACCGCTCGCAGTCCACGACCCGGAACGCCCCGGTCTCCGCGTCGCCGAGCACGGCGTCGCCGTCCGGGTTGACGATGCCGGGGGCGGCGGCGCGGGCGTCCCAGCCCGGGTTCGCGCCCCGCAGGCGCTCGTCCAGCCGCGCGCGCGGCGTCCGGTCGCCGCAGGCCAGGCAGACCACCCGGTCCAGAGCCCCGTGCAGCTCGACGACGCCGTCGGCGCCCGCGGCCTGCTGCAGGCCGTCGACGTTCTGGGTGATGATCCCCGCGACCAGGCCCCGGCGCGCCAGCTCCGCCACCGCGCGGTGCCCGTCGTTCGGACGCGCCGCCGCGATGTGCCGCCACCCCAGGTGGCTCCGCGCCCAGTACCTGCGGCGCGCCGCCTCCGACCCGGTGAACGTCTGGTACGTCATCGGCTCGGCGCGGCGCCGGCGCCCCGTCTCCCCGCGGTAGTCGGGGATGCCCGACTCGGTCGACAGGCCCGCGCCGCTCAGCACCACCACGTCGCCGTCCGAGACGAGGTCGGCCAGCGCCCGCAGCCCCGCCCCCGCGTCCGTCCCGTCGCCGGTGAACCGGCCCTCTACCTGCGTCACCCCTCCATGGTGCACGACGGCGCCCGATGACCGCCCCGCCCGGCGGTCCTTGATCGTCGGCCGTCCGGGGCGGTGACGGCGGAGCCCCCGCGCGGGTGCTACGTTCCGCGCATGAAGCTGGCCATTCTCGGCGGCGGCGGGTTCCGGGTGCCGCACGTGTACGAGGCGCTGCTGCGCGACCGCGGCGTCCCGCGGATCGGCGAGGTCTGGCTGTACGACACCGACGCCGGACGCCTGGAGGCCATGGCCGCGGTCCTCGCCGCGCTCGCGGACGGCGCCCGGCGCGGCGGCGCGCAGGCGCCGGAGGTGTTCACCGCCACCGGCCTGGACCGCGCGCTGGACGGCGCCGACTTCGTCTTCTCCGCGATCCGCGTCGGCGGCACCGCCGGCCGCGTCCGCGACGAGCGCGTCGCGCTCGACCTGAACGTCCTCGGGCAGGAGACCACCGGCCCAGGCGGCCTCGCCTACGGCCTGCGGACCGTTCCCGTCATGACGCGGATCGCGCGCCGGGTCGAGGCGCTCGCGCCGGACGCCTACGTCATCAACTTCACCAACCCCGCGGGCATGATCACCGAGGCGATGCAGGCCGTGCTCGGCGACCGGGTCCTCGGCGTGTGCGACACCCCGTCCGGGCTCGGGTTCCGCGTCGCCGCCGCGCTCGGCCTCGACCCGTCCCGCCTCCGGCTCGACTACGTCGGCCTGAACCACCTCGGCTGGACGCGCCGCGTCCTGCACGACGGCGCGGACGTGCTGCCCGCCGTCCTCGCCGACGACGCCCTGCTCGGCGCCCTGGAGGAGGGCGTGGTGTTCGGCCGCGACTGGCTCCGCGACCTCGGGATGATCCCCAACGAGTACCTGTACTACTTCTACTTCAACCGGGAGGCGGTGCGCGCCACCCTCGACGCGCCGCGGACCCGCGGGGAGTTCCTCGCCGCGCAGCAGGCCGCGTTCTACGAGCGCGCGGCCCCGCTGGCGAACCGGTCCGGCGGCGGCGCGGCGTTGGAGCTGTGGCGCGAGACCGTCGCCGCCCGCAGCGCGAGCTACATGGCCGAGATGAAGGGCGCGGCGACCGGCACCGAGCTGGCCGGCCACGCCGGAGTCGATCCCGTCGACGAGGGCTACGCCGGTGTCGCGGTGAGGGTGATGGCCGCGATCAGCCGCGACGAGCCCGCCACCATGATCCTCAACGTGCGGAACGGGGCGACGGTCACCGCGCTGCCGCCCGACGCGGTGGTCGAGGTGCCGGTTCGGGTGGACGCGGGCGGCGTCCACCCCCTGGCCCTCACCCAACCCGACCTGGCCCAGACGGGGCTGATGCAGCAGGTGAAGGCCGTCGAGCGGCTGACGATCGGGGCCGCGCTGACCGGCTCGCGGGCCGACGCCGCCACGGCGTTCGCGCTGCACCCCCTGGTCGACTCCGTGTCCGTCGGACGGCGGCTCTTGGACGGCTACATCGCCCGCATCCCGGAGGTCGCGGCCGTGTTCGCGGTGGAGGCCCGCTGACCCCGCCGAAGCGGGGATCGCCGAGCCGCCTCCCCGGGAGACCGGCTACCGGCTCGCGGGGGCCGCGGAACCGCCGAGCGCGCCGCGGTGCCGGGGGAGGCGGCCGGAACCGGTCGTCAGGGCCAGGCCCGCGGCCAGGGCGAACAGGCCGGCGCCGAGGAAGGTCAGCGGGACGATGGTCTCCAGCAGCCGGATCTTGGCCGCCCCGTCGTCGGACTTCGCGAGCAGGGACATCCGCGACTCGGGCGTCATCCTGAGGTCCAGGTCGGCGACCACGAGGCTGCCCGCGCCGCCCTGCTGGGGCCGCAGCGTCGACACCACGTGCCGCTGCTGGTCGATGGGGGCGCCGGTCCGCGGGTCGATCCAGTACGTGGAGTCCGACCGCTGGTAGCGGTCGACCTGCACGGGCGCGCCGCCCTTGGGGAGGCCGAGCAGTTCGGGGGGCACGGCGGGAAGCTCGCTGGGGATCTTGGTGTCCGGGACGCTCTGCACGAACCGGTAGGTGCGGACGCCGTTGCGGCGCTCCTCCCCGGCGAAGGTGATCGGCCAGGCGCGCCGGGTCCCGGTGTCGAAGAGCTGAAGGCCCTTCTTCTCCACCTCCACCGGCCAGAACAGGCCGATCCCTGACTGCCGGACGCTCTTGTCGTTCTCCACGGCCGCGCCGCAGCAGTTCGTGAGCCGCGCCGTGCGGCGGTCGAAGGCGAGCCGCTGCTTCTGCAACTCGATCGTGACGCCGTTCGCGGTGTCCTCGATGACCGTGGTGGAGTCCCACACGGCGACCCCGTCCTCCTGGGCCTTCACGTCGGCCCGGATGGTGTTGGTCGCCGTCACGGTGGCGCCGGTCCGCGGGGTGAGCCTCCCGGCGTCGAAGTAGGAGGCGCCGTCGGCCCGCAGCCGCGTGACCTGGTAGAAGTCCGTCGGCGCGCCGATCAGCGTCGGGGCGATGTAATAGCGCGCGAGGACGAACCCCGCCAGCATGAACGCGCCGATGCCGATGAGGGTGAAGCCAATGGTCCTTCGCATTGCGGCCTCCCAGGAACGCGGCGAAAGTCAAACGGGTGCGCGCACAGTCCCACAAAGGCCGCGGGACTGGCCAGAGGGCGACGAAATGCTTTTCGCATTGTGATAGAGGCGGGTGTGAGCGGCCGTTTACGCGGAGGTGACACCAGGGACGTCCGGGGGAAATGGGCGCCGTCCAGAATCGGCCGCATGGGAGCCGACAGCGAACCGAGCAGGCGGCTGGTCGTGGCCGGCCACGGCCCGTCCGCGCACCGCCTGGTGGAGGCCCTGCGCGAGCGCGTCGCCGGCCGGACCTGGACGATCACCGTCATCGGCGAGGAGCCCCGCCCGGCCTACGACCGGGTGGCGCTGACAACGCATTTGGAGGGCGCCGACCTCGCCTTTCCCGAGCACGGCGACGAGGTCACCGTCGTCACCGGCGAGCGCGTCACCGCCGTCGACCGCGCCGCCCGGACGGTCACCACATCGGCGGGGCGCGTCGCCGCCTACGACGCGCTCGTCCTGGCCACGGGGTCGGCGCCGTTCGTCCCGCCGGTGCAGGGACGCGACCTGCCGGGCGTGTTCGCCTACCGCACCGTCGACGACCTGGACGCCCTCCGCGCGTACGCGGGGGGCAGGAGTACCGCCGCCGTCATCGGCGGCGGGCTCCTCGGGCTGGAGGCGGCCCGCGCGCTCCAGGGCCTCGGCCTGCGCGGCGCCGTCGTGGAGGTCGCGCCGTGGCTGATGCCGCGCCAGCTCGACGAGGGCGGGGGCGCGATGCTGCGCCGCCACATCGAGGGACTCGGCCTTGCCGTCCACACGGGCGTCCCGGTGCGGGCCCTGGAGGCGGGGGAGGACGGCGCGGTCCGGCGCGTCGTGCTCGCGGACGGCGGGGCGATCGGCGCCGAGGTCGTCGTGTTCTCCGCGGGCGTCCGGCCCCGCGACGAGCTGGCCCGCGCCTGCGGCCTGCCGGTGGGGGAGCGCGGCGGGATCGTCGTGGACGCGGCGTGCCGCACCGAGGACCCGGCCGTCTGGGCGATCGGCGAATGCGCCCTCATCGGCGGCGCCGTGTACGGGCTGGCCGGGCCGTGCTTCGCCATGGCGGAGGTCGTCGCCGACCGGCTGCTGTCGGACGCGAGCAGGGCCGTGTTCGACGGCGCCGACACGTCCGCGAAGCTCAAGCTCATGGGCGTGGACGTCGCCTCCTTCGGCGACCCGTCCGCCGGGCCCGGGCGGGACGCGCTCAGCGTCACCTACACCGACCCCGTCGCGGGCGTCTACAAGAAGCTCGTCGTCAGCGACGACGCGCGGACGCTCCTCGGCGGCGTCCTCGTCGGCGACGCCGAGCCGTACGGGACGCTCCGCGCCCACATCGGGCGCGGCCTGCCCGGCGCCCCCGACCGGATGCTGTTCGGCGGCACCGAACCGGCGGGCGGCGACCTGCCCGGCGCGGCGGTCGTCTGCTCGTGCAACAACGTCACCGCCGACGGCGTCCGCCGCGCGATCTCCGAGCACTCCCTCACCGACGTCCCGGCCGTGAAGGACCGCACGCGCGCCGGGACGAGCTGCGGAAGCTGCGTCCCCCTGCTGAAGCGGATCCTGGACGCCGAGCTGACCGCCGCCGGGATCGAGGTCGGCACGGCCCTCTGCGAGCACTTCGGCCACAGCCGCGCCGAGCTGTTCGACATCGTCCGGACGGAGCGGATCACGAGCTTCACCCGGCTCATCGAGGAGCACGGGACGGGCCGCGGCTGCGACATCTGCAAGCCCGCCGTCGCGTCCATCCTGGCGAGCCTCGGCAACGGGCACGTCCTGGCGGGCGAGCAGGCCGCGCTGCAGGACACCAACGACCACTTCCTGGCGAACCTGCAGAAGAACGGCACGTACTCGGTGGTGCCGCGCGTCCCCGGCGGCGAGATCACCCCCGCCGGGCTCATCGCGATCGGCGAGGTCGCCCGCGACTTCGGCCTCTACACCAAGATCACCGGCGGGCAGCGGATCGACCTGTTCGGCGCCCGCGTCGAGCAGCTCCCCGAGATCTGGCGGCGGCTCGTGGCCGCCGGGTTCGAGTCCGGGCACGCCTACGGCAAGGCGCTGCGGACGGTGAAGTCGTGTGTCGGGTCCGCGTGGTGCCGCTACGGCGTCCAGGACTCGACGGCCATGGCGATCCGCCTCGAACTGCGGTACCGGGGGCTGCGCGCCCCGCACAAGCTGAAGTCCGCCGTGTCCGGATGCGCCCGCGAATGCGCCGAGGCGCAGAGCAAGGACTTCGGCGTCATCGCCACCGAGGACGGCTGGAACCTCTACCTCGCCGGGAACGGCGGCATGCGGCCCCGGCACGCCGACCTGTTCGCCACCGGCCTCGGCGACGACGAGCTGATCACCCTGATCGACCGGTTCCTGATGTACTACATCCGCACCGCCGACCGGCTGCAGCGCACCGCGACCTGGCTGGAGTCGCTCGACGGCGGTCTCGACCGCCTCCGCGAGGTCATCGTCGACGACCGCCTCGGCATCTGCGCCGACCTCGACGCCGCCATGGCCCGCCATGTCGCCGCCTACTCCGACGAATGGCGCGGCACCCTGGACGACCCCGACCGGCTCCGCCGGTTCGTCTCGTTCGTCAACGCCCCGCGGACCCCGGACCCGAGCATCGGCTTCGGGATCGAGCGCGACCAGATCAAGCCCCTCCCGCTGGAGGTGAAGCGGTGAGCCCCGCGGGCACGGCGGGCATCGTCGTGGTCGGCAACGGCATGGCCGGATCCCGCCTGGTCGGTGAGCTGCGGGCCCGCGACGCCGCGACGCCCGTCACGGTGTTCGGCGCGGAGCCGCAGCGCCCCTACAACCGGGTGCTGCTGTCGAACGTCCTCGCCGGGGTGACACGGCCCGAGCACATCGGCCTGGTCGACGCCGCCTGGTACGCCTCGCACGGCGTCGACGCCAGGCTCGGCGTCGAGGTCACCCGCGTGGACCGCGCGGCGAAGACCGTCCACGCGTCCGACGGGACCGACACCCCCTACGGGACGCTCGTCCTCGCGACCGGCAGCGCCGCGTTCGTCCCGCCCCTGCCCGGCCTGCGCGACGGGCTCCCCGACGGCGCGCTGGTGTTCCGCACCCTGGACGACTGCCGCCGCATCTCCGTCCTCGCCGAGTCGGCGCGCCGCGCGGTCGTGGTCGGCGGCGGCCTGCTCGGCATCGAGGCCGCGCGCGGGCTCGCGGGCCGCGGCCTGGACGTGACCGTCCTGCACCAGGCCGGGCACCTCATGGAACGCCAGCTCGACCGCGCCGCCGGGAAGTTCCTGGCCCGGACGCTGGCCGCCCTCGGCATCGCCACCCGCCTCCAGGCCCGCGTCACCGGGCTGCGCACGTCCGCGCGCGGCGCCGTCACCGGCGTCGAGCTGGCCCTCCCCGGCGGCGGGACGGAGACCGCCGATACCGACCTGGTCGTGCTGTCGTGCGGCGTCCGGCCCAAGACGGCGCTCGCCCGGGACGCGGGCCTCGCCGTCGGCCGCGGCGTCATCGTGGACGACGAGCTGCGCTCGGTCACCGACCCGTCCGTCCGCGCCATCGGCGAGTGCTCCGAGCACCGCGACGAGGTGTACGGGCTGGTCGCGCCCGCCTGGGAGCAGGCGGGCGTGCTCGCCGGGCTGCTCGCCGGCACCGACCCCGCCGCCCGCTTCACCGGCGCCCGGCAGATCACCCGGCTCAAGGCCGCCGGCATCGAGCTGGCGTCGATGGGCGAGACGCACTTCGGCGACGACGACGCCGGCGTGGAGATCGTCCGGTTCACGGACGCGGCGCGCGGCACCTACAAGAAGGCGGTCATCCGGGACGGGCGGCTGATCGGCGCGATCCTGCTCGGCGAGACCTCCGCCGCCGGGACCCTCACCCAGCTCTACGACCGCGCCGGCCCGCTGCCCGCCGAGCGCCTCGGCCTCCTGTTCCCGGGCCTCGACGCCCCCGCCCCGGCCGGCGAGCCGCTCCGGATGCCGGAAGCGGCCACCGTCTGCCACTGCAACGACGTCAGCAAGGGCCGGATCCGCGCCTGCTGGGAGCGCGGCGCCCGCACCGCCGCAGACGTCGCGCGCGAGACCAGGGCGGGCACCGGCTGCGGGACGTGCCGCGACGCCGTCGAGGGCATCGTCGCCTGGCTGGCCGGGCAGGAGCCCGCCCGCGTCCCCTAACGGGGCGGGCCCGGCGGAGGCGGGGTAGGCTCACGCCCTCCGGGGCCCGCAAAGGGCCTGTCCGTAAAACCCACATTTCTGGGAAAGGACCCTTCATGACCGACGCGGGCCCCTTCACGGACGACGTCGTCCGGCAGATCATGCGCCACATGAACGAGGACCACGCGGCCGACTGCCTCACGATCTGCCGGGCGCTCGCCGGCCGGCCCGGCGCGACCGCGGCCCGGATGACCGGCATGGACGCCGACGGCATCGACTTCGCCGTCATGGACGGCGGCGCCGAGCAGCCGGTCCGGATCCCGTTCAGCGAGCGGCTCACCGAACGCCCGCAGGTGCGCCGGGAGGTCGTCCGCATGACCGAGGAGGCCCGCGCCGCACTGAGCGGCTGAGCCCGCCGTTCGGCCGCCCGGCGGCGACTGGACGTTCCCGACGCCATGTCGGTAAAGTAACCGACGTCACGTCGGAAACCTCACCGCCGCACCTTCCCAACAGAATTAGGTAAGGCTAGCCTAAGTCTCTGGAGTCGAGGAGGGCCGGAAATGGACGGCACGGGCACGGACGAGGCGTTCTCCGCGCGGCTGCGGGCCGCCACCTGGAGCGACCACGGGGACAACGAGACCTCCGCCTACATGAGCGCGCTCGTCGAGGGCCGCCTCGCGCGCGACGAGTACGCGGTGCTGGTGGCGCAGCTCCACCCCGTCTACGACCTCCTGGAGGAGGCCGCCGACCGGATGGCGTCCGACCCGGTCGCCGGCCCGTTCGACCTTCCCGGCCTGCGCCGCCGCGACGCGCTGGAGGCCGACCTCGCCTACTTCTACGGCCCGCGCTGGCGCGCCAGGATCGAGCCCGGCGAGGCCACCGCGCGGTACTGCGACCGGCTCCGCGAGGCGTGCTTCGACTGGCCGGCCGGCTTCGTCGCCCACCACTACACCCGCTACCTGGGCGACCTGTCCGGCGGGCAGTACATCGGCAGGCAGGTCCGCAAGAACCTCGACCTCGCGGCGGGCGACGACGGCGTCCGCTTCTACCGCTTCCCCGGCAAGCCCAAGGCCTACAAGGACCGCTACCGCGAGCTCCTGGACGCCGCGCCGTGGGACGCCGCCGAGCAGGACCGCGTCATCGACGAGGTCAAGGCCGCCTACCGCCTCAACGCCGCCGTCACCGACGAACTCGGCCGGAGCATCCGCCCCAGCGCCGCCTGAGCCGCGGGCCCGGCGCGGCGGGGGCCGTCAGGCCGCGCGGGAGAAGCGGACGCGGCGGCGCGCCGGGTCGGCCTCCTCCAGCCGCACCCTGACCTGCTCGCCGAGCGGCAGCCCGTCGCCGTCGCAGCGGCCGAACACCGGCGGCGCCACCAGCTGGACGCGCCCGCCGGACCGGTCGGCGCTCACGTCCACCACCACCGCGTCGAAGACGTCCCCGACGTGGTCGCGCAGCAGCAGCGCCTCGACGAGGTCGACGCAGGCGCGGTCGACGTCGGCGGCGCGGCGCAGCGCCCGCTGCATCACCTCCGGCAGCTCCGGCAGCGCCTCGCGGGCCCAGCCGGGGACGGGCCGCCCCGCCGCGAGCGCCAGGCACACCTCGGTGGCGTACCGGTCGGCCAGCCGCCGGATCGGCGCCGTGACGTGCGCGTACGGGGCCGCGACGGCGGCGTGGCCGGCCTGGCCCGGCGGTGAGCCGTCGAACGCGGTGTACCCGGCGCCGCGCATCAGCCCCGCCGCGTCGTGCAGGAACGCGGCGTGCCGCGGCAGGGACGGGTCGAGCGCGCGGACGATGTCGCCGTACGAGGAGTCCCCGGGCCAGGCGACGCCGAGCGCGCCGGCGGCGAGCCTGACCCGCGCCACCGCCTCGGGCGGCGCGGGCGGCATCGTGCGCAGCAGCCCGACGCCGCCGTCCAGCATCAGCCGGGCCGCCGCCCTGCCGGTCAGCAGCGAGATCTGCGCGTTCCACGCCTCGGTCGCGAGGTCGCCGCGCAGCTTCAGCGCCCAGCCGCCGCCCGCGTGCACGACCTCCTGCTCGGGCAGCGGGAGGCTGACGCCGCCGCGCGCCGCCTCCGCCGCGATGAGCCGCTCGCCGATCTCGCCGAGCAGCGCGATCCGGGGGTCGCCGTCGTCGTGCCGGGCGCCCGCGTAGTCGAGCTTGTCGCGGCTGCGGACGAGGGCGCGCCGCACGTCCACGTCGGTGATCCGCCCGGCGTCGTCGATGTCGATCGTCCACGCCACGGCCGGGCGGTCGCGTCCGGGCAGCAGGCTCGCGGCGTTCTCCGACAGCGGGCGCGGGTGCAGGGGCGCGTTGGTGTCGGGCAGGTAGAGCGTGACGCCGCGGGAGCGCGCCTCGGCGTCCAGGGCGCTGCCCGGCCGCACGAACCCGGCCATGTCGGCGATCGCGTACCGGACCCGGTGGCCGGACCCGCGCCGCTCCAGGTGCATCGCCTGGTCGAGGTCGAGGGAGCCGGGCGGGTCGAGGGTGAAGAACGGGAGCCCGCGCAGGTCGGCGCGGCCGTCGGGGTGGCACGCGGGCCCGGCGGCCTCGGTGAGGACGGCGGGCGGGAACGGGCCGGGCACCGAGTACTCGGCGCGGATCCGGTCCAGGCCCGCGCGGATCTCGGCGTCGGCCTCCGCGGTACGCAGTCGCAGCGGTCGGCGCGGCACAGCACGAGCGTACGGGACGAAAACCGGATTACGGTCGTGATCTACATTGTAAAGGCGGTGGCCGGCGGACGCTCCGGCGTCCGCGCGAACTCCCGCAGCCCCCCCACGTCCACCACGGTGATCTTGCGGCGGCCGGTGACGACGAGGCCCTCGGCCCGCAGCGCGCCGAGCGCGCGGGCGACCGTCTCGCGCGAGGCGTCCATCCAGCTGCCGAGCTCCTCCTGGGACAGCGGCGGGCCGATCACGATCCCGCCGCCGGCGCCCGGCGGTGCGTGCCGGGCCGACACCTCCGCGAGCTCGGTCAGCAGGATCGCCAGCCGCCGCGCGCCGTGCGCGGACACGTGCGCCTGCAGCCTGCGGTCGGCGTCGTCGAGCCGGCGCACGAACGTGCCGCTGACCAGCCGCCACACGCCCGGGTGGGCGTCCAGGAAGCCGGTGAACCGGGCGGCGGGCACGACCAGCGCGCGCAGCGGGCTGAGCGCCGCCACGGTCGCCGACCGCTCCCGGCGGCCGAGCACCGCGCTCTCGCACACCAGGTCGCCCGGCCCGCGCACGGCGAGGACCACCTCCCGGCCGTCCTCGCTCGCGGACGTCACCTTCGCCCAGCCCGACTCGATGATGATGATGTGGTCGGAGTCGTCGCCCTGGTAGCACAGCGGCGTCCGCGGCGCGTACTTGCGCGGCCGCGCGACCGCCCGGAGCGCCGCGCGCTCCGGGGCGTCCAGCGCGTCCCAGAAGGCGTCGCCGGGGCCGGCGGCATGACCGCCGCGGGAGGTCGCCGCCGCCGGCGGGCGGGCGGACGCCGGGCGGTCGGTCGGCGGGCGGTCGGTCGGCGGACGGTCGGTCGGCACGTGCTCGGTCACGGGTCCGCGTCTCCGGTTCGTGGGGTCGGGTGAACCGGTACCCACGGCAGATGGGGGGAGTGGGGCGGTGAGGCCCAGTGCCGCGGGTACCGGTCGCTCATGCGGCCGCCGCCCGGACGGGCGTCATCGCCCGTCGCGCGGCGGTGCACTGCCTTCATCCCAATGAGAACCCCTCACTGGGCAGGATGCTGCACGCGGGAGGACGGCCTGTCTGCGTCATCTGACACTTTTGACGAAAATTGCAGCGACGATCGACAGCCGCGGTCAGGGCGCCGGTCAGCGGGAAAGGGCGTTCAGCAGCCGGTTGACGGGGCTCGCGAGGTTCCACCGGTCGGCCAGCGCGACGAGCGCCTCCGGGTCGCGGGCGCCGGCGGGGAGCCGGTCGTCCAGCGTCGCCAGCTCCGGCGCGTCGATGTCGGTGACGACCCGCACGACCGTCTCGGCGGCGGCGAGGTACTCGCGCGCGGCCTCCATGCGGCGCCGCGCGCCCGCCGGGAACCCCTCGTCGGTGCCGGCGTCGAGCGCGGCGAGGATCCCCGCGACGGACCCGAACCGGGTGACGAGCGCGGCGGCGGTCTTGTCGCCGACGCCGGGGACGCCGGGCAGGCCGTCGCTCGGGTCGCCGCGCAGCGTCGCGTAGTCGCCGTAGCCGCGGCCGGGGATGCCGTACTTGGCCGCGATCTCCTTCTCGCCCATCACCTGAAGGTTCCTGATGCCCCGGGCCGTGTACAGGACGGCGACCGGGCCGCCGTCGTCCACCAGCTGGAACAGGTCGCGGTCGCCGGTCACGATGTCGACCGGGCCGTCCGCCGCGCCCCGGACCGCCAGGGTCCCGATGACGTCGTCGGCCTCGTACCCGGGGACGCCCGCGCGTGCCAGCCCGAACGCGTCCAGCACCGCGTCGATGATCGGGAGCTGCGCCTCCAGCGCGTCGGGCGTCTGGTCGCCGCCGCCCTCGTCGGCCACCCGGTGCGCCTTGTAGGACGGCAGCGCCGCCACCCGGAACGCGGGCCGCCAGTCGGCGTCCATGCAGCAGACGAGCCGCTCGGGCCCGCGGTCCTGGACGAGCCGCGCGATCATGTCGATGAGGCCGCGGACGGCGTTCACCGGCGTCCCGTCCGGGGCGGTGACCGACTCGGGCACCCCGAAGAAGGCGCGGAAGTACAACGACGGCGTGTCCAGCAGCATCAGCCCGCTCATGCGCCACATCGTGCCATGCCCGTCCGACGCCGGGGCGCAGGCGGGCCGGGGCGGCGGCACCCCCGTCCGCCTGCGATCCTGGTACCGCAGTGAAGATCGGAGAATGGAGACGGGTGTGACAACGGAGTTGTATCCGCGTGAGCGCCTCGGCCTGGTGCGGGACGCGGCGGCGAAGGCGGGGCTGGGGGCGGTGCTGCTGACGCCCGGCCCCGACCTGCGGTACGTCACCGGGTACGACGCCAAGCAGCTGGAGCGGCTCACCTGCCTGGTGGTGCCGGCCGGCGGCGAGGCGTTCCTGGTCGTCCCGCGGCTGGAGCTGCCCGCGGCGCAGGCGTCGCCCGCCGGGTCCCTCGGCGTGGAGCTGGTGCCCTGGGACGAGACCGACGACCCGTACGCCCTGGTCGCGCGCCGGGTCCCCGGCGACCTGAGCACGGTGGGCGTCGCCGACCGGATGTGGGCGGTGATGGCGCTGCGGTTCCGCGCCGCGATGCCCGCCGCAGAGCAGGTCGCGGCCGGGGGAGTGCTGCGTGAGCTGCGGATGCGCAAGAGCCCGGCGGAGGTGGCGGCGCTGCGCGAGGCGGGCGCGGCGATCGACCGGGTTCACCGCCGCGTGCCCGGCATGCTGACGGCGGGCCGCACCGAGCGGGAGGTCGCCCGCGACATCGCCGACGCGATCACCGCCGAGGGGCACGCGCAGGTCGACTTCGTCATCGTCGGGTCGGGCCCGAACGGCGCCAACCCGCACGCCGAGCCGACCGACCGCGTCATCCGCCCGGGCGAGCCGGTCGTGGTCGACATCGGCGGGACGATGCCGAGCGGCTACTGCTCGGACTCCACGCGCAACTACTGCGTCGGGGAGCCGCCCGCGGAGTACCGCGCGTACTTCGAGGTGCTGGAGGAGGCGCAGCGGGCGTCGTGCGCGGCCGTCCGCCCCGGGGTCACGCCCGAGGCGGTGGACGCGGCGGCGCGCGACGTCATCGCCGCCGCCGGGCACGCCGCGGACTTCTTCCACCGCACCGGCCACGGCATCGGCCTGGAGTCGCACGAGGACCCCTACATCGTGGCGGGCAACCTGGAGCCGCTGGAGCCGGGCATGGCGTTCTCGATCGAGCCGGGCATCTACCCCGGGCCGCACGGCGCCCGCATCGAGGACATCGTCGTGTGCACCGAGGACGGCCACGAGCCGATGAACGTCACCGGGCACGGCCTGGTCATCGTCGACTGACCCGGCGGCTCGCACCCGCCGTGCCTGACGGGGGTTCCAGGGGGTCG
This sequence comes from Actinomadura soli, assembly GCF_005889715.1. Lineage (GTDB taxonomy): Bacteria > Actinomycetota > Actinomycetes > Streptosporangiales > Streptosporangiaceae > Spirillospora > Spirillospora soli. The sequence continues at coordinate 29,520 of NZ_VCKW01000055.1, forward strand.
CCCCCCTGGGCAGACACGCCCCCTGGGCTAGCCCGCCTTGTGGAGGTCGGTCACCGTGTCCTGCGGGCCGGGGGCCCGCCGGACGGTGTCGGGGTGCCCGATCGCCAGGCCGCTGGACGGGTCGAAGAAGTGCAGCCGGCGGGTGTCGACGCCGAGCTCCACGTGCTGTCCCGGGCGCACGCGCGAGCGGGAGTTGACGCGGGCCGTCCACAGCGCCCGGTTGTCGGTCAGCGGGATCGCCATGTCGCCGTCGCCCTCGGCGGCGTCCTCGGCGAGGTCGGCGGTGTCCTTGTGCTCGACCGGCGGCGCGTCGATCGTGAAGATCACGTTGATCTCGCTGCCGAGCTCCTCGGTCACGCTGCTGCGCACCGCCATCGGCGCCCACTCGGGGCTGGCGTGCGCGGCGTCCTCGAAGTCGGAGGGCCGGATGCCCAGGATGATCTGGCGGCCGATGTAGTTCTGCAGGCCGGCCTTCTCGTTCAGGACGGACGCCGGGACCGGCAGCGTGTACCCGGCGAAGGAGACCTGCACGCCGCCGTTGCCGGAGGTGAGGTCGGCGAGGACGAAGTTCATCGCCGGGGAGCCGATGAAGCCCGCCACGAACAGGTTGACCGGGTTGTCGAACAGCCGCTGCGGCGTGTCGACCTGCTGCAGCCGCCCCTCGCGCAGCACGCAGACCCGCGTCCCGAGCGTCATCGCCTCGACCTGGTCGTGGGTGACGTACACGGTGGTGACGCCGAGCCGCTCGTGCAGCTGGCTGAGGGAGGCGCGCATGGACACGCGGAGCTTGGCGTCCAGGTTGGACAGCGGCTCGTCCATCAGGAACGCCTGCGGCTGCCGGACGATCGCGCGGCCCATCGCGACGCGCTGGCGCTGCCCGCCCGACAGCGCGGCGGGCTTGCGGGACAGGAACTGCTCGAGCCCGAGCATCTTGGCCGCCTCGCGGACCTTCTGCTTGATCTCCGCCTTCGGCGTGCCGCGCAGCTTGAGCCCGAACGCGAGGTTCTGCTCGACGGTCATGTGCGGGTAGAGGGCGTAGTTCTGGAAGACCATCGCGATGTCGCGGTCCTTGGGCGCGAGGTCGTTGACGACCTGCTCGCCGATGGAGATCTTCCCGCCGCTGATCTCCTCCAGCCCGGCGATCATCCGCAGCGCGGTGGACTTGCCGCAGCCGGACGGGCCGACCAGCACCATGAACTCGCCGTCGCGGATCTCCAGGTCGAGGCCGTCCACGGCCTTGACGCCGCCGGAGTACACCTTGTCGACCCGGTCCAGCACGATCCTGGCCATCCGGAACCCCCTTGTGGAAACGTTTCCATTACCCCCTGACGAACAGGGGTTTTGCTCAATATGTGGAGTAAACCCCATGGAAACGTTTCCATGCGAGGGATGATCGTGAGAAGATGATCTAAAGCCTGCAGAAGGGACCATTCGGTTATGACGGACAGGCGGCCGTCGACGGTCAAGGACGTGGCGGCGTCGGCGGGCGTCGGCATCGCCACCGTGTCGCGCGTGTTCTCCGGGACGGGCTCGGTCAGCCCCGCCACCCGGGACCGCGTGCTCGCCGCCGCCCGCGCGCTGGACTACCGTCCGAGCGCCCTCGGCCGCGGGCTCAAGCTGCGGCGCAGCGGCGGCATCGGGCTGATCGTCCCCGACGTCACCGACCCGTTCTGCGCCGAGCTGGTCGCCGGCGTGCTGGCCTGCGCCCGCACGCTCGGCGAGCACGTCATCGTGGACGCCGCGGGCGGCGACCCGGCCCGCGAGGCCGAGATCGTCGAGCGGCTCGCCGAGCAGCGGGTGGACGGTGTCATCGCCATGCCCGCCGGCGACGAGGCCGACTGGCGGGGCGCCGCCCGGGTGTGCTCCAGCGTCGTGTTCGCGGGCCGCGTCCTGCCGGGGCCGCCGGACGTGCCGGACGTGCCGTCCGTCCTCGCCGACGACGCGGGCGGCGTCCGGGCCGTCACCGAGTACCTCGCGGGGCTCGGGCACCGCCGCATCGCCTTCCTCGGCGCCGTCCCCGGCGGCCCGCCCCGGGTCCGGGAGCGCGCCTTCCGCGCCACCCTCGCCCAGCTCGGCGTGCCCGTCGAGGAGGACCTCGTCGTCGCCGCCCGCCCGGCCCGCGACGCCGCCTACGCGGCCGCCGCCGGGCTCCTGCAGCGACGCGGCGACGTCACCGCCGTCCTGGCCGCCGGGCACCTGCTCGGCGAGGCCGCCGTGCTCGTGGCCCGCGAGCTGGACCTGCGGGTGCCCGCCGATGTGTCCATCGCGATGGTCGACGACGTGGCGTGGGCGGAGCTGTGCGACCCGCCGCTGACCGCCGTCGCCCGCCCCGCACGCGACATCGGCTACCGCGCCTGCGAGCTGGTGCTGCGCGAGCCCGCCCGGCGCGGCAGGGGAGGGCCGGTGCTGCTGCCGACCGAGCTCGTCGTGCGCGGCAGCTGCGGCCCGCCGCGCGCCCAGCGCCGCCGGCGGCGCGGAAACCCCGCCGATTGAGGCGATCCGTGCGCGCGGACGGGCCCGGGCACCGCCCGCGGCACGCTAGATTTCCCGCGTGGAGGAGATCGATCGTCACATTCTGGGGTTGCTGGCCGGCGACGGGCGGATGAGCTTCACCGACCTGGCCAAGGAGACCGGCCTTTCGGTGTCGGCCGTGCACCAGCGCGTGCGCCGGCTGCAGAAGCGCGGCGCCATCACCGGGTTCGCCGCCCAGCTCGACAGCACGCAGATCGGGCTGCCGCTCACCGCGTTCGTCTCGATCAAGCCGATCGACCCGGCCGCGCCGGACGACGCGCCCGACCGGCTGGCCCATCTCCAGGCGATCGAGGCGTGCCACTCGGTGGCCGGGGACGAGAGCTACATCCTCAAGGTGCGCGTCGCGTCCCCGAACGAGCTGGAGGACCTGCTGCAGAAGATCCGCGCCGCCGCGAACGTCGCGACGCGCACGACGGTCGTCCTCAGCACCCCGTGGGAGGCACGCCGCCCCCCACTGTGATCGGGCCCGCCCCCTGGGTTCAGCGCCGGCGGAAGGCGGCGCGGAGGGTGTCGTGGGCGGCGGTCGGGGCGGTGACGTGGTCCAGGGCGAGCAGCGCGGCGCCGAGCAGCGGGGGGTCTTCGGGGACGAGCAGCCGGGCGTGCGGGGCGACCTCGGCGTAGCGGGCGGCGACGGCCTCCATGAGCAGGGGGCGGCGTGCCGCGAGGACGCCGCCGCCGAGGACGACGTCGGCGGGCTCGTCCAGCAGCCCGAGCCGGCGCAGCGCCACCGACCCGAGCAGCGCGACCTCGTCCGCGAGCCGCGCCACGACCTCGCCGGCCACCGCGTCGCCCGCCTCGGCGACGTCGAACAGGACGGGCGCGAGGCCGGTGAGGCGCCCCTCGTCGAGCTCGCCGAGATGGATCCCGAGACCGACGTCGATGGCGCGCCGGACGCCGAAGTGGGCGGCGACGGCGGCGGTCAGCGCCGTGCCGGGGCCGCGGCCGTCCTCGCCGCGGATGCCGTGCCACAGCGCCGAGCGGCCGAGCGAGGCGCCGCCGCCCCAGTCGCCGGTGTGGGGCCCGAGGGACGGGAACCGGGCGGTGCGGCCGTCGGGCCCGACACCCGCGCAGTTGATGCCCGCACCGCACACGACGGCGACGCCCCACCCGGCGGTGACGGCGCTGCGCAGCAGCGCGAACGTGTCGTTGCCGACCGCGACGCTCGCGGCGGCGCCCCGGCCGAGCAGCAGCTTCTCCAGGCGCTCCTCCTCGCCCGGCAGGTCCACGTTGGCCATGTAGGCGGCGAGGTGGGCGACGTCGCCCGGCAGCGCGCCCGCGCGGCGCAGCGCGGCGTCGATGACGGCCGACAGCGCGTCGAGCGCGGTGTCCAGGCCGTCGACCTGGGGGCGGAACCCGTCGCCGCGGACGGTGGCCAGCAGTTCCCCGCCGTCGCCGAGGACGGCCGCGTCGGTCTTGCTGTTGCCGCCGTCGACGGCGACCAGCACGCCCCCCGGCGTGTTCGCGGGAGCGGCCATCACACGGCCCAGGGGAGGTGGTCGCGGTTGGCGGCCACCAGGTCGCGGGCGAGGCGTTCGGCGACGTCCGCCTGGCCGATCAGCGGGTGCGCGAGCAGCGCCGCGGCGACGCGGTCGACGCCGCCGCGCAGCGCCGCGTCCAGCGCCAGCTCCTCGTAGGCCGACACGTGCGCGATCAGCCCGGCGAACAGCGGCTCCACCGGCGGGACGGGCAGCGGCACCGCCCCCGACGCGGTGATCCGCGCCGGCACCTCCACGACCGCCTGGTCGTCCAGGAACGGCAGCGTGCCGTGGTTGCGGACGTTCACCACCTGCGCGTCGCCGCGTCCCGTCAGCAGCGACGTGACGAGCTGCACGGCGGCCTCGGAGTAGAACGCGCCGCCGCGCTTGTCCAGCTGGGCGGGCTTGGTGTCGAGGGTCGGGTCGGCGTAGAGGCCGAGCAGGTCGCGTTCGAGCGCGGCGACCTGCTCGGCCCGCGACGGCGCGCCGCGCTGCTCCTCGACCACGCGGTCGTGCTCGTAGAAGTAGCGCAGGTAGTACGACGGGACGGCGCCGAGGCCCCGCACGAACGGCGCGGGCAGCCCGGAGATCTCGGCGAGGGCGCCGAGGTGGCCGTCGAGCAGGCGCGGCAGGACCTCCTGGCCGTCCAGCAGCACCGACCGCACCCAGGTGAGGTGGTTGAGCCCGGCGTGGCCGAGGCTCACCCGGTCGGGCGGGACGTCCAGCAGCCCGGCCGCGCGGCGCTGGAACCCGATCGCGACGTTGCACAGCCCGACCGTGCGGTGCCCCGCGTCCAGCAAGGCGCGGGTGACGATGCCGACCGGGTTGGTGAAGTCCACGATCCACGCGCTGGGGGCGAGTTCGGCGACGCGGGCGGCGATGTCGAGGACGACCGGGACGGTCCGCAGCGCCTTGGCGAGCCCGCCCGCCCCGATCGTCTCCTGCCCGACGCACCCGCATTCGAGGGGGAGCGTCTCGTCCACGTGCCGGGCGGCCTGGCCGCCGACGCGCAGCTGCAGCAGCACGACCGTCGCGTCCGCGACCGCCTTGTCGAGGTCGGCGGTGGTCGTCACCGTCGCGGGATGCCCGGCGCGCCGCAGCATCCGCGCGGCGATGCCGCCGACGAGGTCGAGGCGCTCGGCGTCCGGGTCGTGCAGCACCAGCTCCGACACCGGCAGCGCGGCGTGCGCCCGCGCGAGCCCGTCGACCAGTTCCGGGGTGTAGGTCGACCCACCCCCGATGACAGTCAGCTTCAACCCTTCACTCCCGTCAAGGTCACACCCTGGATGAACACCCGCTGGGCGAGGAAGAACACGATCAGCACCGGCAGGATCGTCAGCAGCGTCGCCGCCATCGTGAGGTTCCACTCGACCTCGTGCGCCGCGCGGAACGTGGCGACGCCGATCGCGAGGGTCCAGTGGTCGGGGTCGGCGTAGACGAGCGGCCGGAAGTAGTCGTTCCAGCAGTAGAAGAACTGGAACAGCGCGACCGCGGCCAGCGCCGGCTTCGCCATCGGCAGGACGACCTGCAGCATCGTGCGGAACTCCCCGCAGCCGTCCACCCGGGCGGCGTCGGCGTACTCGCGGGGGATCGTCACCAGGAACTGGCGCAGCAGGAAGATGGAGAACGCGTCGCCGAACAGCTGCGGGATGATCAGCGGCCACAGCGTGCCGGTCAGGTCGAGCCGGGCCCACACGATGTACAGCGGCACCATCGTGACCTGCGGCGGCAGCATCATCGCCGAGATCACCACGACCAGCGCGACGTTGCGGCCGCGGAACCGGAACCGGGCCAGCGCGTACGCCACCGGGACGCTCGACACCAGCATGAACACCGTCGACAGGCCCGCGTAGACGGTGCTGTTGACCGTCCAGCGGACCATGTCGCCGCTGAACACGTCCACGAAGTTCCCGAAGTGCCACTCGCGCGGCCACAGGTCGTCGCTGAGCGCCTGCCGGTCGCTCATCACCGCGGTCAGCGCGATGAACACCAGCGGCGCGAGGAACATCAGCGCGACCGCGACGGCGGTCGCGTGCACGGCGACCCACATCAGCGCCCGCCGCGTCCTGCCTCCCGACCTCATGACGCCTCCTCGCCCGCGAACGCCTTGAACTGGCGGAGCAGGAAGAGCGTGAACACCATCGCCATGGCGAACATCATCAGCGCCAGGACGCAGGCGTAGCCCATGTTGAACTGCCGGAACCCCTGGTCATACAGCCATTGGGGGAAGGTGAGCGTGGAGTCGCCCGGATAGCCGGGCTGGTACTGGGTGCCGGGCAGGTCGGCGCGCCCGGACGCGACCTTCCCCGCCACCATCGCCTGTGTGAAGTACTGCAGCGTCTCGATGACGCCGGTGACGGCGCAGAACGCCAGGACGGGGGACACGGTCGGCAGCGTGATGTGCCGGAACCGGGACCAGGCCCCCGCGCCGTCGATGGCGGCCGCCTCGTACAGCGACCGCGGCACGTTCAGCAGCGCCGCCAGCATGATGATCATGATGTCGCCGACGGCCCAGATGCCGAGCAGGGTCAGCCCGGGCTTGGCCCAGGCGGCCTCGTTGAAGAAGTCGGGCAGCGTGATGCCGAGCCGGTCGAGGATCGTCGGGAACGGGCCGGTGCCGGGGTTCATCAGGAACACGAACGCGACCGTGGCCGACACCGGCGGGATCAGGTACGGCAGGTAGAAGATGGAGCGCAGCACGCCCCCGCCCGCCTTGATCCTGGTGAGGAGCTGCGCGACGCCGAGGCCGAACAGCAGCCGCAGCGGGACGAGCACCGCCACCAGCCACAGCGTGTTCCGCATCGCCTTCCACGCCTGGCCGTCCTCCAGCAGGTAGGCGTAGTTGTCCCAGCCGACGTACTCCAGCGTGAACAGGTTGTAGCGGGTGAAGGAGAAGTAGATGGTCGCGGCCAGCGGGTAGGCGAAGAACAGCGCGAACCCGGCCAGCCAGGGGGACAGGAACGCCAGGACGCGGAGCCGGCGGCGGCGGCGCGCACGCGCCGCCGCCGTCCCGGTCCGCGTGCCGCCGGTGAACGGCAGGCGCAGGGAACCGAGGGCCACAGGTCAGCCTCCGGCGAGTTTGAGCGCGTTGTCGACCTCGCCGTCGAGCTTGGTGAGCGCCGGGCCGAGGTCCTTGACCTTGCCGGTCTCCCAGTCGTCCTGGACGAACTTCTGGAACCGCACGATGTAGTCGTTGCCGTTCGGCGTCGGCGGCGTGGTGGTGCTGGCGGGGTGCTTGAACACGTCCAGGAACGTCTTGAACTGCGGCGTCAGCTTCAGGTCGGTCGACGACAGCGCAGGGATGGTGGACGGCACGTTGCCGAGCCCGTTGGACAGCGTCACCAGCGCGGCGGTGTCGGTGGTGAGGTAGCGGACGAACTCCCAGCTGGCCTGGGCGTGCTTGGCGCCGCGCGGGATGCCGATGACGGTGCCGGCGATGAAGCCGCTGCCGTACGTCGACACCTTGTCGTCGGCGACCGGGGAGGCCGCGGTGTCGTAGTTGAGCTTGGGCGCCTCCTTCTCGATGAACTTGGTGCGCCACTCACCGTCGATGGCCATCGCCACCTTCCCCTTCTGGAAGGGGTTGGCCGCCTCGAACTCCTGGCCCAGCGAGCGCAGGAACTTCTTGACGTTGTCGTAGCCGTACCAGTCGATGAGCTCCTTGTTCCACTTCAGGTACGCCTGGAAGGCGGGGTCCTTGGAGAAGTTGGCCTTGCCATCGTCGGTCAGCCACTTGACCCCGAACGGCGGGGCGAGGTGCTGGACCTGGTGCTCGTAGTACTGCGCGGACGGCATGAACCCGGCGACCTTGATGGTCCCGTCCGGGTCGCGGACGGTGAGCTTCTTGGCCAGCGCGGTCAGCTGGCTCATCGTCTTGGGCGGCTGCTCGCCCTTCATCAGGTCCTTGTTGTAGTAGAGCCCGTAGGCGTCGGCCAGCAGCGGCATCGCGCAGCGGACGCCCTGGTACTCGGTGTACTTGCGCACCGCCTGCGGGAACTGGTTCAGGTCGACCTTGGACTTGTCGATGTAGGGCTTGAGGTTCTGCCAGGCGCCGCTCTTGCACCACTGCCCGACGCTGTCGGTGGTGAAGGACGACACCACGTCGGGCGGGTTCCCGCCGCGGATCGCGTTGGTGATGCGCTCGTCGGTGACGCCGGTCACGAGTTTGACGGTGATGTTGGGGTGGGCCTTGTTGAAGCCGGCGACGGCGTCCTGGAAGGCCTTCACCTCGTGCGCGGCGCTCCAGCCGTGCCAGACCTCGATGGTCTGCTTCTCGTCGGACTTCGGGCCCTCGTCGGACCCGTCGCCGCCGGCGGTGCAGGCCGCGGTGAGGCCGAGCGCCGCGGCGGCGAGGGCGGCCGCGAGGCGGCGCGTGTTGGTGGTGGGCACTCCGGTTC
>NZ_VCKW01000553.1 GCF_005889715.1 Actinomadura soli
GGGCGGGACGGCGGCTCGGCGGCCGCGGCGTCGTGGCGCAGGATCTCCAGGTGGACGGCGGACAGTTCCGGGGACGGGTCGACGCCGAGCCGGTCGGCGAGGGCGCGGCGCGTCTCCTCGAAGACCTCCAGGGCGTCGGCCTGCCGTCCCGCCGCGTACAGGGCGCGCATGAGGTGCGCGCGGAGCCGTTCGCGCAACGGGTCGGCGGCGAGCGGTTCGAGGTCGGCGACCGGCGGGGCGGGCCGTCCGGCGGCGAGCTCGGCGTCCACGCGGTCTTCGACGGCGGCGAGCCGCAGCTCGTCCAGCCGTGCGATCGGCGCGGCGGCGAACGCGGCGTCGGCGACGTCGGCGAGCGCGGGACCGCGCCACAGCGCGAGCGCCTCGCGGAGCCGGTCCGCCCGCCGGGCCGGGTCGTCCTCCCCGCGGGCCGCCGCGACGCCGCGCTCGAACGCGACCGCGTCCACCTGCGCCGGGTCGATGCCGAGCCGGTAGCCGGCCGGGCCGTGCTCGACCAGGTCGCGTCCGGCGACGCCGCGCAGCCGTGAGACCAGCGCCTGCAGCGCGTTGCCTCCGCCCGCGGGCGGCGCGCCGTCCCACAGGTCGTCCAGCAGCCGGTCGGCGGACACCGGCCGGCCCGCCTCGGCCGCGAGCCGCACCAGCAGGGCGCGCAGCCGCCGGCCGCCGACCTCGACGGGCCGCGCGGCCTCGTCCCGCACGTCGAGCGGGCCCAGGATGCCGATGCGCACGAATCCCCTTCCCGCGTGCCATTGTCGCCGATGTGTGGACCGCGCGTGCCGGGTACCTGTCCGATATGCCTAGAGCACAGATCAAGGACGAGAAGATGTACCAGCGGCTCCGCGACCAGGGCGAGAGCAAGGAGAAGGCCGCGCGGATCGCCAACGCGTCGGCGGGCCAGGGCAGGAAGAAGGTCGGCCGCAAGGGCGGCAAGAACCCGCCGTACACCGACTGGACGAAGGAAGAGCTGCTGAAGCGGGCCCGCGAGATCGGCATCGAGGGACGGTCGTCGATGAACAAGTCCGAGCTGATCAGCGCGCTGCGCGGCCACTGACCACGAACGCGGTCGCCCCGCTCGGACCGGCCGCGGCCCGCCCGCGCGGGGCCGCGGCGGCAGCGGAGGATGACGTCCCAGACGCCCCATTCTTTACGTTTGCCCCATATACGGCGGGTAGGGCCACCCCATGGATCTGTCATTCCTCAAAACGCTGTACCAACGTCCGGGCCCCTTCGCGTCGGTGTACGCCGACCTCACCCGGACCACCGAGGACGCGTCCAAGGCCGTCGAGCTGCGGTGGCGGGCGCTTCGCGCGGACCTGGAGGCCCAGCACGCCCCGAAGGCCATGCTCCGCGCGATCGAGCAGACCATCGACGAGGAGATGCGGGCGCGCCGCTCCGAAGGGTTGGTGATCTTCGCCGCGGACGGCGAGGTGACGCACACCGAACGGCTCCCCGGCCCGCCCCGCAC
>NZ_VCKW01000554.1 GCF_005889715.1 Actinomadura soli
ACGGTGAAGTCGGCCAGGCGGCCCACGGTGATCCGGCCCTTGTCGTCCTGGTCGCCGGACGCCGCCGCCGACCCGGCCGTGTAGACCTCCAGCGCCTCGTAGGGGGTGAGCCGCTCGTCCTGGCCGAGCACGGTGCCGTCCTGGGCGCGCCGTGTGGTCATCGACTGCAGCGCGTACAGCGGTTCCAGCGGCCCGCACGGGTAGTCGGACGAGCCGGCCACGGTGATCCCCGCGTCGCGGAAGGTGCGGTGCGGGCTGATCCGGGCGGCGCGCTCTTGCCCGTAGTGGCCGACGAGATTGCGGCCGTGGTAGGAGATGAACGCGCCGAAGGGCACCGGGATCACGCCCAGCGCGCGGATCCGCTCCACCAGCCCGGGATCGACGACCGAGCAGTGCTCGATGCGGTGCGTCTGGCCGGGGCGCGGGGGAGTGGCGGCGATGGCGGCGTCCAGCGCGTCCAGGACCTTGGAGATCGCCAGGTCGCCGTTGGCGTGGACCGCCAGGCGGCTGCCCGCCGCGTGCACCCGGTGGACGACCTCGGCGATCTCCTCGTCCGGCATGACCTGGATGCCGGCGGTGCGCTCGCCGAGCGCGCCCCGGTAGGGCGTCCGGCACAGGCAGGTGCCGCCGGAGACCGCGCCGTCGGTCATCATCTTCACGCCGTTGAAGCGCAGCATCGTGTCGCCGAACCCGGTGCGCATGCCGAGCGCCCGCGCCGGCTCGAAGAACTCGTACCACAGCAGCATCCCGACCCGCGCGGTCAGTGCGCCCGCGTCGCGCGCGGCCTGGTAGAGCGCCCAGTCGGCGGGGTGCACCATCGCGTCGGTCACCGAGGTGATCCCGGCCGAGTTCATCCGGGTGAGCATCCGGCGCAGCGACTCGATCCGCGCCTGCATCGTCGGCTGCGGGACGAGCGGGGGCCGCGAGCCGTGCCCGAGGTAGCCCTCCATCCAGGCCCGCTCGTACAGGACGCCCGTCAGCCGCCCGCCGTCGGCGGCACTGCCGCGCACCAGCTCGCCGCCGACCGGGTCGGGCGTGTCCTCGGCGTAGCCGGCGGCGGCCAGCGCCCGGGAGTTGGCGACGGCGCCGTGGTAGGAGTAGTGGATGATCAGCACGGGATGCCGCTCGGAGATCCGGTCGAGCAGCGTCCGGTCGACGCTGCGGCCGTCCTGGGTGCGGGAGACGTCGAAGTTGTGGCCGACCACCCATTCGCCCTCGGGCGTGACGGCCGCCCGGTCGGCCAGCGCCCGCCGCACCTGCTCGGCGCTGCCGGTCACGGTCGGCGCCAGGTCCACGTACAGGCCGCCGTCGGCCAGCACCGAGGGGTGGGCGTGCGCGTCGTCCAGCCCGGGCAGCATCACGCCGTCGCCGAGGTCGACGTCCTCGGCGCCGGGGAACCGGTCGCGCAGGTCGCGCCGCGCGCCCACGGCGACGACGCGCTCGCCGAGGACGGCGACCGCCTCGGGCTCGCCGCCGT
>NZ_VCKW01000555.1 GCF_005889715.1 Actinomadura soli
GTGTGGTGGGGGCTGGGAGTGCGGGTCAGGTGGGGGCCGTACAGGGTGGCGTCGCGCAGCGCCACTGGGAGTTGGTGGGACAGGGCGGTCGCGGCGGCTGTGTCGATGGCGCCTGCGGGGTGGTCGCCGTGGATGTCCAGGAGCGCGAACCGGCCAGGGTGTTCACTGGCGGCGGTGCGCATCAGACCATGCACCGCCGCTGCAGGCAGGTCCTCGACGTCTTCGCCGGGCATCACACCGACCGCGCTGTTGGTGAGGAGCAGGAACGTTGCCGCTCCCAGCCGTTCATCGGCCAGTGCCCGTTGCACTGTCTCGAGCATTTCGCGGACCGCGTTCCGAGTCGCTGCGGCGGCGTCGAGCTGTTCGTCGGCGGTGCGGTAGGGCAGCACCAGCACATTGGGGGCCGGATCACCAGCGGCCAAGGCCGCGTCCAAGGCATCGAGGTCCTGATACGGGACGGCGGTGAGCCCCGCGACTTGGCTGCCCAGTACCGCCCATCGACCAGCGGGGGTTGAATCGGTGGTCTGGATTGGCTGCCAGACCAGGCGGTACAGGCCGTCGGGAGCCGCGGCGCGTGTGGTGATGCGGTCGGCCGTGACGGACCGCATCGTCACCGAGTCGACGGACAGTACTGGTTGCCCGGTCGGGTCGGTGGCGGTCAGGGCGACGCTGTTGTTCTTGGTGGACAGGTGGACGCGTAGCCGGGTGGCGCCCCAGGCGTGGAGGGCGACGCCGTCGTAAGAGAACGGCAGGCGCAGCTCGTCGGGCGTGTCTGCGGCGTCGAGCAACAGCGCGTGCAGAGCGGCGTCCAAAAGGGCGGGATGGATGCCGTATTCGGCGGCCTGCTCATGCAACTCCTCCGGAAGCGCCACCTCGGCATACAGATCCGTGCCCGACTCCCAAACGGCCTGCAACCCTCGAAAAGCCGAACCGTAGTCGTAGCCCAGATCGGTCAACCGCTCATACAAACCCTCGTGCGCCAAAGGCCGCGCACCAGGCGGAGGCCAAACACCCTGCTCAACCGGTCCTGGGCGGTCAGCATTAGAGAGAACGCCCGAAGCGTGCAGCGTCCATTCGCCTTCGTCCCCTGGCGGGCCGTCGGCGGCCGTGTCCCGGTGCGAGTGAATGGTGACGGAGCACTCCCCAGAGTCGTCCGGGGTCCCCACGGTGAGCTGCACCCGGATGCCCTCGTCGGGAAGATGCAGCGGCTTCGCCAGGACGAGTTCGCGCAGAACACCGAGACCGGCCCGGTCGCCCGCAGCGATGGCCAGGTCCACCAGGGCGGAACCGGGCAGTAGCGCGGAGCCTGCGATGAGGTGTTGAGCGAGCCAGGGGTGGGTGCGTGCCGAGAGCCGGCCGGAAAGGAGCAGACCGTCACCGTCGGCGAGCCTTGTCATGCCGCCGAGAAGTGGGTGGTTGACGGGTGTGAGGCCGAGGTGGGTCGCGTCGGTGGTGGGGGTGGTGGCGAGCCAGTAC
>NZ_VCKW01000556.1 GCF_005889715.1 Actinomadura soli
CCCCCCACACCCCCCGCAAGAGCCCTGTTCGCTTCCTCGATCATGCCGATGATCCGCTTGTGCGCGGCCGCGGCGGCCGCCATCCGGGTGCCGGTGTACGGGTGCGGGCGGTAGATGACGCGCAGGCCCAGGCGCTCGTCCAGCAGCGCGCTGACGATCTTCACGCCCATCGTGAGCAGCGAGCAGTAGCTGTGCTCGCTGTCCCAGCCCTCCCAGGTCGGGGCGTACAGGACGGTCGGCACCTCGTTGCCGGTCGGTCCCGCGGCGATGCCCGTGAGCTGCGGCCGTCCGACCTCGACGATCGCCTCGTCGCGGACGCCCGCGTCGGAGTTGCGGTAGCGGTCGCGTCCGGCGGGGCCCGCGACCCACACCTCGTCGAAGACCTTGCTGACCGGGTTGGAGCTGGAGTCCTTGTCGCTGTCGCCGTGGCCGATGAACACGTGCTTGATGGCCGGCTCGCGGAGCAGGTGGAGGTTCTTGCCCGTGTTGCCGGTGTAGAGCGCGACGCGGACGGTCGACCAGTCGAAGTTCATGACGTCCTCGGCCCGCGAGACGCACACGACCGGCAGCCGTGTCGGAGCCAGCGCGGCCACGACCTCCGGCGTACGGACGAGGACCATCGCCCTGCGGTTCAGCCGCTCCATCGTCTCCAGCCACATGTTGGCCTGGTAGGCGTTCACGGCCATGCCGGTGAAGTACAGGACGACCTCGGGCTCGTACGCGCTCACGCGGCGCTGCACGTCGCGTCCGGTGCGCTTGCCGTTGAGCAGGCGGCGCATCTGCCGCAGGTAGGGGACCTGCGCGGCGCAGGACCCCAGCGTGCCCGCCGCCGCGCCCAGCAGCCCGGCGATCAGCAGTTCCGGGACGTCCGCCAGCAGGCCGGCCGCGCCGAGCAGGAGGGGGAGCGCGTCGGCGTAGCCCTCGACCAGGGTCATCAGGCGCACGTGCCACGCGGGTTCGGCCCTGGGGAACGTGGGCTCGCCCTCGCCGAGGTTGCGGGTGGCGTACGGGATCGTGTTGGCGCGGCGGATGGTGGCCGCGCCGACCAGCGCTCCTGCGCGCAGCCAGTCGAGGACGAAGAGGCCGATGGCGGCGGTCCAGACCGTCCCGTCCCCGACGCCCCCGGCCTGGACGAGCAGCAGCACGAACGCGCCCTGCCGGATCAGCAGCCGCGCGCCGGGGCTCAGCTCGCCCCACCGCAGCGGGCGGTCCGCGTCGGGCAGCAGCCGGCGGACGACCGGCTCGGCCACGTAGCAGGCGGCCGCGGCGCCGAGGAACCAGCCGGGCGACCCCGCCACGGCCGCGACGATCATCAGCGCGAGCGTGGCGGGCAGGGACAACACCGTGGAAAACCGCAGAAGCTTCGAGTACCGGGAGACGAGACGTCGCACGGCACACCTCCGTCTGGTCAGCGCGGCCGCCCTGGGGCGGCGAGAGAGGGTCGGGGGCACCCGCCCGGTGCCGGGGG
>NZ_VCKW01000557.1 GCF_005889715.1 Actinomadura soli
GGGCGGTGCCGCTGACGGGGCTGTTGCGGGCACTGCTGTGCAAACGGCTGGAGTCCTCGCCCGCGGCGTTGGCCGCGACGGCGCAGCGGATGGCCGACGCCGCGCGCCGGTCGCTGATCGACCTGGACAACGGCGTGGTCGGTGCCGTGCCCGCGCACCGCGCCCGGGTCCCGGCGCGGGTGGCCGCGCTGTGGGACGGTGACCAGGACACCGACGACGCTTTGGACGACCTGCTGCCCGGGGCCGGCCCTGCCCGATCCGGCAGGGCCGCCGCCGAGCCGGCGACCGGGTACGACCAGGCGGCGCTGCGCGCCGACCTGCGGCGCGACGCCGACATCCTGCAACGGCTGGCCGACCGCGCCCGCGCCGTCATCGACACCGACCCCAAGAAGGACGCGCTGGCGGGCCTGCTGCTCCAGGCGCTCGCCGACCCGCGCGGCCCCAAGATCGTGGTGTTCGCCACCGCCCGCGAGACCACCCATGATCTCGGGCGCTGGCTGCAGCGCCTCACCCGCACCGACCGCCGGTTCGCCGCGCTCCGCGGCCGCATCGCGACGCTGGGCCAACGCCCCGAACCCTCCTGGACAGCGGCACAGCAGATGCTGGCCGGGTTCGCTCCCGCCACCGCCGTCACCGCGGTCACCGAAGCGACCCTGCCCGCCGCCGCCGACCGCTATGACGTGCTGATCTGCACCGACAAATTCTCCGAGGGCGTCAACCTGCAGCAGGCCGCGCTGTGCGTCAACTACGACCTGTCCTGGAATCCGCAACGGCTCGGGCAACGCGTCGGCCGCCTGGACCGGGTCGGGAGTCTGCACGCCAGGGTGACCTGCTGGACCATGCTGCCGTCCGACCACCTCGACACCATCCTGCCGATCATGGACATCCTGATCCGCAAGGCGCACCTGGCCGCCGACACCGTCGGTGTCCCCACTCCCCTGTTCCCCGGCTCACCGTGCCAGAGCTACACCAGCCTGCTGGACGCCTGGTACCCGCACCTGAACCTCCCATCCCACGCTCCGGCCTCCAGAGCGGCACCTTCCACCGCCGGCCTCCCCGATGATGGGCACTCGGCCGCCGACCCCACCAGAGGGACCGGCGATCGCGATGACCCGGCCCCACTCGGCATCGCCGGTGAGCGGAACTGGGCGCACGCCTGGCTCGGCAACGCCCGCCGCATCCCGCGCCTGGACACTGCGATCACCGGGCTGCCGGCAGGGTCAGGTTCGGTCGCGGCCGCACCCGACCGCGACCCCAGCGTGGTGTTCTGCTTCCGCGTCCACAGCGCCGACGGCTGCTCCCACACCGCCGGCTTCGCCCAGATCTACACCGGACCCCGCCGCGCCGGCCACATCATCCTGGACACCGACCGCTGCCTGCGGCAGGCCCGCATCGACCCAGGCCACTGGACCCGGGCGGTCGGCGACGGCGCCGACCCCGCCCACCCCTTCGACGTGGTCGTGCCCG